>JADGOI010000150.1 GCA_017883075.1 Acidimicrobiales bacterium
ACGATCGGCATCCCCCTCGAGTGCTCCAGCACACGGAGTTGATGATGGAAATGCGAGATGGAGCTGACTCCGCCACCGTGTTCGGACCGCCTCCGAAACACAGTGGGACCCAGAATCACCAGCCATGCCACCACGAGGATCACCACAAGGACCATGAGCGTCAACTCCTCGACCTACCTTCTTTCCTGGAAAACCATAACGACAGGCTTTTCAGCAGTGGTGGATGGTCGGAGAATGACGATGCCGACATGGAACACCGAGGTGTTCGCAACGGCCTCCCCCGGTTGTTCTGGGAATGTTGTACACCGTTCCCGGGCCGCGCTCAACCGATTTCTGATATCGCAGGTCGAGCCGGGTGATGCCCCGGTATCGTCCTGCGGGTGACCGCGGTCTCGACCCTCATCGTGCTGGCCGGTGTGGCCGCTCTGGTCGATTGGGTAGCCGTAGGCACCTCCAATAACCGGCTCCAGTACGCCGCCAAACCCGCGGTGCTGGCGCTGCTCGTGGCCGCCGCCGCCCTGATCCCCGCTACGCACTCCGACCTTGGCGCCCGGCGCGGTTGGTTCGTGGCGGCACTGGTGTGTTGCCTGGTTGGCGACGTGTTGCTGATGCTGCCCCAGAACCTCTTCATCCCCGGCCTGGTCGCCTTTCTGGCCGGCCATGGCTTCTTCATTGTCGGCCTCCTTCAGCCCGCAGCAACACCCACCACCCCGCCGTTCACCTTCTCAGCTACCGGGCTGACCCTTTCAGCTGTCGTTGTCCTGGCCGTCGAGTGCCTCCCCGGCTACACCATTGTCCGATCGCTCCACCGCCATGGGCAGAGTTCTCTGATCGGACCGGTCTGCCTCTATATGGCGGCCATCCTGACGATGGTGGTGCTGGCCGCCAACGTGGGACGACCGGCAGCGGCAGTTGGGGCGGTGTGCTTCTTGGCGTCGGACACACTGCTGGCTACCGATCGATTTGTTCGCCCCCTCCGCCAGGGGACGCTGTTGGTCCACGTCACCTATCACTTGGCGCAAGTGCTGCTGGTGGTTTCGCTGATCCGCTAGTGCCGTGTCGGCATCGTCGCCTGGTGGCGAGCGAATGGCCGGCGGTCGCGAGACCGTCGGTTGATCAGCGTTCGCCAACGGCATTGGTGGAGTGGTCAGTGGACCCTTCGGCCGAAGGCGGGTCCACCTGATCGGGGAGTGCCACCAGTCCCACTGAGGCGCCGGGCGAGGTCACGGCCGTCAGCGCAGGTGCCTCGTCTCTGTGCCCAATCCCGGTGACCACATCGAACGGGGTCGGCTTGATGCCCGGCCCGCCCGCAGCCTGCCCCTCACCCACAGTCTCCGGCTCGGTCGGCTCGGTCGGCTCGGTCGGCTCGGTCGGCTCGGTCAGGACGTCAGGCAAAGCCCTGACCGGCGTGGCGGGCCGGGTCCTCGGGCGGGGAATCGGGATGGCGGCGAGAGCCTCATCGCGGCGATCGGCCATGAGATGGGCCAGCGCCTTCCATTCGTCACCGTCGAGCACCTTCAACCGCCGGGTCATCGAAGCCAGTAGGTCGGCGGCTTCGACCCGATAGCGCTCCGCCACGCTGCCCATGGCGAAGACGGTGAGCGAGGGGAGCTCCGAACCGCTGGCCGCGGTGATCGCCAACAGTTGTGAGGTGGCAACCTCCGCATCCTGCATGAGGCCGAGCGCGTCTTGCAGACGGGCCAGCCGGCGGACGTACCTCTCGGTACGGGACCCGTAGAGATCAGCGGTGAACTCGAGGGAGTAGCGGAGCCGCTTCGCCCGGATGCGCAGCCGGTGAAAATCGGCGGCCACACCGCTCTTGCGGGCCCGGCGTGCACCCTTCAGCACGCGGCGGTGGCGTGACGCCAGCAGTTCGGGGACCGAGACCACCGCCGGCACACCGGCGGCGGCGAAACGACGGGAGGGTCCTTGCACGACCAGGGCGGTGAGACCCTTCAGGAGTCGTTGGTAGCGGGCAGAATCGAGGGCGGCGAGCAGGCGACCACGCGCCTCATCGCGATGCTCGGCCAGGAGTTGGCGGAGGTGGATCAAAGGGTCCTCGGTGACCTCCGAGCTCGCCCAGGCAATGCTCCACTCGCCCATGTTGTCCAAGTGCTCGAGTTGGACGTCCAGATCCCGCACGTCGCCCAGTACCGCGGCCAACCAGCCGAGCTCGCTGCGCAGACCGTTGATCCGTACCGGCAGCACACTGATGAACACGTCGATGGCAGCCCGCAGCCGACGGGTGGCGACCCGCATGACATGGAGGTCCTCGATGTCTTCGCCGAGCCGGGTGCCCGATTCCCGAGCCAGCACCACGCCCAGATGCCGCCGGAGCACGGCGTAGGTCAACTCACCCAGGGAAGCATCGGGCGAGACCGCGGTCGAGCCGAGATCGGGTAGACCGGGAATGGTGATGCCGAGCGCCAACAGTCCCGCCTCATACTTGGACAAGGTGGCCGGTTGCAGCCCGCAGGCCACACGGAGATCGGCCACAACCGGCTCGAGGGCTACCACCCACCCATGGGCCACCTCCACCTCTACCCGCCGCAGGCGGGCCGGCCGGGCACCGGTATCGCCGACAATGGTGGTCTCATCCAGTGCCAACTCGGCCACCTCCTCGCCCGCTACCCGTAGTGAGAACGCCCGGCGACGGGTACGAATCTCCAGTATCTGGTGGAGGGGCCGACTGCCGGCCACTGCCCTGAGCCGACGTCCCACCGGTCCGCCGGCACCGAGCCCGGCGATGCCGTCGGGCCGCATTGGCTCGGTCACCTCCAGTCGCCGGCGAAGACCATCCTTGCCTGCCGGACGCGAGTCTTTGAGGGTTGCCTCGTCCCGGCGCCTCTTGCGCCTTGTCCGCAGCACGAACCCGGCCTGTCCGATCCGCCAGTCCTCGGTATCGAGGTAGCGGTCGACCTGATGGATCACCGGTTTGGCCAGAGCGGTCAAGGCCTGTGTCGCCGAGAGACCACCGATAGGTCGCCCCGGAAGATCGGCCAACCATCGTTCCACCGGCCGCAGGTCCAGGGCGTCGAATTGCCACTCCACCTCGACGTCGTCGGTTGCGGAAGCGTCAACTTCACTCGCCCGCTCGCTCATGGTCGCAGACTACAACCCAGGCCACTGTGAAGACTTCCCGGCCGGTGTCCGTAGGTGCCTGCTCTCGGCAACACACGGCGGTAGAGTCGCCTCTGTGCGGAACAGCCGAGGCATGATCGTCGAAACGAGCCAATCCAACGATGTCGTCAGGGCGGGGGGCGGGCTGGTGGTGCGGCAGGCCGGGAGTCGGTGGGACGTGGCCCTGGTCCACCGCCCGATGCGGGAGGACTGGAGCTTCCCCAAGGGCAAGCTCGAAGTGGACGAGCCCTTGGAGGATTGCGCGCTGCGAGAAGTCCTCGAGGAGACCGGTCTCATCTGCCAGTTGGTCAGGTTCCTCGGTCACACCGAATACGAGGATCGCAAGGGGCGCTCCAAGGTTGTCGCCTATTGGATGATGACGGTAAAGCACGACGGCGGCTTCGAGACCAGCGACGAGGTCGACGAGGTGAGGTGGGTGGACCTGGCCGGCGCCACCGATCTGCTCAGCTATGAACGCGACCGCGCTCTGCTTGCCGCCTTTGCCGCCTCTGACAATCTGGATACCCTGCTGACCTAACCACCGGCGATGCCGTCGGGGTCTGCTCAGGTGAAGTCAGGGTCTTGGATGCGAGAGCGCTTCGACTCGAAGAAGCCGTCGGTCCCGGCCACGCCGAGCGCGTCGTCCCACAGGACACAGGCAACTTCTTCCCGCGGGGTCGTGGAGACCACCGGCCCAAGAACTCCACCCCTTCCACGGCGGCCCGTTCCCTCGGCTTGTCCTCAAGATGCAAGCGATTCCCCAGCTCGGGGCACGGCGGCAACAGGACGTCATCCCCGTGGGCCTCCTGAGCGGCAACGCAGACCCGGACCGGCCCCCATGAGGAGGCGACCGTTTGGCGGTAATCCTCGGCGAGATCCCCCATTTCCCAGTTGAGACAAGCCTGGGGACATCACGTGCCGGCGCACGGTGATGGGCCGGACCCCGGACGCGAACAGAATCCACCGTCACGTCATCCATGCCCACGGGCAGATGGGTCCCAACCAGAAATCTGCCGCGATCCGGTTTTCGGGCTCCTCGTTCGCCTGGGTGCTGGGAATGGCTACTTCCCGACGTTTCGCTTACCGGCGCTCGGCCCGGGCCGTCCAGCGGCCGTCGGAGTGCTCCACCGCGACATCGATTCCGAACGCGTCGGATACAACGCTGCTCGTGAGCACGTCATCCACCGGTCCCGACGCCACCATGCTCCCGTCACGGAGGAGGGCGGCATGGGTCATCCCCGCCGGTATCTCTTCCAGATGATGGGTGACCAACACCAGTGCCGGCACCGACGGGTCGTCGGCCAGCGCCGAGAGCCGGCCGACCAGTCGCTCCCGCGCCCCGAGGTCGAGTCCGGCGGCAGGCTCGTCCATCAGCAGTAGCTCGGGTCGGCCCATCAACGCCCGGGCCAGCAGTACCTGTTGGCGCTCTCCCTCCGACAGCAGCCCGAACGACCGGCCGTCGAACGAATCGCCCCCGAACCCGGCGCGTCGCAGCAGGCGATCGGCCTCCGCCCTGTCGTCCGTGGAGAACTCGTGCCACCATGTCTCGAGAACGGCATAGCGACCGGTCAGTACCACATCGAGGGCAGACAGCTCAGGGCGGAGCGACCGGCTGATCGACGCGCTCACCGTGGCGATCCGTTGCCTCAGGACACGCATATCGACGCAGCCCAGGCGCTCGCCCAGGATCTCCACGACGCCCCGGGTGGGCCACAGGGCCGAGCCGACCACACGCAGCAGGGTGGTCTTTCCCGAGCCGTTGGGGCCGAGCAGCGCCCATCGTTCGCCTGCACGCACTTCCCAGGTGATGTCCTCGATCAGCGCAGTCCCATCGCGCACCACGCTTACCCCGTCCGCCCGGATGAGGATGTCGGAGCTCATATGTTGAAGCGAGACGTCGCAGGCACGGACGAGAATCGTTGGCCGTCGTCAGGAATGTGCTGTCACCTGTTCCCATGCATCCGGCAGACATTGGCTGTCATTGGCCGTTTGCTGGATTCTCGCGGATCGGACGCGAACGGGCAGCAAAGTCATCGGCGCCAGCCAGCGAGGGACGCGATGCGAGGAGACGCCATGACATTCCCATGACCAGACATTACCGCCCGGCCGATCCAACCCGCCGGGCTCCGCACATGCTCGCCCTGGTTCCTTTGGAACGCTCGGCCCTGAGGGGCGGCTTCTCACCAACTCGGTCCGTCAGACACGTCGCTCATGGCTCATTCCTTGACGCCTTGGGCGAGACCGACTGGTAGCGCGCCACGGCGAATCCGAACATCATCGGGATGTCGACGGCGAAGAGCACGAGAGCGGCGATGAGCACCGTCAGCGTAGCGCTCGGTACCTGATCCAAGATGAACACATAGACGAGCATCCCGGCGATCACCGCGTACTCGAGCAGCGCCCATCCGAAGACCATCCGGAACTTGCCCCAGGCAAACTCGCCG
>JADGOI010000151.1 GCA_017883075.1 Acidimicrobiales bacterium
GACCACGGACACCATTGAGTAGCGGATGAGCTGCTTTGCCTCGGGAGTCTCCCGTTTTTGCCACAGGTGTTCAGCCCGGGTGAGGACGGAAGTCATATGGCTCCACCTTAGCCGTAACCAATCCGTAATATTTGGCGCCGAACCCTCCCTCGGATGCTGAAGGACGTCTCAACTGCGATTCAACTGCGATTCGCGGCGGTGACACCGCCCAACCACGTTGCGCCGGGTTGAGGGTGGCGTTCGAATGCCCGGCGATCCACTTCGGCGATCCACTTCGACGATCCCGAATGTCGGTCGGCAACCGAGGACCGACTCGATACCATCGAGCAGGCCCCACTCGAGGGGGAACCGATCGGAGGTTGGGCCGAAGGAGGCCGGCTACCGGAGCCCTGACGGGCAGCCGTGGCCATCCCCCACTGGAATCCGTCGGGAACGAGATGGCATGGCACGCCACCGTAGAGGGGACCACCCAGGCACCTGACAGGATGTGCCGGTGAGCGACGCACTCGATTCCCTCGTTGAGATCCTCGATCTCGAGCCAATCGAAGTCAATATCTTCCGGGGGGTCAGCCCCGACGAAGACCGCCAGAGAGTATTTGGCGGCCAGGTGGCCGCCCAGGCACTGATGGCAGCTGGTCGTACGGTCGAGGTGGGGCGCCCCCACTCGCTCCACGCCTATTTTCTGCGACCCGGCGACCCGACGGTTCCCATTCTCTACGAAGTGGACCGCATTCGCGATGGCCGTTCGTTCACCACCCGCCGGGTGGTGGCCATCCAACATGGTCGGGCCATCTTCAACATGTCGGCGTCGTTCCACGTCGACGAAGCCGGTCTTTCGCATCAATTCCCCATGCCCGATGTGCCACCACCCGACGAGCTCGAGTCGCTCCTCACCCGACTCGAGCCCTACCGGGAGGTGATGGGGGACTGGTTCTCGCGCCCCCACCCGATCGAGCAACGACATATCGGCGAACTTCCCTTCATGCACAAGGAGGGGAACGAGCCGGTGCAGCGGCTATGGATCAAAGCCGACGGCACGCTCCGCGACGATCCCGTCCTCCACGCTGCCATCGCCGCCTACGCCTCGGACATGTCACTGTTCGACACCATGCTGGCCCCCCACAACGTGCGGTGGGACAATCCGGACTTCATGGGAGCGAGCCTCGACCACTGCATGTGGTTCCACCGACCGTTCAAGGCCGATGAATGGCTCCTCTACGACATGGACTCCCCCACCGCCTACGGAGCCCGAGGTTTGGCCCGGGGCTTCATGTTCACCGGAGACGGCGAGTTGGTCGTCTCCATGGCCCAAGAGGGGCTCATGCGACTGGCAGAAACCAAGCCGGCCTCCTAGTCCGTTGGCGTGCAGGGGTGGTGCCGACCGCCATCGGAGCCGGGCTGATCCGCCATGGAGTCTCAGCGCCGGCGAGCGGGACTCCTCCAAGAAGGGCGTGGCCGACCCGTTACGGCATCACCGTTCCCACCCTGATGGTAATTCTCCTCAGTTGGCGATGCCGTTCAAGACTGTGAACTAGCGGTCGCTCATCCCCACATAGTCGCGCGGCGGCGCACCGATGTAGAGCTGGCGGGGACGTGCGATCTTGGAGTCCTGATCGAGCATCTCTTGCCAGTGGGCCAGCCACCCGGCGGTGCGGGGGATTGCGAACAGCACCGGGAACATCTCGAGAGGGAAGCCCATCGCCTGGTAAATCAGGCCCGAGTAGAAATCGACGTTCGGGTACAGCTTTCGGGAGATGAAGTACTCGTCGGAAAGCGCAATCTCTTCCAACTTGAGGGCAATATCGAGCAACGGGTTCTTCCCGGTGATCTCGAATACCTCGTCGGCGGTCTTCTTGATGATCTTGGCCCGAGGGTCGTAGCTCTTGTAGACCCGGTGCCCGAAGCCCTGAAGCCGACCGTGGCCAGCCTTTATCGATGCCACGAACGACTCGACGTTGTCGATGGAGCCGATCTCCGTGAGCATCCGGATCACCGCCTCGTTTGCCCCACCATGTCGTGGCCCGTAAAGAGCAGCGGCAGCGGCAGCTGTGGCGGAGTAGGGGTCGGCGTGAGAAGAGCCCACCACCCGCATGGCGGTGGTGGAGCAGTTCTGCTCGTGATCGGCGTGGAGGATGAAGAGGATGTCGAGCGCACGCGCCAGAGCCGGGTTGGCATCGAAGCGGGGCTCGGCGGTCTTCCACATCATGGACAGGAAGTTGGAAGCGAACTCCAGTGAATTGTCGGGGTAGACGAATGGCATCCCCACACTGAACCGGTGGGCGGCGGCGGCCAACGTCGGCATTTTGGCGATCAGCCGAACGATCTGCTTGTTTCGGGATTCGATGTCGAAGATGTCTTTGGCATCGGAATAGAAAGTAGAAAGCGCAGCTACCGCGGAGACGAGCATCCCCATGGGATGAGCGTCGTAATGAAATCCGTCGAGGAAACGCTTTCGCACGTTCTCGTGGATAAAGGTGTGGTGGGTGATGTCGTGCTGCCACACCTGGTACTGCTCCGGGGTTGGTAGCTCACTGTTCAGCAGAAGGTATGCCACCTCCAAGAAGGTGGATTTTTCCGCCAACTGCTCAATGGGGTAACCCCGATAGCGGAGGATTCCGGCTTCGCCGTCGAGGTAGGTGATGGCACTTTCACATGCGGCGGTGGAGACGAACCCGGGGTCGTAGAACCAGACTCCCGGCAGAAGCTTCGACCAGTCGGATGCCGCGATGCCACCGTTTTGGAATGGGATTTCGAGCGACTCGCCGGTGCGATTGTCGGTGATCGTGATGCTCTCGGCCACTAATCTCAAACCCTTCTGCCCTACAGCTCGTGTATCGTCCTCGCCGATCCTAGATCGTGACCTGTGGCATCCCACCACCGGACGCCACAGGGTATTGGTTCCGCCCCCATCTCCGGTCCCGAGCGCCCACGAAATCGGGTCAACTCACAATTTGGAGAAGAAACTGCTGGGATGTCCCGGCCGGGTCTACCTGGCCGGCAGGTGGGGTCAGGGTGACCGTCAATGTGTAGTTGTTGCCTTTGGCGACGTTGAGTGCCGGAAGGTCCAGGGATCGGGACTGGCCGGAGACGGTGGTCACCACGGTCCGGGCCGACGATCCTGACGTGCCCGCCGGCAAAGGGCCCGCCCCAGCAGGACCAGCCAGGGCCAGGGTCTCGGTCACCGTCACGTTGGCTTCATCCACGGTTCCACAGTTGGTCACGGTGACCAGCGGGGTGACCGAGCTGGTCGGCGGCAACCGGGTGGGGGTTGGGCCCGCAACTGTCGAGCTCGGAGCGTCACATGAGATTCCGACAATGCCGGATCCGGCGGCATCATTGGGGGTGGACGAGGGGACGGCCGGAGGTGCCAGACCGACCGCGGTGATCACCATCTGGTGATACGGCACCAGAGCCACCGCGGCTTTCAGGGGTGCGGCGGTGTCCGCGAGTTGGGCCGAACTGAGTGGAGCTCCCGATGGTGCCCATACCGACGCGGGCAGCCGGATCGGGCCGGAACCGGTGTTCTTGCCATTGCGGAGCCGAGTGGCCAATGCTGCATAGGCGCGATCCTCCCGTTCGATTTGTGTGCCCTCTACTGCCAACTGCTGGGATGCCTGGGCGACCGAAATGAGTGCAGCCGAATTCGGCGAAGTCGTGGTTGTGGTGCTGGGAGCCCCGGCGATCGATAGAGGCGCCATTCCCAACAATTGGTCAATGGTCCGTGCCACGATGACCACCGCCGCAGCCCGACTGACAAAAATTGCCGTCAATTGCCGGGCTACGTCGTCACTCGGCGAAGGGGGGGTCAGCTGCTGGGCCTGACGGGCCTCTTCCGACGATGTGGACACCGCCGCGTCGAGACCCTGTTGAATCTCACCGCGAGCGGTATTCGGCAACCGTTGGTTGGGAATGGTCGGTGCGACATTGATCACCGCGGCCAACCGGGCACCCGTTTGATTGGAGGCTTCGATGACCGAGGAGGCCAGTTGCGCGTACCCCTGGTCGGTCATCCGTCGATACGGCGCCGACTGGGCATGGATTTCGACGACCGAACCAACAACCAACACGCCCAGGACCAACATGATGATGGACACGGTGATGACGTCGCCCACCGAACGGCGCCCAGGCCTTCGGCCTCTCCTGCGGCGTCGAGCTCTTGGCATCCCGACGACGATAGTGCCGCACCAGCGGACAAAGGGTGCAGTTCGCCCCGGGGCGACCGGATGAGGAGGGGATACCGTGCGAAGGGACACACAGTCCCAGGCATCGGCCGTTTCAAGAACAGTCCGGGTCACACGCACGAGCGGGGATCGGGACCTTCACCGCCGCATCGGCATCGTGAGGTGGGGTCTGACTCCCGATCCCCGAGGGGGAGCGCTGTCCGGCTACTCGACGTCCTGGCCGAAGCGGGATACGGGTTCGTCCAGTCCAGCCGTGGTTTCGGCGATCGAAGCGGACAGCCCCTCGGCGAAGGGCAGATCCAGTGCGGGCGGGGCCATTTCAGGCGATTGCAGAGCCCGGGTGGTGGCATCGACCGGCGCCGGCTGCGGCAATTCCTTTTCTCCGACGGGAACGACCCCCATCTCTACAAAACGACGGGCGGTGACCAATACCCGACCTTCGAGTGACCCGACCGCCTTGTTGTAGGCCACCACGGCATTGCTCAGGCCCTTGCCCACTCCGGCGACGTGGTCGCCCAGCATCGAGAGGCGTTGGTAGAGCTCGGCCCCCAGCAGTTGGACCTCCCGCGCATTCTGGGCCAGCGAGTCCTGTTGCCAGCCATAGGCGACGGCCCGGAGGAGGGCTATCAGCGAGGTGGGGGTGGCGAGCAGCACATGATTGGCAACGGCATGCTCCATCAGGCCCGGCTCATGTTCGAGGGCGGCCGTCAACAGCGGGTCACCGGGGATGAAGGCCACCACGAACTCTGGCGACGGATCGACGCGTTTCCAATACTCCTTCTTCGCCAGTTGATCGACGTGGGCTTTGAGCTGGCGACCGTGGCTGGCCAGACAGGCTCGCCGAACTGATTCATCGTCGGCCTCGTTGGCATCGAGAAACGCCTGCATCGGGACCTTGGCATCAACCGCCACGTTCTTTCCGCCGGGAAGATGTACCACCATGTCCGGCCGCATCCGCCCGCCATCGGCGTCCGAGGTGACCTGCTCGTCAAAGTCACAGTGCTCCAACATGCCGGCCATTTCGACCACCCTTCGCAGCTGCAGCTCCCCCCATTGGCCGCGGGTCTGAGGGGCTCGAAGTGCCTTGACCAGATTGCCGGTTTCTCTTTGGAGTTGGTCATGCGAGGTCGACAAGTGTTTCATCTGCTCGGTGAGGGTCGAGTAGGCCTTTTGGCGCTCGACCTCCAGGCGCTGCATCCCCACCTCGTACTTGCCGAGCTGTTCGCCGATCGGCTTCAGGAGCTGTTCGATTGCCACTTGGCGCTTGGCCAACTCACCTTCGGCGGCTTCCCTGGTCTCCTTCAGCTTCACGTCCGCCAGCTGGAGGAACTGCTCATTGTTCTGTTGCAGTGCCTGGGTA
>JADGOI010000152.1 GCA_017883075.1 Acidimicrobiales bacterium
CGATCGGTTTCGGGTACGGCATCCACAGCTGCCTCGGGGCGGCCCTGGCTCGCATGGAGAGCCGGATCGCCATCACCGAGCTGGCCCGACGGTGGCCGACGTACGAAGTCGACGAGAGCGGATGCCAACGGGTTCACATGTCAAACGTGGCCGGCTATGCTCACGTGCCGGTCCGGCGGGTGGGCTGACCGACAGGGTCGAGCAGGTGGCAGTTTGGTGAATTCACACGTCGTCGATGGGTGATCGCACGAGCCGAAGCCGCGGCTCCCTCAATGGTCCGTGCCGCCTCTCGATAGCTGCCAATCCTTCTTGAGTGAAGACGGCCTCACCCGCTACGCGGCCGTTCGACCAAGTCAGTACCGCACGGCGGTGGACCGCAGCCCACCCGGCCTCGCACCCACCATGATGAGCACCACCGCAACGTCTGAAGTCAGTCCGGACCCAACACCGCAGGCCACCGCACGGTAGGTTCGGCTATGAAGAGGCCGTGACATCTTCATCAGGTGAAAGTCCTGGCGGACGGCTTGGAAAGGGCTCTCCGCACCCACGGGTGCACTGCTATCCAACAGTCTTACGCTGGGTATTCGGCGTCAGAAGTGATGCGTGGGTCTACGTCCCAAGCAAGGCTTGTTGAGCCGATCTTCCTTGCGATTACTGAAGATCCAAGAAATGCAGGTTGTAGGTCGAGGCCTGCGGTGGATGGAGTGAGGAAGTCCGCCACGACAGAGGCCCGTTCTCCCATCGCGACATCGACGATTTCGAAACCCGTCGCTTCATTGAAGAGTGTACGCCAGGCGTAACTCGAAAAACGCCAGAAATCCCATGGTGCATCATGCACGGGCCATGTCTGGTGGGTCCCAACGAACACGAGGCCATCGACCTTCAAGATGGAATTCATCTCGATTACCGCCTTCCAGGGCATGGCGAGATGTTCAATTGTGGAATGCGAAAAGATTGCATCGACACTCGAGCTGGGGAAGTAGTCACTGATCTTGTGAGCATCTCCAACAACATCGACGTTGGGGCCATCGATGACGTCAAAACCTGTGTAAGTCGCATCTTCCGGCAACCATCCGACATGCACGTTCCCCGATCGGGCCCGAGACCCGACTTCCACAATCTGGGGGGCACCGAGCGATCTCACCATTTCATGAAACTGGAGGTACAACTGATGAAAAGGATCCGCCCCCAAATTCCTGTTGAGGTTCTCGGCAAGAGCCGCTGGCCCGCGACTCATGCGAAACACCAAGCTTGCCTGTCTGGCGTCATCAGCGTTTGGAACTGCGACTCTGAGCGAGAATCGGCACTTCTTCGCCCTGTTGCCATGGTGGGTCGCAACGTCGGGACTTGCCAGGCCATAGCCGCGTGCTTTGATCAACTTTCCACCCGGCAGCTGGACAGAGATCGATCTCACGCCGCAGCGAGGGTGAAACGCCCAGCCGTCCACATAAAGGTGACCGCGGAAGTGCGAAAGGTGATCGACAGACCAAACCAGCGATTCCGGGTTCATCGATTCCGCCTTCTGTGCCGGGCCCTTCTTGGATCGGCGGATCAAAGAAGAAATGTCCCGCCGGAGGCGACTGATCATCGGATCGAGGCGACTCGAACCGGTCTGCCGCGTTCTCATGAGAGCAAAGTGTACTTGGATAGCGGGATTCACCACCTGGTGGGACAGGGCACGGTCATTCGCATCGTGGGGGTGGGTGGGATCCCGAGAAGGTCGAGAGTGACGATGGGTTCTCGGGGGAGTTGACGGGTGGCGGCTGCGATGTTGACGGTGCGGTCAGTGGTGTGTCGGATGATGCCGATGGCGGAAATGCGCTGTGTCGCGAGGATGTGAGGGATGGTTCTAGTCCGGACTTGCGATTTGTCCTCTGCGAACGTGATGTCGCGGGCCCAGTGGACACTTTCATCGATTGGCCAATGAGCGCTCACGAACCGGAACTGGTGCGATCCAGGCTCGTTGGTGGTCGATGCGACCACGATCACGGACAACGGTGGCAGGTCAAGTATTCGGGACGGTCGAGGTCGATCCCTTCGCTTGCTTCGGCGGCTGCGTTTCGCGGCTTCCGCTGGTTTCTCTCCACCCCGGAGAGATAGTCGCCGCCCTTGTTGCCGACGAAGCACTTCGCCGTGTTTCGCTGGGGGTGCAGGGCATCTGGGCTGACGACCTTGCCAGAGAGATCAATGGGTGTATGCAGCGGAGCGAAGGCAGGGATCTCGTTCGGCGAAGAAATCGATCCACCTCGGGTGATACGAGGCCCCCATTAGGCTCGTCAATGGGTGCCCCCATCCCTGGGCGCTACGAATAGGGGGCTGACAATGACGGTGCGGCACAACGGGCACGAGATCCGACTGGCCTCGCGGCCACGCGGCGAGCCCTCCTCGGAGAATTTCGAGATGGCGGAGTTCGAAATAGGCGATCTCGGGCCCGGAGACGTGCTGGTCCGCAACATCTTCATGTCGGTGGATCCGTACATGAGGGGTCGGATGAACGACCTGAAGTCCTACGTGCCACCCTTCGGGCTCGGCGAGCCATTGCAGGGAGGAGCTGTCGGCGAGGTGATCGAATCCAATTCGGAAACGATCAAGGTTGGCGATGTCGTCCTTCACAACTTCGGGTGGCGGGACTTGGCCGTGGGTCCGGCGAAATTGTTTCAGAAGGTCGACCCGTCGGCTGCTCCGCTTTCGCACTACCTGGGCATCCTCGGCATGACAGGGTTGACCGCCTATGCCGGGCTGGTGGAGGTGGCCGGGTTCACTCCGTCCGACATCGTCTTTGTTTCGGGTGCCGCCGGTGCCGTCGGGAGTGCCGTCGGCCAAATGGCCCGCTTGCTCGGTGCCCAACGAGTCATCGGTAGCGCGGGGTCGGACGAAAAGGTGGAACTACTGGTGGGCGAGCTTGGATTCGATGCCGCCTTCAACTACCACTCGGGGCGGGTCTCCAAGCTGTTGGCCGACGCCGCACCCGATGGGATCGACGTGTACTTCGACAACGTGGGTGGCGAGCACCTCGAAGCCGCCATCAGCGCACTGCGTAATTTCGGTCGAATAGCTGCCTGCGGCTCGGTTTCGAACTACAACGCCACGGAGCCGGCTCCCGGCCCCCGGAACCTGGGCTACGTCGTGGGCAAGCGGCTCACCATGCGTGGATTCATCGTCGGTGACCATGTGAACCTTCAACCGGAGTTCGCCACCAGGGTGAGCACGTGGATTCAAGAGGGAGCCCTCCACGTCTCCGAGACGGTCATCGACGGCCTGGAGAATGCCCCGGATGCCTTCATCGGGATGCTGCGCGGAGAAAACGTCGGAAAGATGATCGTTCAGGTGGGCGAGCTGCCGTAGTTCGATGCCCCCAGAGGGATCGCCGGTGGCGCAATTCAGCGTTGGGCGTTCTTGACAAAATCGTCGGTTCCGTGCCCGATCTCCAACCGGCTGCCGCCGTGCCAACTACCCCGAAGGTGCCTGCGGATAGCTTCGTCTCCGTCGGCTGTTGCCCGCGCCGCGGCATGCCAGAGATCGGAATGATGAAAGAGGATGTCCCCGCGCTCGGCGTAGACGGCGATCTCCCCCGGAACTTTCTCGAACCCCGGGGGGATTCCGTCGGTGCCCCCGTGATGGCTGCCCGCAAGCACCCTGAGGAATCCATTGGCCGGCGAGGTGGGATCGATGTGGAGGGTGAAGGCGAGACCGGGCCAGATCGGGAGATGCGGCCCGGACTGATGATCGGTGTGCCATCCGATGCGTGAATAGCCCGAACCCGGCCCAGGGCGCGCATCCTGGTAGACCACGCCGAACTGTTCGTAGTCGAGTAACCATGCTCCCGTGCCGAGGGCACTCCGGGCCACGTTCACCAGGGCGGGGATTCGGACGGCCGCCGCGGCCAGTGGAGACGCTTCGGTGGCAAACGTGACGTAGTGGGCGAACGGGCGGCCGTCGATGGTGGCATCGGGCTCATCGAGGATCACGGTGCCGTGGCGCGGGCCGAGGACGCCGTCCACCAGGCGCCGCTGGGCATGGGCCAACTCCTGTTCGAGGGCGGTCATCGCCATCTCGTCAATCGCACCCCGCACGATCCCGAACCCGTTGACTTCAATGGATTCGACCAGACGATCTATCTCTCCGGGAGGGAACGTGGTGTGGTTGCCCGCGGCCATGGCTCAAGCGTACGGGACGCAACCGGTGCGGGACGCCGTACCATGACTGTATGAGTGAAGACATCCGAACCGACCCGTCGGAACAGCCTCTGGTCGGATTGAAGCCGCGCAGCCACGAGGTGACCGACGGACCGACCCGGGCACCGGCCCGCGCCATGCTTCGGGCCGTCGGCATGACCGACGCCGATTGGGACAAGCCACAGATCGGGGTGGCCTCATCGTGGAACGAAGTCACCCCGTGCAACCTCCCCTTGGCTCGCCTGGCCCAGCGGGCCAAGGCCGGCGTGCGCGATGCCGGCGGCTTTCCCTTCGAGTTCGTGACCATCGCGGTGTCGGATGGCATCTCCATGGGTCACGAGGGCATGCGTGCGTCGTTGGTCAGCCGCGAGGTCATCGCCGACTCGGTGGAGACGGTGATGCACGCCGAGCGCTTCGATGGCATGGTGACCCTGGCCGGGTGTGACAAGTCGCTTCCCGGCATGCTCATGGCGGCGGCTCGGCTGAACCTACCCAGTGTGTTCCTCTATGGCGGCTCGATTCTCCCGGGGCGGGCCCGTGACCGTGCTCTGGATATCACCTCGGTGTTCGAAGCGGTGGGTGCCCATGCGGTCGATGCCCTCTCCGACGAGGAGTTGAGCCTCATCGAGCACAACGCGTGTCCCACCGAGGGATCGTGTGCGGGGATGTTCACCGCCAACACCATGGCTTCGGTGGCCGAGGCGCTGGGCATGTCGCTCCCGGGGAGTTCAACGGCTCCCGCCGTCGACCGCCGGCGTGATGACGCCGCCTTCGCGTCGGGCCAGGCTGTTGTCGACCTGCTTCGGGCCGGCATTCGGCCACGACAGGTGATGACCAGGGAGGCCTTTGAGAATGCCATCGCCGTCACCATGGCCTTGGGGGGCTCCACCAACGCGGTGCTCCACTTGTTGGCCATCGCCAATGAGGCTCGGGTCGAGCTGGCTCTCGACGACTTCAACAAGGTGGCGGCCCGGGTGCCCCACCTGGCTGATACCAAACCGCACGGCAAGTACCACATGAGCGATCTCGATCGCATCGGCGGGGTACCGGTGGTGATGAAGGAACTCCTTGACGCCGGGTTGCTGTACGGAGACTGCCTGACGGTGACCGGGAAGACGGTGGCGGAGAACTTGGCCGCCCTGTCCCCGCCGGCTCCTGACGGAGATGTGGTCCATGCCATGGGCCACCCGATCCACGTCCAGGGCGGGATTGCGGTGTTGACCGGGACTCTCGCCCCCAACGGATCGGTGGTGAAAGTGGCCGGGATCGATCAGCTGACCTTCGATGGCCCGGCCCGGGTGTTCGATGGGGAGGACGCGGCCATGGAGGCGATCCTGGCCGGGTCCATCCAGGCCAA
>JADGOI010000007.1 GCA_017883075.1 Acidimicrobiales bacterium
GAACCGGAAGGGCCAAGGGGCACGCAGGAGGAGCTGCGGCCGTCGAGTTGACTCCCGATTTGGACGGCGAAGTCGACACTGAACCGGGAGATGTATCGGATGCCGAGGTCGATGTATCGGTAGTGGTTGCTACCGGCGCGCTGACCACGGTGCCTGTCGAATCTGGAACCGTCACCGGCAACGGTGAGCTCCCGACGTGGTCGGATGTAGCACCGGCGGAGCCCGGTACCGACGCTGGGGATGCCGAGATGGTCGGCGAAAGCTGAATCCTGGCCGCCGCATCAACCTGCCCGGTCACCGTGGTTTGCGCGGTAATCGTGTGTGCGCTCCCCAATGTCATGACTCCCAATGCCACCACCGCAAGTACCGTGATGGTCGCCGAGACGCCACCAACGACTTTCAACCGACCCGTGGATCGGTCAGGAACCCCATCTGGCCGATCCGCATCGGACCGACTCATGCCCCACCGGCCGTGGTTGCCGAAGCTTCCCAGATGTTGTTGCATCGTTCACACACTTCTTCCGTGATCATCCCAACCCGCATCAACCCTGCGAATGCTTTGCAACCGACGCAAAGCCCAAACGCCGATTCGAGGAAAGCGGCTGTGGTAAGGATTCCTACCACGATATCTGCGGTGACCCAGTTTCCGAGCCCGGTCAACATCAACATGGTGACGGAAAAGGTCACGGTGATACCTTGCGAAAACGTTTGGGGGACAGATCACGTTGACCAGTTTGAGGGGATCAGGTCAAGATCTGACTGCCTTCATACCTGTCACGAGACGCTCGGGATCGAACAGCGAAGAGACGAGGCGCAGTGCCAGCACGTCAACGGCGAGCAGCCCGCCAGCGAGCACAACGGCAAGCATGAAGCTTGGGTTGATGACATTGAGCGATATCAGCGCGACCAGTCCAATCGGCGGAAAGCTCGCAAACGTCGACAACTGTTGAGCGACTCGGACATCGTTGGCCCTAGCTGAAACGGCCATGCCGACCCAGATGGCCCAACCAGCCAGCAGGGGCGTGAAGAGAACCTGGGTGAGAAGGACAGGGCCTTGGTGGAAGATAGCTGAAGCAACGATGGGATTGGCGAATAACCAAACGGTGGCAAGGAAGAGCCCGAACACGGTGTAGGCGATGGCCAGCGCGGGAATCATGACCGCCGCCGCTTTGCCAAGGATGAAATCTTGCCGACGAATGGGTGTGGTGAGCAACGGTTCGAGCGTCCCTTGTTCTTTCTCGCCTACAACCGAGTACGCAGCGAGGGTGGCCGGCACGAGGACCGGTATCAAGAGCATGTAGAGAAGGGCAGCACCGAGCCGCTTGTCGAGCATGGCGCTCGATGCGGATGGCTTGATGAGGAAGACATCGATCATGGGAAGAGCGAGAAAGAGGAAAGGCATGATCGTCATGGTCAAAAAGATGAAGCGATTGCGCCGGTAGTCCCGCAGCTCCTTGCGAATGACGGCACGGATGCGCGTGGTATCGAGACTCCTCATCGTGGGTTGGCCGCCGCCTCTTGGTCGATCAACTCGAGGTACACGTCCTCAAGCGAGTGCTGTGCTTCACCGATGAAAAGAACATCAGCCCCCGAACCAACAAGGCTCCGCGCCACCTCAGGTGCGGCGACTTCGGGATCGGAGACTGAGAGTACGTAGGACCCCGGTCCCTCGGAACTCCAATCGTTGACAGAGGGGATGCCCTTGAAGACCTGGTCGGCGTCGCTCAGCGGCGCGTGGGTCTTGACGATGAGCGCCCTTTTGAAGAGCTCGGCTCGCAGTTCTTCGGGCCGACCAACGGTTCGCAGCGTCGTATTCAAAATGGCAACCCGGTCGCAGAGCTTCTCAGCCTCGTCGAGCCGGTGCGTGGTGAGAAAGATCGTCGTTCCCTTCTCGCGGAGCCCATTGATGAGATCGTGCACCTCGAACGCGGCTACCGGGTCGAGGCCTGATGTCGGCTCATCGAGGAACATGACCGTCGGGTCACTGAGTAGAGCTCGTGCCAGTCCTACCCGCTGGCGGAGTCCTTTGGAGAGGCCACCGCATAGATCCGACGCCCGATCGGCGAGATTGACGGCCTCAAGGGCGTCTTTGACCCGATCTCCAACCTTTTGCAGGCCATAGAGACCCGCGAAGAATTCCAAGTTCTCTGTAATGGTCAGGCGCAGATACAAGCCGGGTGACTCGGGCATGACCGAGATGCGTCGTCGGATCTCCATTCCGTTCTCAGGACTGAGAGGTATACCCGCCACGGTTGCCGAACCCGAGGTCGGAGCGATCAACGTGCCGAGAGTGCGGACGGTGGTGGTCTTGCCGGCGCCGTTGGGACCTAGGAAGCCGAAGACCTCGCCGTGTCCGACTTCGAAAGAGACCTCGGAGAAAGCGATCCGCTCACCGAAACGTTTGGTGAGGTGGTTCACAACGAGCGCGGGCTCAGCCCTCGTGTCACCCCATGCCCTGGCATCGGCAAATGCTCGAGTGCGCATGTCGGAGCCAGCATTGGAGGGCTCACGTTGGGCCCCCGTGGGGTCTCCTTTGACATCACCTTGCTGATGCGCCATCGACGTCGGGACGCCGCTGCTACGGGCCGGCGTCGTCGGCCTAAGATCGATCCAGAGATCGTTCTTGATCAGAGTCGCGAGCAGCCAGACGATCCACCTCGGGAGGATGATGGGGCTCAGTGATCGAGGATGGCACGAGAATCCGAGGATCTGCCGTTCGGTCACTTCAAAGGGCACTTCAGGACTCACCAGATGCCGCATGGATCTGACCTCTAAGGAGTGGCGTCCGGGCGTCACCGGCAGCTCGGCGATCTCCTTGTTATGAATCGAGCCGACGACGTTCCCATCAATCACGACCTTCCACAGCCGGGAGCGTCGTGAGCCGCTAGATCCCCAGCCCTTCCGCTGGAGCCTGACGGTTGCCGCCGTTGTCATCGCGCTCCGCCAATCACTGTGGGGTGTGAAACCGCAATCTTGCGGTTGATGGCGTGGACGCTACCTCATGATCGACCGCTCATACTGATATTTGACCACGCGGTCAACCACTTGACCGGACCCCAACGAATGGTCCACCTGACCTGTGGACCAGTCTCAGGGATCAGGTCGCCCCCGCCAACGGGATGAACGCTACCCCCCGACATGGACCTGGTGCGGGCGTCGTTGACCGACCGATCCATCTTCGGGCAGGCAGCGCCTCCCGTTCCCCTCAACTCCGGTTCCACCGTCCCGGTTCCCCGTGTCAATTATCTCTATCGACAGATCCATCCGGATTCCTGAGTGTCGAGGTGAAAAATCTCTGGCTCAGCCACTCTCTGTGGTGGACAGGCACCATCCGAGTCCATACTTCGCGCAGCCAGTGACCATCAACCCTGTAACGAGCGCAGCAACTCCTCGTCGAAGCCGTGGAGCGAGTCCAACACCGCGTCGCAAAACCCCCAGCGGGCCGATCCGGCCGCTGACATCTCGGGAACGGCCACCACCCTCATGCGGGCGGCTTTGGCCGAGATGGCCCCATTGAACGAGTCCTCCACCGCCAGGCAGTCGGTGGGCTCGATGCCGAGCTTGGCCGCGGTCGAGAGGTAGGAACCCGGGTGGGGCTTGCCAACGGGCTCCCACTCGGCGGAGTGCCACACGGTCACCTCCGACTCGACCCCCAGACGGCGCAGGGCGGCGGCAATGACCACTGCATACGATCCCGAGCACACCGCCACCGGAAGCGACAGGTGACCGCAGAGAGCCACCGCTTCGAGCGCTCCGGGCATCGGTTCACCCCCGAAGGCAATCAACTCGGCCACCCGGTGAGTCGTCGCCCGTTCCACTTCCACCGGGGTCATGCCCTCCCACGGGTGGCGATTCCACCAGTGGCGAACGGCGTCATCGATCCGTAGGCCCATGGTCTGGCGGGTGTCCGCCTCCGAGAGGTGCACTCCCACCGAGGCGAACACCTCAATCTCGGCCTGGCGCCAGAACGGCTCCGAGTCGATGAGCAGACCGTCGAGGTCGAAGATCACCGCGGCGATGGGTCGCCCGGCGTGGGCTTCTGCTGACGGGACTCCGGTGCTCAGGCGAGCTCCTTCACGACGGCGACCATCGCCTCACCGGCTTCGCTCAGGTTCTGTGCCACCGTGACCCCGGCTGCCGACAACGCGTCCATCTTGGCCTGGGCGGTGCCTTTGGAACCGGAGATGATGGCCCCGGCGTGCCCCATCTTCCGTCCGGGCGGGGCTGTGACCCCGGCCACGTAGGAAACGACCGGCTTGGTGACCGACGAGGCGATGAACTCCGCCGCCTCCTCTTCAGCCGATCCGCCGATCTCCCCGATCATCATGATGGCGCGGGTGTCCGGATCGGCTTCGAAGGCCCGGAGACAGTCGATGAAGCTGGTGCCCGGCACCGGGTCGCCTCCGATGCCCACGCACGAGGTCTGCCCGACCCCATGCTGAGAGAGCTCGTGGAGTGCCTGGTAGGTCAGAGTGCCCGACCGTGAGACGATCCCCACCGGGCCACCAGCCATGGCGATGTCGCCCGACGTGATGCCGATGTTGCACTTTCCCGGAGAGATGATCCCGGGGCAGTTCGGCCCCAGAAGCCGGGTGGATGGGAAATCGCGGATCAGCCGGTTGTAGGTCAGGGCCTCGTCGATGGCCGGAATACCCTCGGTGATACACACCACGAATGGCACTCCGGCTGCCGCCGCCTCGATGATGGCATCGGCGGCGAACTTGGGTGGGACGGAGATGAATGACGCGTTGGCGCCGGTGGCCTTCACCGCCTCGGCAACGGTGGCGAAGATCGGGATACCCTCGATCACTTCGCCGCCTCGCTTCGGGTTGGTGCCGGCAACCACCTGGGTGCCGTAGGCCCGGTTACGGAGGCCGTGGTACAGGCCCTGGCTGGTCGGGCTGATGCCCTGGACCACCACTTTGGTGTTCTCGTCTACGAAGATGCTCACGACTGGCCTCCGGCTAGGGCAACCACACGGCGTGCGGCGTCGAGCATGGTCGGCTCGGCGACCAGGCGATCGGACAGATGGTCGGCCAGGATCTCCCGGCCGGCGACGGCGTTGGTGCCGTCCAACCTCAGCACAATGGGCGAGTGGATCTCCACCCGCTCCAGGGCTTCGAGAATCCCCTTGGCCACCTCGTCCACCAGGGTGATTCCTCCGAAGATATTGACGAAGATGGAGCGCACCGCCGGATCGGAGTTGATGACCTCCAAGGCGGCGGCCATGACGTCAGCGTTGGCGCCACCCCCGATATCCAAGAAGTTGGCTGCCGATCCTCCGCACTGGTTGACCACGTCGAGGGTACTCATGGCCAAGCCGGCACCATTGGCGATGATGCCCACCGAACCGTCGAGGCCTATGTAGTTGAGGCCCCGTTCCTTGGCCCGGGCCTCGCGTTCGTCTTGGACATCGGCTCCGGCGAACTCCTCCCACTCGGGATGCCGGTAGGCGGCGTTGTCGTCGAGGGTGACTTTGGCATCGAGGGCGTGGACCTTTCCCTCCGGTGTGAGGATCAGCGGGTTGATCTCGGCCAGGTCGCAATCGCCTTCGGTGTAACAGGTATAGAGCTTGACCAGCAGCTCGGCCGCCTGGGCCCGGGCCGGTTCATCGAGGTTGGCTCGGTCCACCCACTCACGGGCCGCCTCGAGACTGAGACCGTCCACCGGGTCGACGTGAATCAGGGCGATGGCATCAGGATTGGTCACGGCCACCTCCTCGATCTCGACACCTCCCTCGGCCGACAACATTCCAAGGTGCTTCTTGGCGCTGCGATCGAGCGTGAAGCTGGCGTAGTACTCGCGCTCGATATCCGAGGCGTGCTCGATCCAGAGTCGTTTCACGACGTGGCCCTTGATATCGAGGCCGAGGATGTTCCCGGCATGGGTCCTCACCTCATCGGCGTCATTGGCCAGCTTCACCCCGCCTGCCTTACCGCGGCCTCCCACCTTGACCTGAGCCTTGACCACCACGGGGTAGCCGGCCTGACCGGCCTGGACCACGGCTTCGTCGACTGTGTCCGCCACCCCTCCTTTGGAAATAGGGATGCCGAACCGGGCGAAGTACTGCTTGCCCTGGTACTCGAAGAGATCCACCGGATCCGTTCCTCTCTGTTGGTGATAACGGTTCTGACTACGTCTGACTGCATTGCTGTGTGGCTGCATTGCTGTGTGGAACTACGGCCCATGCGGGCCGACTTGGGTTGGCCTTCAGCCACCTTCTCGGGCGTCGAGCGCTTCGGCCAACCAGGCCCCGATGGCCGGCAACGGCGCACCCGGGGTGAAGACCTCGGCGACGCCCTGTTCTTTCAACACCGGGATGTCGGCCTCGGGGATGATCCCTCCGACCAGGACCAGCACATCGTCTCGACCCTGCTCTTTGAGGCTTTCCATAACCCGGGGGACGAGGGTGAGATGCGCTCCGGAGAGGAGTGACAGCCCCACCGCATCTGCATCCTCCTGGATCACGGCCTGAACCACCTGCTCGGGTGTCTGGTGGAGCCCGGTGTAGATGACCTCGAACCCGGCGTCGCGCAGGGCCCTGGCAATCACCTTGGCGCCGCGGTCGTGCCCGTCCAGCCCGGGTTTGGCCACGACCACTCGATATGGTCGTTTCACGGAGGCCGATACTAAACGCTGACGGACCATCAGGCGCCAAACGGCCCTCACCGACCCCGGGCGATGCCTGACAATTGGCCACAGGAGCCTGGGGCCGGAAATGGGCGCTGACGCCTGAAATGCCGTGGTACGTTCGGCCTGATTCCCTCGATACGACCCCCCCGATTCGGAGGACGCCGTGCCCACGCCGGCTGAAGCCGTGGATCCATCCAACCAATACGCCTCGCACTCGTCACCGTCTTCGTCGCGGCTGGGGGGCTTGGTACAGGTCGCCCGACCTCGTCAATGGATCAAGAACCTCTTGGTGTTCGTGGCACCGGCAGTGGCCGGAGTCCTCTTCCACCAGCACGCCCTGCTGCGTAGTGCGGCGGCATTCGGCATGTTCTGCATTGCCGCCAGCGGCGCCTATTTTCTGAACGACTCCCTTGATGCGGAGGCCGATCGGGCCCATCCGGTGAAACGCCTCAGACCGATTGCCGCCGGAGTCGTACCGGTTGGGGCGGGACTCGGGATAGGTGTCGGGCTCCTGATCATCTCGGTCGCCCTCGGCTCCCTGTTGGCCGGTTGGCACATGGCTGTCGTCATGGTCACCTACGGCATCGTCAACACCGTGTACTCATTGGGGCTGAAGAATGAGCCCATCCTCGACCTGGCCGCGGTGAGCTCGGGGTTTGTGCTCCGGGCGGTTGCCGGCGGCGTCGCCGTCGGTGTGCCCTTGTCCAATTGGTTCCTCATCGTGGCATCGTTCGGATCGTTGCTCATCGTGACCGGTAAGCGATCCGGTGAGAAGCAACTGCTCGCCGATCACCTGACCGATCACACCGATGTGCGACAGACTCTCGGTCTGTACACCGTCTCATTTCTGCAGACGGTCCGCACGCTGTCGGCCGCCGTATCGGTGACCGCCTACTGCCTGTGGGCCTTCGAACGTGCGAGCCAGGTTCACCCCGGACACGACCCCGTGTGGTTTCAGCTGACCATCGTGCCGTTCGTGATCGGCTTGCTCCACGTGGTGCGTATTCTCGACTCCGGCCAGGGGGCCGTGCCGGAAGAACTGGCCATCCACGACCATCGTTTGCAGATCTACGGCGTGGTGTGGGTCGCCTTGTTCGCAGTTGGAATCTACGGATGATGCGCACACGACTCGGTCGACAGGCCCTCCTCACCGGCTGGGGACGCACGGCCCCTTCCTCGGCCGATGTAGTGCACGCCGTCCACCCCGACGTAGTGGACCAGGCCATGAGAATCGCGGCCTCGGAGCCTTCGGCGGGACGCGGCATGATTGCCCGCGGTCTCGGTCGCAGTTACGGCGATGCCGCCCAGAACGCCGGGGGGATCGTGGTGGATGCCACCTGGCTCGATGCCATCCACCACGTGGATTTCGAAAACGGGTTGATCACCGTGGGTGCCGGGGTAAGCCTCGAAACCCTGATGGAGCGGTTCGTCCCCATGGGCTGGTTCGTGCCGGTAACCCCGGGCACCCGGATGGTCACGGTGGGCGGGGCCATTGCCGCTGACATCCACGGGAAGAATCATCATCGAGATGGCAGTTTCTGCTCCCACGTCACCCGGATGACCCTGGTGACACCCACCGGGTCGATTGAACTGTCAGCCCAATCAGACCCTGATCTCTTTTGGGCGACGGCCGGCGGCATGGGGCTCACCGGGGTGATCACCGATGCCACCCTGCAGATGATTCCTGTCGGGACCAGCTACATGTTGGTGGACACGGAGCGAGCTACCGATCTCGACGACGTGATGGGCAAGATGGTCTCCGGCGACGATGGCTACCGGTACTCGGTGGCATGGATCGACTGCCAGTCGACGGGGAGTCGGCTCGGACGCTCGGTACTGACCCGGGGCGACCATGCCCGCCTCGAAGACCTGCCCGCCCGACTCCGACAGGATCCGGACAAGGCTCGCGCCTTTCATCCCCGCACCCTCATCACGGTGCCCATCACCCCACCCAGCGGCCTCCTCAATCCACTCACGGTCGGGGCATTCAACGAACTGTGGTTCCGCAAGGCACCCAAGCATCAGACGGCAAAACCGCACCACATGACGGGGTTCTTCCATCCCCTCGACGGGGTCGGATCGTGGAACCGGCTCTACGGCCGAAAAGGGTTCCTCCAGTACCAATTCGTCGTCGCCGACCGATACGGCGAAACGGTGCGCCAGGTCATCGAACGGCTCACCGCGTTGAAGCTGGCGTCGTTCCTTGCCGTCTTGAAGCGCTTCGGTCCCGGGGACCCGGGACCCCTCTCGTTCCCGATGGCCGGGTGGACCCTGGCCCTTGACCTGCCCGTCGGCTACCACCTGCTCGACTCCCTTCTCGATGAGCTCGATCAGTTGGTCATGGGAGTGGGTGGACGGATCTACCTGGCCAAAGACTCGCGGGTATCACCCGAGAACTTCGCGGCCATGTACCCACGGCTTGACGAGTGGCGGGCAGTCCGCCACCGGGTCGACCCCGATGGCCTCCTGCGCTCTGACCTCGGACGCCGACTCGGCCTCTGCAGCGACGTCAACACCGAACCGGGACATCTCCGGCCCGGGCCTGGGACTGGCCAACCAGCACCGAAGAAGAAGCGTGCCCCGGCCAAGAAACGGGCACTCCCCACTCCCATCCCCCCGACAGAACGGACGTCTTCATGATTGACGCCATCGGCAGACCGCAATCACTCCTGGTGCTCGGAGGATCATCTGAGATCGCCCAATCCATCGTGGCCAAGATGGTGCCGGCCCGGTGCCGCACGGTCATCCTGGCCGGACGGGTCGGACCCCGCCTGTCTGCGGCCGCCGACCTCGCCAGATCCGCGGGGGCCGAAGTGGTCGAGACGGTCGCCTTCGATGTAACCGAAACTGCGAACCACGTCGTATTCGCCGATGACGTGTTCGACCGGTTCGGCGATATCGATGTGGTCCTGGTGGCCGCGGGCGTGCTGGGGGATCAGAGCGTCGACGAGCACAACCCGGTAGCCGCAGCCGAAGTGATCGCCACCAACTTCGGCGGATTGGCCTCCGCCATGCTGGCAGTCACCGACCGGATGAGGCGCCAGGGACATGGTCGCCTGGTTGTGCTGTCGTCGGTGGCCGGGCAGCGGGCCCGGAAGGCCAACTTCATCTACGGGGCGTCGAAGGCCGGCCTCGATGCCTTCTCCCAGGGCCTGGGTGACTCGTTGGAGGGAAGCGGCGTTCGGGTCATGATTGTCCGTCCGGGGTTTGTGGTCGGCCGGATGACCGAAGGGATGGACCCGGCGCCGTTCTCGACTACTCCCGATGCGGTGGCTGACGCGGTGGCCCACGGGATCGAGTCGGGGGCGACGGTGGTCTACGTGCCCTCCGTCCTGCGGTGGGTGTTCGCAGTCATGCGCCATCTGCCTGGCTGGCTCTGGCGACGCATGCCGGGTTGAGGCCGGATTCTCCACCGGACCTGACCGTCCAGAGCCCGGTGCCGCTGACGATCGGCTGATCCGGGACTCTCATTCCCAGCTCCCGTCATCGCCCCTCAAGGTCGAGTCAGCCACCGAGGGAGGGCAGTGGCTCTACGAACGTGATGGTCGTCGGCACATCACCATCCGAATAGGTCTGCGACAGTCCGGCGGAACCAGGTGGGGTTCCCGGAATCCCGTCGGTCAGCACCAGTTGGGCCCGGGGTGCCGAGCTCGCCACGTACGGCTTGGTGAACATGAACTCCCAATCCCTGGTCACGGTCGGGTGATAACCGTCTCGGGCGAGCTGAAGGACTAGCCCACTGGCTTCGGGCCATCGGTCGGCGTTTCCCATGACGACCAGGACGCTCCTGTCCGGAACCGTCCTCAGGTGGGCGATGGCGAAGGCGCTGAGTTGTCCGATCTCCGTATTCCCGTCCGATTCGACGGCAGCGGAGCCGCGGGCCAACTGCCGACCCACGAAGACGGCGGGAACGATGGAGACGATGGCCATTGCCCACACGAGCGGCGCACGCCACCAGGTCGATGACGGCGACGTCGTGCGTTCCCGCAGACTCTCTACCGACAACACCCCGATCGCTATGACCCCGGGTGCGGGCACCAACGCCATCCAATACGTCAGGTAGTCCCCGATCGGCCCCACGATGCGCTCCACCGAAATGACCGACACCACCAGGCCCACGAGCGAGGTGACACTGAGGCCAAGAGCGAACCACCGACGGGAACAACCAGCCCAGATCATTCCCGCCACGGCCAGACAACCCCAGAAAACAAGTGTGTCCTGTCTCCCGATAGCTGCAGTGGTCATCGATGCGGTGGTCGAGAAGTTGCCCCAGGGAACGGCTGTCGTCGAGTTGGCGACAGTGGCCCAGGCTGCCGAGAGGCCGTGGGTCGATCCGAATTTGGCGGCGGTGACCGCCGGCTGGGTGAAGAAGTCGTAGAGAGCCGACAGGTTCCCCGGATGGCCGGAAGACTCCTGTACCAACGGAGGAATCCAGGCGATGATCAGAACCACCAGTCCCAGGATGCCCAACATGGCAGGAGCAAGCCCGCGCTCCCGATGGTCCACCTCGCGGTGGTGACGGCGTCGTATCCCTGCCTGCGTCAGATAACCGATGATGGAACAAACACCCATCACGCCAACCAGGGGGGCGGTGCCGACGTCCGTCTGAACCACATAGGAGCCCACCACTGCCATCCAGACGACCGAGAGTCCCGACCCCGAGATCGCCCCGGCAGTCAACACCATGACCAGCAGGACGGCGGGAGCCTCGAGGCTGGGATTCCAGAACGTCTCGATGGCATTGGCACCCAGGGCGAGGAGGCCCACGCCCACCACCGCCACCGCCCAGCGTGCCGACCATTCGCCGGCGAATCGGTGCACCACCAGCAAGGCAGCAACGACGCAGACCCCATTGATCAGAAGCGAACCGGCAAGGAGTGAACGGGGGTTGGTGCCCGAAAGGCTGTACACGGGAGCCAGCAGATAGAAGAGTGCCGGCCCTGGATGGTTCCAGCCGAAGCGTGAGTAGGGCCCGACCTCTGCATGGAATCTCATGGCGTCGCTCACCCGCAACGCCAGGATGGCCTGGTCGCCGTAGTGGTAGTACGGGCGCCCATAGGTCGCCACCACTTTGACCAGACCCACGACGAAAGCCAGCGACATAACCACGATGCTGATCGGCCAAGCCGTCCTCGACGAGCGCCGTCGATGGCTGGCCGGCTGCGCCCCGCTCATCTGACCACTTGTCACGCTCTCTTCAGCGGTGCCATGCGGAGGAGCAGCTTCTTGCGGCCGACACTCCCGAAGTGCACTTCGGCCTCGAGGTCATCACCGGTACCCCCGGTGCCGATGACGTTCCCCTCGCCCCAGACGCCATGGACCACCTTGTCCCCGACGTTCAACCCGAGCGATTCAGCTCCGGTGGTTGCCGATACCCGCCCCTTTCCTGATCCGGACCCCGTATCCGAATGGGCGACCCCGCGGCCGAACACCGAGCGCCCCGGGGTCCCGGCGTCGTCAACGCCGCTCCGCTCGTTGCGACCGAAGGAACCCTGCACTCCGCTTCGGGTACCCCGGTTCGATCCATACTCGGCAGCGCCACCACCGACGTCACGGATCAGTTCGGGTGGGATCTCATTCAGAAACCGGCTGGGGATGTTGCTGCTCATGTTGCCCCACAGCATCCGGCTCCACGCGTGCGAGACGAACAGAAAACGCTCTGCCCGGGTGATGCCGACGTAACAAAGTCGTCGTTCCTCCTCGAGCTCGACCGGATCTCCGAGAGACCGGAAGTGAGGGAAGATCCCATCCTCCATTCCCACCATGAACACGGCCGGGAACTCGAGCCCCTTGGCGATATGCATGGTCATCAGGGACACCTGGCTCCCGTCATCACCCAGCTCGTCGGAGCCCGCAATCAATGCCGTCGCCTCGAGAAACTCCGCCAACGTGGCGTACTGGGAGGCATTGCCGGCCAACTCGTCGACATTCTCCACTCGTCCGAGTGCCTCGATACTTCCATCAGCGAGGAGCTCATTCCGGTATCCGGTCTGCTCGAGGATGGCCACCACCAGTTCCCCCGGGCCGAGCATGGCACCCGCCTCGACGAGTTCGCCATCCGGCGGCGCCAACGCCTCGTCGGGGGAGGCCCCTGGCACTGGCAGCTGGCCTCGCGGGGCGATGGCCTCGCGGGGGGCGATGATCCCACCGGGGGCGATGGCCTCGCCGTCTTCGCCGGTCAACACGGGAACAAGCATCACCAGGCGCAGCTTCTCGAGCAGGTCAGCCAAGCCGATCAACGCCTTGGCTGCCCTTCCGCCAACTCCGGCCTCAACCGCGTGAGCCACTGCTGTTCCGAATGACTCTCCGTTCTGGTTGGCCCAGATCGCCAACCGGGCGACCGAGGTGTCGCCCACTCCGCGTTTGGGTACGTTGACTATCCGGCGCCAGCTCACTTCGTCGTCGGGATTGACCAACACCCGCAGGTAGGCGAGGACGTCCTTCACCTCGCGCCGGTCGTAGAACTTGGTGCCGCCCACTACCTGGTAGGGCACCTCTGACCTGACCATTGCCTCTTCGAGTGCCCGACTCTGTGCGTTCGTGCGGTAGAAGACCGCCACGTCGCCCCAGGCCAGATCGTGCTCACGGTGAAGGCGGCCGATCTCATGGGCCACCCACGAGGCCTCGTCGTATTCGTCCTCGGCCCGATACCGGGTGATTGGCTCGCCGACCCCGCGATCCGTCCATAGCGTCTTCGGCTTGCGGGACACGTTGTTGGCAATGACCGAGTTGGCGGCATCGAGGATGGACTGGGTGGACCGGAAGTTCTGGTCGAGGGTCACTACCGTCGAATCAGGGAAGGCCTCCTCAAAAGCGAGAATATTGGTGATATCGGCTCCCCTGAAGCGGTAGACCGACTGGTCGCTGTCGCCGACGACCACGATATTGCGGTGCTCGTCTGCTAACAGCACCGCCAGCGCATTCTGGACGGCATTGGTGTCTTGGTACTCATCGATGAGCACATGGGTGAACCGCGCCCGGTAGTGGTCGAGCACATCAGGGTGTTGGCGGAACAGGCGCACGGTGTTGAGAAGTAGATCGTCGAAGTCCATGGCGTTGGCTGCGACCATGCGTTGCTGATAGATGTCGAACACGTCAGCGATGCGGCGGTCGAAAATGGTGGCAGCCGCGGCTCGGTACTCAGCCGGTCCAAGCTGTCGCGACTTGGCTTGGCTGATCTGGCCGAGGATGGAACGGGGAGGAAGCTTCTTCGTATCAACGTCCAGCTCGCGACAGACGATTTCCACCAATCGACGGGAATCGGCATCGTCATAGATGGTGAACGAGCCTTTGTAGCCGAGGCGGTCGCCGTGGGCCCGAAGAATGCGGACGCCGGCGGAGTGGAAGGTGGAAACCCACATTCGTTTCCCACGTTCCCCGACCGACTCGACCACCCGCCGGCGCATTTCGTCTGCAGCCTTGTTGGTAAAGGTGATGGCGAGGATCTGCCAAGGTGCCGCATCGCCGCTGGCGATCAGGTGGGCAATGCGTCGGGTGAGCACCCTCGTCTTCCCCGATCCGGCACCCGCAACTATCAACAGTGGGCCGCCGCGATGCACCACTGAGTCGTGTTGGGGCGGAGTCAACCCGGCCACCAAAGTGTCAGGGTCGATCATCCCGTCCATCCGATGGTGGCCGAGTGGCCCCGGATGCGAAGTGTCGTCGTGATCGAAGAGCAATCCGGCGCTCCCGTGCGTCACAATCACTCCCATTCGATGGTGCCGGGAGGCTTGGACGTGATGTCCAGTGCCACCCGGTTGACGCCCTCGACCTCGTTGATGATGCGCGAGGAGAGGCGTTCCAAGACGTCGTAGGGCAGGCGAGCCCAGTCGGCTGTCATGGCGTCGTCACTGGTGACGGCGCGAATTACAATGGGATAGGCATACGTGCGTCCATCACCCATGACCCCGACGGTGCGCACTGCGGGCATTACCGCGAAGCTCTGCCACAGGTCGCGGTAGAGGCCGGCCCGGCGGATCTCCTCGACGACGATGGCATCGGCAGCCCGGAGTATCTCCGCACGCTCGGGCGTGACTTCACCCACGATCCGGACGGCCAGGCCCGGGCCTGGGAACGGCTGGCGCCACACGATGTCGTGGGGAAGCCCCAGCTCTTCACCGACTGCCCGCACTTCATCCTTGAACAGGAGACGCAATGGCTCTACCAGTTCAAAGGTCAGGTCGTCAGGAAGTCCTCCCACATTGTGATGGGACTTGATCTTGGCGGCGCTGTCCGAGCCCGACTCGATCACGTCGGGGTAGAGGGTTCCCTGTACCAGATAGTCCACCGCTCCGGAATCGGTCGTGTTGCCTGGCTCTTCGCCGACGGCTTCGAGGTCGCGCGCCACTTCTTCGAATACCCGGATGAACAACTCCCCGATGATCTTGCGCTTTGCCTCCGGATCGGTCACTCCCGCCAGAGCCCCGAAGAACCGGTCGGATGCTTTGGCGTGCACCAAGTTGACATGAAACTGGCGACGGAAGGTTTCCTCTACCTGCTCTCCTTCGCCTGACCGCATCAGGCCGGTGTCGACGAACACACAGGTCAGCTGGTCACCGATCGCCTTGTGGACCAGCGCGGCCGCCACCGCTGAGTCCACCCCACCCGAGAGGGCGCAGAGGACTCGTGATGAGCCGACCTGGGCCCGAATCTTCTCCACCTGGGACTCGATGATCGAGGTATGGGTCCATGAAGGCGGACAACCGCAGACATCGTAGAGAAAGCGCTCGAGCAGATCGCGTCCCCGCTCGGTATGCACCACCTCGGGATGGAACTGCACCCCGTAGATCCGACGATTGGCGTCGTGGAGAGCGGCCACCTTGGCGTCAGGGCTTTGAGCGGTCGGAACGAAACCCTCGGGCACCACCGTGATGGCGTCGCCGTGACTCATCCACACTTCAGCATCACCGGGCCAGTCGACGAAGATCGGAGACCGCTCCGTGAGGGTCAGGGCGGTGCGACCGTACTCGCCGCGTCCAGTACGAGCCACTTCCCCACCCAGTTGCAGGGCAAGGAGCTGGGCGCCGTAACAGATACCGAGTATCGGAATGCCGGTGTCATAGATAGCCGGGTCGATCTGTGGAGCCGGGGTTTCGTTGACCGACTTGGGCCCTCCCGACAGAATGATGCCCTGCGGTCTCCGGGCCACCATCTCGGCGGCCGAGATCGTGTGCGGGACGATCTCCGAATAGACGTGGGCTTCCCGCACCCGCCGAGCGATGAGCTGGGCATACTGGGCACCGAAGTCGACGACCAGAACCGGTCCGTCGACGAGAGGACCAGCCGCGCTCGGCGGGGAAGGGCTCAATGGCCCATGCCGACACCCTGCGCACGCTGCAGGTCTTTGCCCTCTGTCTGCAAGGCCGGAGCCACCATCACCTCGGCTTTTTGAAACTCCTTGACCGTCTCATACCCGCATGTCGCCATGGCGGTGCTCAACGCTCCGAACAGGTTCATCCGCCCGTCGTTCTCGTGGGCAGGGCCGAGGAGAATTTCACGGAGCGTGCCCCGGGTGGTCGTCTTGACCCGAGCTCCCCGAGGCAGCGTGGGATGGAAGGTTGCCATGCCCCAGTGGTAGCCGCGGGCCGGTGCCTCCACCGCAGAGGACAGGGGCGAACCCAACATCACGGCATCGGCACCGCAGGCGATGGCCTTGGCGATGTCACCACCCTTGGACATGCCACCGTCGGCGATCACGTGGCAGTAGACCCCGGTCTCGTCGAGGTGGCGCATCCGGGCACCGGCCACGTCGGCGATGGCGGTCGCCTGTGGAACTCCAATGCCCAGGACACCCCGGGTGGTGCAGGCGTTGCCGGGCCCGACTCCGACCAACACACCCACCGCTCCGGTGCGCATCAGGTGGAGGCCGGCTTGGTACGAGGCGCACCCGCCTACGATCACCGGGATCTCGAACTCACGGATGAAGCGCTTCAAATTGAGTGGCTCTACGGTCTTCGAAACGTGCTCCGCCGATACCACCGTGCCTTGGATCACCAACATGTCCAACTCTGCAGCCAGCAGGGCCGGGGCGAACAACTCCGTCTTCTGGGGGGTGACCGAGGCAGCGGTGGTGACGCCGGCCGCGCCCATCTCTTTGATCCTCTCGGTGACCAATCCCATCTTCACCGGCTCCGCGTACATCTGTTGCATGCGAGCTGTCGCCTTCTCGGTCGGCAACTCCCGAATCTCATCGAACAGGTTGGTGGGATCCTCGTAGCGGGTCCACAAACCCTCCAGATTCAAGACGCCGAGCCCACCGAGGCGCCCGATCTCAATGGCAGTCGCCGGGCTGACCACGCCGTCCATGGCCGAGGCCATGAGTGGTAGCTCGAAGCGGTAGGCGTCGATCTCCCAACTGATGTCGACATCCTCAGGGTCCCGGGTTCTCCGGCTGGGAACGATGGCGATGTCATCGAACCCGTAGGCCCTCCGCCCTGATTTGAAGATGCCAATCTCTAATTCAGCCACGTCTCTATCCTCCGGCCCATGGGTGCGATTCCTCGAACGACCGTTCGGCAACTCTCCACAAACCCTGCCGAACAGCTTCCCCCCACGATACCGCTTGGAGTCACTCCTCCCGGCGAGGGTTGGCCGGAATTCTGCTCACCACGAGAAGGAGCCGGGTAACCCCAGGGTGAGGCAGAGCAACTCCACCAGAACCCTTGCCGTCGCTCCCCAGATGATCTCCCCGCCCGAATGGAAGAACCAGACCGGAAACTCGCTCCCGGGCGATCCTCCAAGAACCGGCCGACCAGGGACGGACCACCACTCCTCCACGAAAACGCCCTCTTCCAACAACTCGGACAGGGCTACATCGAAGATCCGGGCCACCTCGTCGGGTTCGGCGAACAGGGTCGGGCGCCCGGCGAGAACGGCTACGACCGGTGTCATCATGGTGTTGGATGAAACGGTGGGCATGGCGGCGAGCTGGCCGATGATCTCGACCGAAGCCGGATCGAGCCGAATCTCCTCGTGGGCCTCGCGCCGAGCACCCTCATCCACGGATTCACCGGCGTCGAGGCGACCACCCGGAAACGCCACTTCTCCCTGGTGGGAACGGAGCCGACTGGATCGCACCGTCAGGATCACCCGTGCCTCACCACCCTCTTCGAACAGACAGACCAGGACAGCCGCCGGATTCGCGTCGATGGTAATTCCCGAGATCGATCGGATGGATTCGGCAATCTCGCGGTCAACGGTCGTACCGACATCGTTCGTTGGATGAGACTCGATCACCCCCCTCACCCGATCGAGTGTCAGGTGGTGGCGAGCCTGGTGCGATAGTTCGGCCCATGGGGCGGGGCCGCCGGGGCGGGCGGCCGGCGGGCGGGGAATGACCTGGGGACCCGGTGGCGGACCTGAGGGAGATGAGGACATGCGCGCCCAAGGTTACGGGTAGACCATGCGCAGTCGGCCGGATCCCGGTAACGTGACGAAACAGAGACCCACCGGGCGCCACGAGTGAACAACCTACGGGAGGCAACCAATGGCCGAGGAAGAACCACAGTACGGGCAGGCCGGGGTGGCCCAGTTCCCGATCACTACCGCGCTCGAGTTTCCCGAGTGGCCCGTCCAGCGGAGCCTGGGCATGGTCTTCGGCGTGGTGGTCCGGTCCATGGGGATGGCCAAAGGTATCACCGCCGGATTCAAGGCCATGGCCGGAGGTGAAGTGAAGCAGTACACCAGGCTCGTCGAAGACAGCCGGCGGCACGCCATGGATCGCATGATCGAAAATGCCCGACTGCTCGGCGCCAATGGCATCATCTCCATGCGATTCGACTCGTCTGAGGTGGGCCAGTCACTGACCGAGATCGTCGCCTACGGCACCGCGGTCATCGTCGGCGCTGGATAAGCCCGGGTAGGGCCAACGTGGTCGTGATCTTCATACTTATCGGGCTCGCCGTCATCGGAGTGGTGATCTACAGCATCTTTCTCCGTCGCCATGGCGAGACCGACCAACCTCAACCCGGTTGGCGACCGACCGACGAGGTGTTCAACGACCCTTCCACCAATCGGGTCATGCGGGTGTGGTTGGACGGGTCAGGTGAGCGTCGCTATGTGGCAGAAGCAGATCATCCGGCCACCTGAGACGGCCGCTCAAGACGGCACCTGAGCTTCTGACCCCCGCAGTCCCGGGTTCCCGGTCCGGTACTCCGGCCCGCACCAGTTGACACTGGGACATGTCAATGGCCGGGTCCCATAGGGGCCCGGCCATTGACGAGACACCTGCCGCCGGGGCGGCACCCGTGTCGGGGTGTTACATCATGCCGCCCATGCCGCCCATGCCACCCATGCCGCCACCCATGGCAGCGGCTGCAGCTGCCGCGGCAGCCGGGTCGGACTTCTCGGGCTTGTCGGCCACCAGGGCCTCGGTGGTGAGCAACAGACCGGCGATCGATGCCGCGTTCTGAAGAGCCGACCGGGTGACCTTGGCCGGGTCAATGACGCCCGCCTTGACCAAGTCGACCAGCTCGCCGGTGTCGGCGTTCAGGCCGATGGAACCGGTTTCGGCCTCCACCTGACGCACAGAGACCGAGCCTTCGAGGCCGGCATTGTTGGCGATGGCCGCCAACGGTGCAGCCAGCGCCTTGGCCACAATCGACGCTCCGGTCGCCTCATCGCCCTCGAGCGACTCGATGACCGCGTTGACTGCCGAGCGGGAACGGAGCAGTGCCGTCCCTCCTCCGGCCACGATGCCCTCCTCGACCGCAGCGCGAGTGGCCGACAGCGCATCTTCGATGCGGTGCTTCTTCTCTTTCAGCTCGACCTCGGTAGCGGCACCCACCTTCACGACGGCTACGCCACCAGCAAGTTTGGCCAGACGCTCTTGAAGCTTCTCCCGGTCCCAGTCGGAGTCAGTGTCATCGATCTCACGCTTGATCTGCGCGATGCGACCCTTGACGTCGTCCTCGTTACCGCCACCTTCCACAATGGTGGTGTCGTCCTTGGTGATGATGACCCGTCGGGCGCTGCCCAACAGATCGACCGTGGTGGTTTCCAGCTTCAAGCCGATCTCCTCGGAGATCACCTGACCACCGGTGAGGACGGCCATGTCCTGCAGCATCGACTTACGCCGTTCGCCGAAGCCCGGGGCCTTCACAGCCACGGAGGTGAACGTGCCACGGATCTTGTTGACCACCAGGGTCGCCAGAGCTTCACCTTCGACATCCTCGGCCACGATCAGCAGCGGCTTGCCAGCCTGCATGACCTTCTCGAGTACCGGGACCAGGTCGTGAACCGAGCTGATCTTCTGGTTGACGAAGAGGATGACCGGGTCGTCGAGGACGGCTTCTTGGCGCTCGGCGTCGGTCACGAAGTACGGAGACAGATAGCCCTTGTCGAACTGCATTCCCTCGGTGAACTCGAGGTCGATGCCGAAGGTATTGGACTCTTCGACGGTGACAGTGCCGTCCTTGCCCACCCGATCGATGGCATCGGCCAGAACTTCGCCGATGGCGGCGTCGGCAGCCGAGATGGCAGCCACCTGGGCGATCTCCGTCTTGGAGTCGATCTCCTTGGACTGTTCCTTGATGGACTCGACCACAGCCTTCACCGCTTTGTCGATGCCTTTGCGCAGACCCAACGGATTGGCGCCGGCGGCGACATTGCGGAGTCCCTCACGGATGAGGGCCTGGGCCAGCACGGTAGCGGTAGTTGTCCCGTCACCGGCGACGTCGTTGGTCTTCGTCGCCACTTCCTTGACCAACTGGGCACCCATGTTCTCGAACACATCGTCGAGCTCGACTTCGCGAGCGATGGATACACCGTCGTTGGTAATGGTGGGAGCACCGAATTTCTTCTCGATGACCACGTTGCGACCTTTCGGCCCAAGGGTGACCTTGACCGTGTCGGCCAGCTTGTTGACGCCGGCCTCGAGGCTGCGCCGGGCCGCATCGTCAAACTTGAGGATCTTCGCCATTACTTGACCACCTTGGCCAGCACATCCCGGCTCGAGAGAATCAACAGATCCTCACCATCGGAGCTGATTTCGGTGCCGCCGTACTTGGAATAGACGACAGTGTCACCAACGGCCAGATCCAGAGGAATCAGGTCACCGGACGACTCGGCGCGCCGACCAGGGCCTACGGCGAGGACTTCGCCCTGCTGGGGCTTTTCTTTGGCGGTATCCGGGATCACCAGGCCTGACGCCGTGGTCTCTTCTGATTCACCGGGACGGACGACGATGCGATCGTCGAGGGGCTGCAGACTCATGTGATCGGGCCTCCTGTGGCACGTATTTAGCACTCTAGGGTTGCGAGTGCCAACGATAGCGACCCGTCCGGCCTGAGGCAACATCGCCAGCCGAATTGACACCTACCAGGGAGAATGCCCGGTCAGATCAGGCGGTCGGCACCAGCCGGAGGTTGGGATCTGCCCCGAGACTCAGCGGACTGGCCCCGACATTGCGCAGCCGCCACCACCCGGCGGCGGCCACCATCGCCGCATTGTCGGTGCACAGGGCAGGGCTGGGGAGGAACGCTCCGATCCCGTCCTCGGCGCACGCCTGTTCCACCCGTTGGCGTAGCAGCGAGTTGGCGGCCACCCCTCCGGCCAGGCACAACGCCTTGGCCCCGACATCGCGTGCGGCCCGGCGGGCTTTGGCCACCAGGACATCCACTACTGCCTGGCGGAACGATGCCGCCACGTCCTCGGTGGCGGCATCGGGATGCTTGCGCACCGTATTCACCACCGATGTCTTCAATCCGCTGAACGAGAAGTCGTATCCCTCGGCCATAAAGGCTCGGGGGAAGGCGAATGCCTGTGGATCGCCATCTACGGCGATGGCGTCGATGGCCGGTCCCCCCGGGTAGCCGAGGCCGAGGAACCTGGCCACCTTGTCGAAGGCCTCACCGGCGGCATCATCGACGGTGCCCCCGATGAGCCGATAACGACCCGGACCGGACACCTCCACCAACAAGGTGTGGCCACCCGAGACCAGCAACACCACCAACGGCCATCCCAGATCGGGCTGTTCGAGCAGCGAGGCGAACAGGTGGGCTTCGAGGTGGTTGACGCCGACGAAGGGCACGTCCCAGGCCAATGCCAATGCCTTGGCTTCGGCCACCCCCACCAGAAGGGAGCCGATCAAGCCCGGGCCGTAGGTCACGGCCACGGCATCGATTCCTGACCCAGAGGTGGCGGATCCCGCTGCCTCCAACGCCTCGGCCAACACCGGCGTCAGCAGTTCCACGTGGGCTCTCCCGGCCAGTTCGGGCACCACACCCCCAAAGCGGGCATGGAGGGCGATCTGGCTGCTCACGATGGACGAGACAATGACCGCGCCGCCGTCCACCACCGCGGCGGCAGTCTCATCGCAGGACGTCTCGATGCCCAACACCCGGTGGATGGAAGGGATCGGGTGGGTGGTCATGGGGGGAGGATACCGAGGTGGTGTCCACCCGGGCGCCGGATGGCGCCGGGTCGGGTCTCGTGGTCATCGTCGTGAGGTCACGGCCAGGTCATCGGGAAGGGCCGCCCCGATCTTCACCAATCGTTCGCCGTACGCCTCCGAGTCGATGTCGCGTACCCACATGATCAGGGCGTCCTCGCCCGTCTCGGGGTAGTAGTTCGGACGCACTCCGACCGGGGCCATTCCGAACCGCCGGTACAACGCGATGGCTGATTCGTTTCCCACCCTGACCTCGAGAGTCATGTGCCGGGTCCCGAGCTCGAGCGCGACGCGGGTCATGTCCAGGAGAATCAGGCTTCCGAGCCCGCGCCCCTGCCACCGTGGATCGACAGCGATGTTATTGACATGGGCTTCATCGTCGATCAGCATCAGACCGGCGAAGCCAACGATGTCGGCACCGATCCAAGCCGCGCGATAGACGCGAGACTTGCGTTGAGCCAACTCCTCCACGAACAGCCTGTGCGACCAGGGGTGCGGGAACACCGCTTCTTCGATTCGAAGAACACCACGGAGATCTTTCGCTCGCATGGGCGCCATGACCACCTGATGCGGCTCGCGTCTGATCGGCGGTGGTTCAGCGCTCACGGTGATGGCCAGGTGGTCCCGGGGGGAGGGATCCGCTGCTCCCAGTTGATCCGGGCGTCGGCCTCACGCCGGTAGTCGGGCAACAGGTCGGTCGGAGGGGACGGTTCGGCACCGGCCGCCATGCGGCGGAGCGCCAGCCGGGCGAGGGTCAACGGCGACGGTGATGAGAGGCGCTCGGCCAGGCCCAGATCGGCAGCCGGGACACCTGACAACAATTGGCGGTACCTGACAGCGCCGTCCCCGACGATGAGAAGGCTCTCGCCGGGGCCGTGATCCCTGTCGGCCAACGATTCCGCCAGGCCATCAGGGGTGACCAGTTCGGGCGGCACCTGCCGGGCCTGCGCCGGATCGACGGCCCGGTCCATGCCCGACACCGCATCATCGAAGTGGTACCGGGAAGCAAACACCTCCCCCCGGCGGGCGTCGACCACCACCACAACCGTCCGGGCCCGACCTGGGCCGGCCTCCTCCCGAGCTCCGGCAGCCAGAATGTCCAGACTGCTGACGGCCAGGACGCCCAGCCCCAATCCTTGGGCCAAGGCCTTGGCGGTAGCCACGCCGACCCGCAGGCCGGTGAAAAGACCGGGCCCGGTATCGACGGCAATGGCATCGATGTCCCGGACGGTGAGCCCCGAGAGCGCGCAGACCTCCTCGATGGCGGGAGCCAACGATTCGGCGTGCATGCGGCCGCCCTGATGGCTGCGTTCGGCTGCCGAGTCCCCATCGGTGACCAGAGCGGCACCGACCAGGTTGGTCGCTGACTCGATGGCGAGCAGATTCATCGATCCACCGCCCATGGCCCCAAGACCTCAGCCAACCGGGCCCAGCGATCCGCCCACCTCTCACCCGACCGCCCGATGGTCATAGTGCGGAGGTCGTCGAGGTCGTCGAGATCGCCGGGATCGCCGTTCCCGCACGGGGCGTCGAGCCTCAGAGACAGCGACCCGTCACCGAGGACCGGCTCGGCCACGTCTCCCCATTCGACAAGGGCCACCGCGCCGTCCTCGACCAGCTCGCCGAGGCCCAGGTCGACAATCTCGCCAAGGGAATCGAGCCGGTAGACATCGGCATGCAACAGGGTCTTCAGCGGCCGGCCCACAGGAGCATCGACCGCGCCGTCGAGCTCATACTGCCTCACCAGTGTGAATGTCGGGCTGGTGATGGGGCCCACGATACCGAGCGCCCGACCGAAGCCCTGAGCGAAGGTGGTCTTGCCACTTCCGAGGTCCCCGGCCAGGAGCAGCACATCCCCGGGCACGCAGAGCGGGGCGATGGCCCCGGCCACCGCCCGCGTCTCCTCGGCGGACGAAGTCGAAACGACGATGGTCGACGGCTGGGTCATCACGTCCAGCCCAGCAGCTGTTTGGCCCGGACCAGGTCTGACCGCATCTGAGCCACCACCGCCCCTCCCGACCGCAACGCCGCGGCGGGATGGTAGGTCGGCACCAGGTGGGAGCGGCCGAACGGATAGGCCTTCCCCCTCACCCGGGTTATGCCCTCGTCGGTCTCGAGCAGCAGTTTGGTGGCGAAGTTCCCTAGTGTCACCACCACGACGGGTTGGATCAGATCGAGTTGGGAGACCAGATAGGGCCGGCACGCCTCGATCTCTTCCGGCCTCGGATTGCGGTTGTCCGGAGGCCTGCACTTGACCACATTGGCGATGTAGCACTGGCGGCGATCGATACCCAGCTCTTCGGCCATCAGCCGGTCGAGGAGCTTGCCCGAGCGTCCGACGAACGGCTCACCCTGCAGGTCCTCGTCACGCCCGGGTGCTTCGCCGACGAAGAGTAGATCGGCATCGGGATCACCGACACCGAACACCACCTGGGTGCGTCGGGCCGACAGCGCACACTTGGTGCACCCGGCCGCCTCCTGGGCGAGATGGGCCAGTCCGGTCATCTCAGCCACCGCCGAATGGTACCGCCCACCAGCACATCACCCATTGCGTTCGTCAATTGATCCGTGACGCGGCAAACTGAGATCCGTGACCGACGGGATAGAGCCATCTCACGCCGTCGAAGACACCCTTGCCCCGGCAAGCGACCCTCCCACCCAGCCGCACAGGGAGTTCACCCAGCGGGTGGCGGACGCCGACCGCGACCGGACGGTGACGTCCCTCCGCGAGCACGTCGTTGTCGGAAGGTTGACGCTGGACGAATTCTCCGAGCGGGTCGACAACGCGCTCATCGCCCGCACCCAGGGTGACCTCGATGCACTGATTGCCGACCTCCCGGCCCGGGCGGTGCCCGAACCGGAGGCGGCCCGCCGCAGCGCCCGCCGCTGGATCATTGCCGTCATGGGTGGGGCGAGAGCCAAGGGTCGGTGGCGGGCCAGTGGGCACACCACCGCCATCGCCGTCATGGGCGGCTGCCAACTCGATCTTCGACAGGCCGAGATCGAGGGATCCGAAGTGGTGATCAACGCCATATCCATCATGGGCGGGATCGAAATAGTGGTGCCCGAAGGCATCGACGTTGAACTGGTCGGCTTCTCCATCATGGGCGGGCGACACCTGAAGATCCGTGACATCCCGGTGATCCCGGGATCCCCTCGGATCATCGTTCGGGCCTTCCCGATCATGGGCGGGGTGGAAGTCAAGAGTGCCCCGAACCGTCATGGCCGTGGACTGCCATCACACCTCGACGACCCGTCCCTCGACGCGGGGACCGGGTCACCGGTGCTGAGCGAGGGACCCGCTGGCCTGACTCCGGCCGAACGGGTCCCGGAGACCATGTCCCGGGAGCCACATCCCGAAGAAGCCCCATCCCTTGCCGGTGACCGCACCGTGACAATCCTCTTTGTCGACATGGTCGATTACGCAGGGATCACCGAGCGGCTCGGGGATCGTTTGGCCCATGCCATGGTGACCGAGCACCACCGGATCGTTCGTTCCCTCATCACGGGTCACGGGGGGCGTGAGGTCAAGGCGCAGGGTGACGGATTGATGGTCGCATTCGGAGGAGCGGCCCAAGCGCTGCGATGTGCTGCCGCCATGCAGCGCTCCTTTCGCGAGCACACCTTGGCCCACCCCGACCAGTCGATTCGGGTCCACATCGGGTTGCACACCGGGGAGGCCACCGAGACCGATGACGACTTCTTTGGTCACACGGTCATCGTGGCCAGTCGAATCGCCGACATGGCCGGTCCCGACGAGATCCTGGTGTCTTCACTGTCCGGACAGTTGGTGGCGGGCACCGGAGAATTCCACTTCGGTGAACGACGGGAGGTGGTGCTCAAAGGGATGAGCCGTCCCCAACGTGTTGCCCCGCTCATCTGGGCCAACTGAGTGAGAGCGGTCAGCTGGTGGGCGGCGCGAATCTCACCGCCGAGGTAGGGCCGGGCGAGGACGGTGACCCCGCCGTTGACGACGGTGGTGACGGCGGGTCCATCCACGTGGCGAGATAGGGGCCGGTGGGGCCGAAACCGATACGGGTCATGGCCACCGGCCGAGGGGGGATGTCGAGATTGGGCGAATCGGAGTGCCGGGGGGTGTACAGCAACCACGCGCCGGTCGGGTCGGAGTAGACGGATTCCTCGCCGGGACCCGCACCCTGAGCATTGGATGCCACCAGAGGAACCGATGAGGAGTCGGCACACGGTCCCATCGGACCCGCACAGCGTGCCGCTCCGATGGCGTAGTTCGGCGTATTGAACCAATTGCCCGAGTAGAACAACCAGTAGGTCCCGAGCACCTTCACCATGTCGGGCGATTCGACGATGCTGCCCTGCCAGGGCTCATCGGGCTGCAGAATGACCGTCGGCTTGGCGGTGAAGGCCATGCCATCGCCGGTGAGTGGCGCCGACCAGATCTTTGTCGGCGTGGAGGATCCTCCGATGTTCTGGTCCGACTTCCAGATCATCCAAGTGGTCCCGTTGTCATCGGTGAACACCCGGGGGTCGATCGAACCACCCTGGCTGACCTGGCAGATATACGGCTTGACCATGGGGGTGAACGGGCCGGTGGGAGACGCCCCGGTGGCGGCTCCGATGCATTCCATTGCCGGGGAGGTCGACTTCACCAGGGCGGTGAAGTACAACACGAACGTCGATCCGAAGCGGTGGAGGTCAGGTGCCCAGGTGAAGCCGGGCGCAGCCCACGGCGGCAATGTCGGCATGACTTCGGTCATCGCTCCCCACCGGCCCGCCGCGGTTCCCGATGCCACCGGAGCGTTCATCGTCACCCCTGCACCACCCTCGCTGAGGATGAGGTCGTAACGACCCTTCCCGACGGTGAGGAACGGGTCGGACACATCGTGACCGACGTCGTAGATGCGGGCCGGCGCCGACGGCATGGCGGTCGCGGGTGGGTCGTAGGCGTGGACGGGTGACGTGGGAGCAGCAGCCACCCCGGCCCCGACTGCGCCCCCGTTCGGCGCCGACACCTGATGGCCGGTCGCACTCGCCGAGGTGCAGGCGGAAGTGACGGTTCCCACCACGACCAGACCGACCATCATCGCGAACAGGCGGCAGCGTGCCGGACTCGGAACCACCGATGACCGGACGGCAGGACGTCGGAGGTTTGGTTTCATGAGGACAGTCAACTCCGATGGACGTTGGGGAGTACCGCGGGCGCGCCGACTCCCGCGGCGCGCCGACTCCAGATTACCGCTTCCCGTCGGGGTCGGATCAGGCAGCCCCGATTTCATGATCAGCCGAATCGCCCGTCAGGCCATCCCCGTTGACGAGGACCCGGGGGACCCGGGGGCCGATGCCACATATCACCTCGTAGTTGATGGTGCCGAGCCGGTCGGCCCACTCGGTGGCGGTGATCTCTTCTCGTCCCTGCCGCCCGATGAGGACAACCTCGTCGCCCACCGTGACGGGGGGAACGCCGGCCTGTCCGCAGTCAACCAGGATGTGGTCCATCGTCACCACTCCGGCAAGCGGGCGCCTGACCCCCCCGATGAGCACCTCAACACCGGTGTCGAACAGACGGCGGGGCATGCCGTCCGCATAACCGATGGGAACAGTGGCGACGATCGAGCGCTCGGCCAAGGGACGGCGGCGCCCGTAGGACGGCCGCTCCCCCTTGTCGAGCCAGCGGACAAACGACACCTCGGCCCGCAATGACATCACCGGTTCGACCCGCCCTCCTCCGGTGGCCTGCGACAGCTGGGTGGCCAGTTCGGGGGTGGGACACAGCCCGTAGAGGGCGATGCCACACCTGACCATGTCCAGGCGAGCTGCCGGGAAGGCAATGGAGCCGGCCGAGTTGGCCACGTGGATGAGAGGAGGCCGGAGAGCGGCGGTGGTCAGATCGTCGAGAACCAGCCCGAATCGATCGAGTTGGGTGCGGGTGAACTCGATGTCGGCCGGGCCACTCCCGTCGGCCACCGCCAAATGGGTCCACAGGGCCCCGAGTCGGAGCCGGGGATCGGCGGCAATGGCGGTGGCCAAACTCACCGCCTCGGCCGGGTCGGCCCCCACCCGGTGCATGCCGGTATCCACCTTGAGGTGGACGTCGACCGGGGACACGTCTTCGGCGGCCACCACCCGCTTCAAGGCCTGAACTCCGGCATGGGTGTAGACCGTCGGCACCAATCGGCGAGCCACCGCTTCCTCCATGGCGTCAACCGGAGGCTCGGACAGGAGCAGAATCGGGACGTCGATCCCGACCTCTCGAAGGAGCGCTCCTTCCTCCACCAGAGCCACCGCCAGCCACTCCGCCCCCCCGGCCAGTGCAGCCCTGGCCATGGGGACGGCACCGTGCCCGTACCCATCGGCCTTGACCACGGCACAGAGCGCGGAGGAACCCACCATGCCCTTGAGAATCTCCGCATTGCGCCGGGCGGCATCCACGTCGATCTCGGCCCACACCGGTCGCAGGCGGTCAACCATCGAGGCTCCACGGAGTCTCATCGGAATCACTGAGGTCAGAGAGGACCGAGGACACCAGGACGGGAAGGTCACCAGCCATCAGCCCCTGCCCCGGGCCCCGATCTGCCGCCCGACCGTGAACGTGGGCGGCCAGGGCGGCCGCCTCGAGGGGTGCCATCCCACGAGCCAACATGGCGGCGATGATGCCCGACAGCACGTCACCGGTGCCGGCGGTGGCCAATCGGGGCGACCCTGCCATCGCCACCAGGCAGCGGCCCGACGGATCGGCCGCCGCGGTGGTGGGCCCCTTTACCAGAACCACCGCTCCCGACACCCCGGACAGCCGCCGTGCCGCTTCGATGCGGTCGGTTCCCGCCGGCTTGCCCATCAACCGTTCGTACTCACCGTCATGTGGTGTCAGTACCACTGGCGCCTTGTGGACGAGGAGCCGAGTGCCATCCAGGCAGCCAAGTGCGAACAACCCGTCCGCGTCCACCACCACCGGAATGTCCGAGGAGCCCACCAGCCGTCGCACCTCTTCCACCGTCGATGGGTCGCGCCCGAGCCCCGGGCCGACCACCATGGCCGAGCACCGGCGGGACACGTCCAGCGCCACATCGGACCAACCCCGGCCCGGTAGCGGCACACTCACGCTTTCGGATGGGCTCGCGTCGGCCACATCCTCCCCGGGCACACCGAGCCGAATCATCCCCGCCCCGGTCCGGAAGGCCGCCCGGGCGCACATCCCGGCGGCACCGGTCATCCCGGGAGAACCAGCCACCACCAGTACCGCAGAGTTCCACTTGTGATCGTTTCGGCCACGAGACGGAAGGAGTGCTGCCACGTCCCGGTCCTCCATCACACTGATTCGGGGGTGACCGACCGGGATGCCTATGTCGGCCACAGTGACCCGGCCGGCCAGACCGACCCCCTCGCCCTGCAGCAGACCCGGCTTGAGCGCCACGAAGGTCACCGTCCGATCGGCCCGGAGCGGGCGACCGGAACCTTCACCCGTGTCGCCACTCACCCCCGACGGGATGTCGACCGCCAACACCGGGGTCCCGGGGCGGACGACAGGCGCCCGGTACTCGCCACGGAACCCCGTTCCGTACGCGGCGTCGATCACCAGATCGAAGTCCGAGCCGAGGTCCGAGCCGTCGCCCACGCTCCCGGCCTCGACCACCGTGACCCGGGCGCCACGATGTCGGAGCTTTCCGGCCGCGATCCGACCGTCCGCACCGTTGTTCCCCTTGCCCGCCACCACCAGGACGCGGCGTCCGTACGCCCCACCCATCATCTCGAGGGCCACCAGAGCCACCGCGTGGCCGGCCCGCTCGACCAGCGCGTCCAGTGGCGTCGACGCCTGGGCCTCGGCATCGACGGCCTGCATCTCAGAGACGGTGAGGACCGGTTGCACAGCTCGACGCTACGACGCAGCCCCGGCCCGTGCCGATCCACGGGCCGGAGCCACATACTCGGCCACCACGAACGCCATGGCCATCTGATCGGTATGGGTCAGCGAGAGGTGCCAATCGGTGACCTCGGATCGCCGCGCCAGGTCGTCGGCAGCATGGTGAAGCAGGAGGGTGGGGGCACCCAGGCCGATCCGGACCACTTCCACGTCGGTGAATCGGAAGGCCCCGAGCCCGACGCCGAGTGCCTTCATGGTGGCCTCCTTGGCGGCGAACCGGGTGGCCATCCGCGGAATCGGGTCGGTGGCCCTGGTGGCATAGGCCAATTCCGACCCGGTGAACAGCCGTTCGGCCATGGAGGGCCGTCGAGCCAACAGCTCTCGCATGCGGGTGACTTCCACCGCATCCACCCCGATGCCGACCAGCCTGCATCCGCCGAACGTCCCGGTGCCCGTATCCATTACCTGACAGATGCCTTCACTCGACGGTGACCACCTTGGCCAGGTTGCGGGGACGATCGACGTCGAAACCGTGCAGCCGGGCCATCGAGTAGGCGAACAGTTGCAGCGGTACCACGTCGACGATGGGGGTGAACAACTGGTGGGTCTCCGGGACCCACAGGACGGCATCCGCTTGCCGCTCCGTCTCTTCGTCGCCGTCGTTGGCCACCAGTACCACGGTGGCGCCCCGACTCTTCACCTCCGCCACGTTGGCCATCATCTTCTCCCACAGGCGGGTGCGGGTGGCGACCCCGATCACCACTGTTCCCGGTTCCACCACCGCGATGGGACCGTGCTTCAGCTCACCGGCGGGAAACCCCTCGGCCCACAGGTACGAGAGCTCCTTCAGTTTGAGCGCGCCTTCCAGCGCCACCGGATAGCCGACATGGCGCCCGAGGAAGATGAATGACGGCGAGTCCCGATACGCGGTGGCGACCACCTCGACGTCGGCCGCCCTCCCCACTGCGGTCTCCACCTTGCCGGGCAACGCACCCATGGCGTCGAGGAACTCCCGAACTTCGTGGGGATAGAGCGTCCCCCGAGTCTGAGCCAGGTAGAGAGCCAGGATCTCCAGGGCGGTGATCTGGGCGAGGTGGGTCTTGGTCGACGCCACCCCTATCTCCGGCCCCGCCCGGGTGTAGAGCACCGCGTCGGCTTCGCGGGTCATGGACGAATCCACCACGTTGGAGATGACCAGCACCTTGGCATTCCATCTCCGGGCTTCCCGCAGGGCCTGCAAGGTGTCGACGGTCTCGCCGGATTGGCTCACCCCGATCACCAGCGTCCGGGAGTCGAGGACCGGATCGCGATAGCGGAACTCGCTGGAGATGTCGATTTCGACCGGCAGCCTCGCCCAATGCTCGATGGCGTACTTGGCCATGAGCCCGGCGTGGTAGCTACTCCCGCAGGCCACGATGAACACCTTGTCGATGGAGCGGAGTTCATCGTCGGAGATGCGGACCTCGTCGAGCGCCAGGGTGCCGTCGGGGAGCAACCGGTCGAGCAGTGTGTTGGCCACCGCCATCGGTTGCTCGTGCATCTCCTTGCTCATGTAGTCGGGGTAACCGTCCTTACGGGCGGCATCGAGGTCGTAGTCCACCGTGCGCAGGGGTGGGATGACCTCGGTACCATCGAGGGTGGTCACCCTGATCGATCCCGGACGCAGCTCGGCGATCTGATCGTCCTCGAGGAGCAGGAACGAGCGGGTACGCCCGAGCAGGGCGGGGATATCCGAGGCCAGCATTGCCTCTGTCTCGGTGAGTCCCATGACCAACGGGGATACCCGGCGGGCCGCAACGATCAGGTCGGGCTCACCGGAGTGGATCACCGCGATGGCGAAGTAGCCGCGGACCCGTCGGAGGGTCTCTCGTACCGCACCGACCAAACCAGCCTCGGGGTGGGTTCCAAGTTCGGATTCGATCAGATGGGCCAGGACCTCGGTGTCGGTGTCCGACTCCAAGTGGTGGCCGGCCAAGACCAACTCGTCGCTGAGCTCAAGGTGATTCTCGATGATCCCGTTGTGGACCAGGGCCAGCTGGCCGGTGCAGTCGACGTGGGGGTGGGCATTGGCTTCGGACGGGCGACCATGGGTGGCCCACCGGGTGTGACCGATACCTGTGGACGAGCCCGGCGGGGCATCCTCGGTCCGCTTGACCAAGTCCTCGAGCGACCGGGTGCCGTTGGCGGCCCGGGCCCGCCACAGCGGACCACCGTCGGTGGCCGGGAGAACCGCCAGTCCGGCGGAGTCGTACCCCCGGTACTCGAGTCGGGCAAGGCCCTCGAGAAGAACGTCAAGCGTCTCTTCGCCTCCGGTGATCCCGATGATGCCGCACATTGGGGTCGAGGCTAGTTGCCCGACTGGCTCAGGGATGCCGCCGCGTGCAACTCGTGCCTGACCAGTGTGCTCAACCGCTGCGCCACCTCCTCGGCCACTCCGTCGCCCGGCGCCTCCACCATGACCCGCACCAAGCTCTCCGTCCCACTGGGCCGCAACAGGACCCGCCCCTGCTCACCCAGTCGCGTCTCCTCTTCGGCCACGGCCGACCACACCGCATCAGCCGCCGCCAACAGACCGGGGTCGGGAACCTGGACATTCACCAGAACCTGGGGAACCCGGGTCACCAAGCCGTCGAGCAGTTCGGCCAGTGGCTTCTTCGACCTCGCCATCAGGTCGGCCAGGATCAGCCCGGTGAGGAGCCCGTCCCCGGTGGTGGCCATCCGCCGGAAGATGATGTGCCCGGACTGCTCGCCCCCCAGTGCCAACCCATCGGCATCGAGGGCGGCCAGGACGTGGCGGTCGCCCACCGGGGTCTCCTTCACCGTGATCCCCCGGTGCTCCATGGCCAGCTTGAACCCCAGGTTGGTCATGACGGTCACCACCACCGTATTGCCGGCCAACTGGCCGCGTTCAGCCAGATCGACGGTGAACAGGGCAAGCAGTTCGTCACCACCGATGGTCGCCCCGGTGGCGTCGACCGCCAACAGTCTGTCGGCGTCCCCGTCGAGGGCAAGCCCCAGATCGGCTCCGTGTTCGACCACTGCGGCAGCCAACGTGTCGGTGTGGGTGGATCCGCAGCCGGAATTGATATTGGACCCGTCCGGCTCGCACCCGATGGCGACCACTTCGGCTCCCACCTCTTCGTACAGGCGGGCGGCGATCTCCGCCGCGGCCCCGTTGGCCCCATCGACCACCAGCCGCAGGCCGTCCAGACGACGACCCTCGAGCAGTAAGACCAGGTGGGCGAGGTAGGCATCGGCGGCGCCCGGCTCGCTCACCACCCGGCCGACACCAAAGCCCTCGGGACTGCGGGGCCCCCGGACACCGGGGTCGAGGACCTGATCCAACTCCTCTTCGATGGCCGTTTCTGTCTCCACCGACAGCTTGGTCCCACCTCGGGCGAACAGCTTGATGCCATTGTCGGCGAAGGGGTTGTGCGATGCCGAGATCACCGCCCCGGGGATGTCCCGATCGGCGGACAACCAGGCAATGGCCGGGGTGGGAAGAATCCCTACGTCAATGACGTCCGCCCCCTCCCCGGCAAGACCGGCGGAGAGCGCGGCCTGGAGCATGGGGCCCGAACGGCGGGTATCCCTGCCGACCACAAAGGAGGTCGCCAATAGTTTCCGCGCCGTGGCCCGCCCGATGGCCAGCACAAGTTCCGGCGAGAGCTCGGCGTTGGCAACTCCCCGAACACCATCAGTGCCGAACCGTGCGCGCCCCATCGGACTACCGCTTGGAGTACTGAGGAGCCTTGCGGGCCTTCTTCAGGCCGTACTTCTTCGATTCCTTCTCGCGGGAGTCACGGGTAAGGAAGCCGGCCTTCTTCAACGCTCCCCGGAGCTCGGGGTCCATATGGATCAGTGCCCGGGCGATCCCCATACGGAAGGCACCTGCCTGACCGGATACGCCACCGCCATCGATGGTGACGTCGATGTTCCACGACTCAGCCGTCTCGGTCAGCCGCAGCGGCTCGGTCACCAACATGCGGTGGGTGGCCGACGTGAAGTATTCCTCGAACTTGAGCTTATTGACGGTGATGGTGCCCTGGCCCGGGCGGAAGCGCACGCGCGCCACCGCTCGCTTGCGTCGTCCGGTGGTCTGGCAGAGTGGGGCGGCGTTGGCCACGAAATGCTCCTAGTCGTCGATTCGTTCTATCGGCCTGAGAAGTTGGCGATCACGCGCCGCCCCGGACGGACACCGTTCGGCGTGCACCCGGAAACTCCAAAGGCTCGGGGGACTGTGCTGCATGCGGATGCTCGGGGCCGTTGTAGACCTTGAGCTTGTCGATCATCTGACGGCCCAGGCGGTTCCTCGGGAGCATGCCCCGAATCGCATTCCGGACCACTTCGTCGGCACGCTCCACCATCAGGTCGGCATAGGCGGTCGACCGAAGGCCACCCGGGTAGCCACTGTGGCGGTAGGCCAACTTGGTTTCGGCCTTGCCGGCCGTCAACACCACCTTGTCGGCGTTGATCACGATCACGTGATCACCGGTGTCCACGTGGGGAGCAAAGATCGGCTTGTGCTTACCCCGGAGGATGGATGCCACCTCGGTGGACAACCGGCCGAGTACGAGGCCTTCGGCGTCCACCACATGCCAGGCATGGGTGATGTCACTGGGCTTGGGAGAGAACGTGCGCACAAGAAGTCCTTGGTTCGATGAGGCCGGGCTGAAGGTCCCGCAGGTGCAGGGCCGATCCCACCGAAGACCGGTGGGACTCCTCTGTGTGACCACAGGGAAGGTGTCGGTGAACGGCCAGGCCCAGCGGGTTACCACGATACGACGAAATCACCCTGGTGAGCAAGCCGGGCCTCCGTCGTAACGCACGGCCATCAGAGTGAGCCCGCCCGGTGGGGCTGGCTGGGAGGCCTGCTGACGATCGGCGGAACGCAGTATCCAGGTGATGTCCGAAGGTCGTTTCTTCCCCCGGCCCACGTCGACAAAGGTCCCCACCAGGGATCGGACCATCTGGTGGCAGAAGGCATTGGCGTCGATCTCGAAGGCCAGAAGGTGCCCGTCCACCGGGAGCAGTGCCTTTCCCTTTGAGCCATCCACCAGCGACCAGCGCGCATCGAGTACTCGCCGCACGATCGGGGCGTCGGCGGTTGTGCCGGGAGCTCGCCGACAGAAGGCCCGGAAGTCGTGCTCGCCCAGAATGGCGTCGGCGGCGGCTGACATGGTGCGCACATCGAGCGGTTCGGTGACGTGCCAGGCCACACGGGCCAGCAGCGGATCGGCGGTCGGGCCATTGACGACCAGGTACCGATAGCGCCGCCCGGTGGCGGAGCGGCGGGCGCTGAACGAAAGCGGCACCGGCCCCGCCTCCCTGATCACAATGGACGGGCCCAGCTGTCGGTTACAGGAGCGCATCACCGCGGCCGGGTCGAGTCCCGAAGCCACCGAGGTGGGAAGGTCGAAGTGGACGACCTGATCGAGGGCGTGCACACCGGCATCGGTGCGCCCCGCACAGGTTAGGGCGATGTCTACCCGTGTCACCAGGCTGAGGGCCTCACAAAGGGCACCGGCCACGGTCGTCTGCCCGCTCTGGGCGGCAAACCCCCGGAATCTCGATCCGTCGTATGCAAGGCGAAGACGCCAGCGTACGACCTCAGGGTTGGTTCCCTCGGCGGGGGGAACCACTCCAGCAGTCACACCAATTCGATACGGGCCATCGGGGCATTGTCACCCGCACGGTTGCCCAGCTTCAGGATGCGGGTATACCCACCCGGCCGTTCGACATAGCGAGGGCCGATCTCCTCGAACAGCTTGTGCGCCATGTCCTTGTCGCGGATGAACCCGACCACATGGCGATGACGAGCGAGACCCCCCTTGGCGGCGGCGGTGATGACCTTCTCGGCCACCGGACGCAGCGCCTTGGCCTTGGCCTCGGTTGTCACCAGGTACTCAGCCGCTATCAACGAGGCGACCAGGTTTCCCATCATCGCCTTCTGATGGGCGGAGCTACCGCCGAACCGGCGGCCCTTCTTCGGAGTGCCGAGCATGCCGATCAGTCCTTGACCCGCAGGGCGAGGCCCCGCTCATCGAGCTTCTGGAGCACCTCATCGAGCGACTTCTGTCCGAAGTTGGTGATGTTCAACAAGTCGTCGAGCGTGCGTTCGACCAACTCGCCGATGGTGTTGACCTGCGCCCGCTTGAGGCAGTTGCGGGGACGCTCGGTGAGATCGAGGTCCTCGATGCGAAGGTCGAGATCAGGCGAACCGGAGCCGACCGCGCCCACTTCCCCGAGCTCGAGGCCTTGGGGCTCGTCCTCGAGGTCGGCGACCAGGCCGACCAAGGTGCGAAGAGTGTCGCCGGCCGATGCCAACGCCTCCCGAGGGGTCAGCGACCCGTCGGTTTCGATGTCGAGGACCAAACGGTCGAAGTTGGTGGACTGCTCGACCCGGACCGGCTCGACGGTGAAGGCCACCCGCCGGACCGGCGAGAAGATGGCATCGATCGGGATGACGCCGATGGTCGAAGAACGCTTGTTCTTGTCAGCTGAGGCGTAACCACGACCGCGCTCCACGGTGAGATCTACTGCAAGGTGACCCTTGGCATTCAACGAGGCGATGTGCTGGGTCGGGCTGAGCACCTCGACGTCGGAAGACAGCTGGAGATCACCGGCGGTGGCGTCACCGGGCCCGCGCTTGTCAAGGCGCACGGTGACCGGCTCATCGCTGTGCACCCGGATCAGGATGTCTTTGAGGTTGAGGATGAGGTCGGTGATGTCCTCCTTCACGCCCGGGAGGGTGGTGAACTCGTGGAGGGCTTCATCGAATCGCACCTGGGTGATGGCGGCGCCCGGAATCGACGACAGCAGCGTGCGGCGCAGCGAATTGCCGAGCGTATGGCCGAAGCCGGGGTCGAGCGGGCCTACGGCGAACCGTTGGCGATTGTCTTCTTCTTCACCGATCGCTTCGACGGTGGGGCGCTGGATGATGAGCATGCAGATCGTGGCTCCTCGGCTGTGGTGCGCAGGGTTGGTGTTGGTTCGGATGAGGCGGTTACTGCGGTAATGCGAATGTCCGGATGGAACTACTTCGAGTACAGCTCGACAATGAGCTGCTCTTGGACAGGCTCGTCGATGTGCTCGCGCAGGGGCAGCGAGAACACCTTCACCTGAAAGCGGTCACCCTCGGCCTCCAACCACGGCGGCAGTTGGCGATCGAGCGTGTCCATGTTCCGGCGGACGTGGAACATTTCGCGGGACGACTGCTTCAGCGCCACCACATCGTGCTGACGAACCCGGTAGCTGGGAATGTTGACCCGCTTCCCGTTGACCAGGACGTGGCCATGCCGGACGAACTGGCGGGCCTGGGACCGGCTGGCGCCCCATCCGGCCCGGAAGGCCACATTGTCGAGACGCTGCTCGAGCATGCAGAGCAGGTTCTCACCGGTGATACCCGGGGCCCGGCTCGCCTCGACATAGAGATTGTGGAACTGCTGTTCGAGCAGGCCATAGATGCGGCGTGCCTTCTGCTTCTCACGGAGCTGAGCCAGGTATTCCGAACCCTGGCGCATGCGATCGCGACCGTGCTCGCCCGGTGGGTAGGCGCGGCTGTGACGATCGGTGACCGCTTCCGATACCGGGCATTTCATCGAGTAGCAGCGCTCACCCTTCAAAAAGAGCTTGGTGCGCTCCCGGCGGCATAGCCGGCAAACAGGTCCTGTGTAACGAGCCATGTGTCTTCCTTACGTCCTTTGTTCCCCGGCCTCAGACCCGACGGCGCTTCTTCGGGCGGCAACCATTGTGCGGAATCGGGGTTACGTCCTTGATGCCGGCCACTTCGATGCCGGCGGCGGCCAGTGACCTGATGGCGGTCTCGCGGCCGGAGCCCGGACCTCGCACCAACACGTCGACCCGTCGTACACCGTGCTCCATGGCTCTCTTGGCGCACTGTTCGGCAGCCAACTGGGCGGCGAAAGGGGTGGACTTACGGGAGCCCTTGAATCCCACATTGCCGGCCGAGGCCCACGCCAGGACGTTGCCCTCCGGATCGGCGATGGAGACGATGGTGTTGTTGAAGGAACTCTTGATGTGGGCGATTCCATAGGTGACGTTCTTCCGCTCGCGGCGGCGGGGCCGGCGGGCGGCAGTCGGCTTGGTGGTCTTGGCCATTACTTGCGGACCTTCTTCTTCCCGGCGACCGTCTTCTTCGGTCCCTTGCGTGTGCGAGCGTTGGTATGGGTGCGTTGGCCATGGACGGGCAGGCCCTTGCGGTGTCGGATGCCCTGGTAGCAGCCGATCTCCATCTTGCGTTTGATGTCCTGGGACACGTCGCGTCGCAGGTCTCCCTCGACGGCGAAGTTGGCATCGATGTAGGTACGGAGTTGCGTGACCTCTTCGTCGGTCAGGTCACGGACCCGGGTGTCGCGACTCACCCCGGTGGAGTCGCAGATCCGCTGCGACGACGTCAGTCCGATGCCATAGATATAGGTGAGCGAGATCTCCAACCGCTTTTCGCGGGGAATGTCTACGCCTGAGATGCGGGCCACAGTGCCTTCCTTCTTCTTCCTTGCCTGGTCCGCGAGCCCTATCCCTGCCGCTGCTTGTGGCGGGGGTTCTCGCAGATGACTACGACCCGCCGATGACGGCGGATCACTTTGCACTTCTCACACATCGGCTTGACACTGGGTCGAACCTTCACGTTTCTGTCCTTGTCTCGTACTGCTCACACTTGACCTGTCGTCCGTGCCGGCGCCAATGGCTGGTTCCGAACCGGTCCCGTCACTTGTAGCGGTAGGTGATCCGTCCTCGGGCCAGGTCATAGGGGGTGATCTCCACCTGCACACGATCCCCAGGGAGGATCCGGATACGGTGCATCCGCATCTTCCCCGAGCTGTGCGCCAGCACCTTGTGGCCATTCTCCAGTTCGACCCGGAACATGGCGTTGGGAAGCGGCTCGACGACCGTTCCCTCCAACACGATGGCGTCTTCCTTGGGTTTGGGCAGGTGAATCTCCTTGATACTCAGTCATTCTTGTCCGCTCGCCCAAGAGGCCAGCGTGCAGTACAGATCGCCGATTGCCGTCTGTCCGCACCGCCCTCGGAAGCACACCAGGTGGGGCACGCCCAGAAGCGGGGTCGACCCGCCAACACACACCGGCGGCGAGCCGAAGGACTATTCTAGCTGTTTGGCGACAAATTGCCAGTTCGATCGGGCCCGGGCATG
>JADGOI010000057.1 GCA_017883075.1 Acidimicrobiales bacterium
GGGTCGACCTGCAGCGGGATGAGGGGTACTGACTGGCCGAGATCAACGGAACCCATGCCGGAGGAGAAATCCTCCGGGTGGTGGAGGGCGAAGTCGACTGCCGCTCGCCGTACGATCTGAGGCCCGAACATGCCCGGTACCACCGCGCCGGCGGCCCGTGCCTGGCGGTAGAAAGGTTGCGGGTCGGCACTGACGGCCGGGTCCATGAACCCAGCCGGGTCATAGCCCGTCGACTCTTCGGCCTGTGGCATTGGTATCCTCCTTCGCCGCGTCAGCACCTTGACCGACCGGCGGTTCGTCAAGTGAGAACCAGCTTTTCAGAGACTGTAGCCCGGCGACGTCGGCCACAACATCGTCGGCACACTGGGCCCGTGACCACCAGTCGTCCTCAGTGGACGCTCCGGAAATCGGGGGTGCGACGTTCCGCGAATGCGGCCATCCCTTCGGCCATCTCCGACGAACCCGCCGCCAGCGCCTGGAAGTGGGACTCACGGTCGAGCAGCCCGGCCAGATCGGTTTCGAACGAGCTGTTGAGCAGTTGTTTCGAGAGCCCCAGGGATCGGACAGGCCCAGCCGCCAGCTTGGCCGCCAGTTCGGATGCCTCCCGGTCCAGCTCCTCGGGCGACGCCAGGCAGCGGTAGGCGAGGCCACAGGACACGGCTTCGGCCCCGATTGCTCCCTCGCCGAGCATGACCATGGCCTTGGCCCGGGGAAGGCCGACCAGACGGGGCAACAGGTAGGCCCCGCCGGCGTCGACAACCAGGCCCCACTTGGCGAACGACCACACAAACCGGGTCTGTTCGCACACCATGACGAAGTCACAGGCCAAGGCCAAGTGAGCCCCCGGCCCTACGGCAGTTCCGTTGACGGCGGCCACCGTCGGCTTGTCGAGCTCCCACAGCTCGCGGATGAATGCCTGTACGCCGCGCCGCAATGCCTCGCTGGTGGTCCGGGGGTCGAATCCGGACTGACCCGAGTTGGCCACCGTGGACGACCGCAAATCCATGCCGGCGCAGAAGGCATCCCCGACGCCGGTGATCAACAGGGCTCGAACCTCAGGGTCGGCCCGAACCTGGCGGACCCGCTCGACGATCTCGTCCCGCATCTCGGGGGTCAACGCGTTTTTGGCGTCGGGCCGGTCGAGCACAAGACGGGCGACACTGTCCTCGCCCACGGAGTATCGAATCATCGGCCCACCGTAGGCCAACCATGGATTCGAGCGCTTCCCGTCGGGCCGGAGCCAGGCGGACCAACCGTGACCCACATGTTGCGTCCCTTCGGGTCTTGATCAGCGGGTAGTGGATCAGGTTGACTCCGTCTTCACCGGCGGTCGATCTCGTCGACCAGGTTCCAGGCCAGGGCGGTACCTGCGTCGATGGTCCGCCCGGTGAGTGCCAGCCATGCCGTCCGGTGCCGTCCGATTCGCCGCCGTACCGTGGCGGTGCCACCGGCCCCCGGGATGAGACCCATGGCGATCTCGGGCAACTGCACACGGGTGTCGGGCTGTGCGATCACCCGATGGGCCAGGGCGGGAAGCTCGATGCCCGCACCGATACACGCACCATGAATGTGGGCAGTGACACGGTCACCGACGATACCGAGCAATCGGGCCGCACTGCGTGACGTTCGGATCAAGTGAGCGGTGGTGGGGTCCCTGGCCGTGCCGAACTCACCGAGGTCTCCGCCGCTACAGAAGTCGGCTCCGGCTCCGAAGAGGTGCACCTGGGTGATGGAACTGTCGGCAGCCACCATCGACAACGCCTCGCAAAGTTCGTCGCGCATGGCCGCGTCATAGGCATTGTGGACCTGCGGCCGGTTGAAGGTGATCGAGAGGCGATCGCTGCTCCGCTCGATGAGGAGGGCACTCCCCCGGTCGGGGTGACGGGAGGGCGGGGTCCGAGAGGCCAGCCACCGGCGGAATTCGGTCCCCTTCTGCAGGGTCGAGTAAGCCAAGGACTCGAGTACCAGATCGTGATCGAGGGAGTCGGATCGACCGGACCGGAGAACCTGCACCAGGGTGGCCGATGCCATGGGTGACTCGATCACTCCGGAGGCCACCTCTTCCAAGCCGGCGTCGAGGTCGACGGCCGACACCCACGGGGCTGCGGATCGAGGCACGCCGACCAGCGCCACGTCCACACCGTCGAGTGGCCCGTGCACCGCGCCGGTGCGACTGATCCCGACGATGATGCAGGGAAGCATGGTGGGCACGTCGAGCCCGCCAACCTCACCGGGTGAATCGAGGTCGACGACCAGCAACGGTCGTTCGGCCAGGGCTCCCAGGACCTCGGACGAACCGTCTTTCCCGGCTTGCAACAGTTCGGTCATCGAGGCGATGTCGAACATGGCTGAATCGGTGTCCGCCATGGTGCGAGCGTAACGTGTGGCTGTGTGGCGCGATCAGGGTCCGGACACCGCACCGGCGAGAGGCGGTGAGCTCGTGCCTGGGGTGATCGGGAAGATGGCACCGACGTCCTGGTCCGAGCGACGCGCTTTGGTGCCTTCGGCGCTGGCGACCCTCCGTCTCGACGCGCTGGTGAGGGACATCAATGGATACCTGGCTCGCCAACAGGCACTGGCCCATGTCGAGTGGGCCCCGATCCTCACCGTTCGGGCCTCCCTCCTCGGTCTGCAGCGCCCGGGCCGGATCTCTGCCAACGGTTCGTGCCGGTTGTGCCGTACCCGTGATGGCTGGGTGGCGATCAATCTCGCCCGAGTCGACGACATTGCTCTCGTCGATGCCCTCATCGGGGACCCGGCGGGAGACGATCCGTGGCCGTCCCTCGAGCGGTATGCGGCCGAGTGTGGGTCAGCCGAGTTGGCGGCCGGCGCCCGGTTGCTCGGCCTCCCTGTCGGCCTCCTGGCGGACCCGTTGCCGAGCTCCCGGCCGTACGAAGTCACCCGGTTGTGGCCCACCCGACCCCCTCTCGACCTGTCGGGGCTACAGGTGGTGGACCTGTCGTCGATGTGGGCCGGACCGCTCACCGCCATGATCCTGGCCGACGCCGGAGCGGACGTCGTCAAGGTCGAGAGTGCCACCCGCCCCGACGGAGCACGCGGGACCCCGGCGTTCTACCGATGGCTCCACCCTGACGATCAGTGCACCGAGGCCCTCGACTTCTCCCGTCCCACCGGTCGGGATCGGCTCCGATCCCTCATCGAGACAGCCGACGTGGTCATCGAGGCATCCCGGCCTCGCGCCCTCGAACAGCTCGGTGTCGGCGTCACCACCATGGCACCCCGGGCCGGTCGTATCTGGTTGAGCATCACCGGCTACGGCCGGACCCTTCCCGGTGGCGACTGGGTGGCTTTCGGGGACGACGCGGCGGTGGCCGGCGGTCTCGTGGCGAGGGACTCAGCCGGTGACCCGGAGTTCTGTGGCGACGCCATCGCCGACCCGGTGTCCGGTCTCTTCGGTGCCCGGGCTGTGCTCGAAGCCGCCAGTTCCGGAGGAGGCCAACTCATTGATCTGGCCATGTACCGGTGTGCCGGAGCCCTGATCGCCTCGGACCCGTCGGAGCCGCCGGGTGCGCCGGACCCGTCGGACCGCCACTGATCCCCGTGGGCATCCGCCGGGCCGAGATTGCCGGCAGAACGTCCCCGCCCTCCCCGCCCTCGAGGGATGCACGGGAACGTTCACCCCTTGGTGATCAACACCTCCGGATTGACGATATGCAGTGGCGTGCCGCCCTGCAGCAACCGCTCGAGATCATTGGCCACCATCAGGGAGTGGTTGGCCTCGGTGTCGTAGGTGGCACCACCGATATGTGGGGTGAGCACCACGTGTGGGAACTCGGTGAGTGGGTGATCGGTCGATAGCGACTCATTGACAAAGTGGTCGAGACCGGCCGCGCTCACTTTTCCCGACGCCAAGGCGGCCACCAGCGCATCGGTGTCGTGCAGTTGGGCTCGGGCCGTATTGACGAACACCACGCCATCTCGCATGTTCTCGAACTGCTCCGCCCCGATCATTCCAAGGGTCTCCGGCGTCACCGGAGCGTGCAACGAGATGACGTCGGCCACCGCCAGAAGCTCGTCCAACGAACAGGTGGCGTCGTCGGCGTAGGGATCGTAGGCCTCCACCTGCATTCCCAGTCCTTCCAACCGCCACCGCAGGGCTCGGCCCACGGCCCCCAGTCCCACCAGGCCGGCAGTCTTCCCGGCAATCTGCCACGATCGAAAGCGTTGGTACGGGATGGTCCCGTCCTTGTAGATATCGCCGTTCCGCACGTCCCGGTCGGCGTCGATGAGCCCCCGGGTGGCGGCGATGATCAAGCCCACCGCCAGTTCGGCCACCGCGTCAGCATTGCGTCCGGGAGCTCGGAGTACCGGGACCCCGGCCGCGGTCGCCGCCTCGATGTCGACATTGTTGGGCTCGCCCCGACAGCTCGCCACTGCGATGAGCGGTTGTTCGAACACCGGTCCCGCACACACGTCGGACTCCACCACCAGCAGGGTCGCCGACTCGGCGGCCACCCGCTCGGCCAGCTGCTCGGCATTGTAGATACGCAGGGGACGGTGATCGATCCACGGGTCGATGACCAGGTCGGCGAGTTCCTCCAGTTTGTCCAACCCCTCTCCCCGCACAGGTGCGGTGACCAGTGCCGTTGGGCGCTCTCTTTCCATTCACCTTCCCTTCCGTTGGGCTGTCCTCCATAATGACCGTTGATGACAGCTGCGTCCGCATCATGACAGTTGGCGACCATCCCGTGCCCATCACCGTGGGCATCGATATCGGGACCACCTCCGTCAAGGCATTGGCTGTCAGCGGGGACGGTGAGGTACTGGCGCGAGCCCGGGTTCCCCATCATGTGATCCACACGTCTGGCGACCACATGGAGCACAACGCGCTGGCGGCGTGGAGGCACGGTCCGCTCCGAGCGTTCACGGCAGTTCGAGAGGCGGTGGCCGGCGTCAATGCCGCACGATCGGATGCCGCCGCTCCCACCTACATCGCCGGGGTCTGTGTGGCGGGCATGGTCCCATCCCTCACCGCGGTGAATCGTCGAGGCATCCCCCACACTCCCGGCCTCCTCTACGGCGACATCCGGGGGCGGAACCCGGATCCGGGATCACCTGGCGACAGCCGGAATGGGCCGATGCCCGACGCGGAAGGATTCCTCCGATGGACGGCACAACAGATGCCTGACGCATTCGGGTTCTGGCCGGCGCAGGCCGTAGCGACCTACGCGCTGACCCCACGCCCCGCCATCGATACGGCAGTGGCTTCCACCCTGGGGGAGCTCTACGCATCGGGACGGTGGAACAACGAACTGTTGACCCGCTTCGGGGTCGACCCCGGCCAGCTTCCTCAGGTGGTGCCAACGGGTCGATCGGCGGGAACCCTGCGCCGGAGTCGCACGTTGGTGGGGACCGACAAGATCGGACCAGCGGGGATGGGCGGGCGGGACCACCCCGAGACGGTGGTCGCCGGCGGAACCATCGATGCGTTCTGCGATCAAATCGTTGCCGGCGCCAACGACGTGGGTGACGTACTTGTCATCTTCGGCGCCACCCTGGTGGTGTGGGTCGTCACCGATACCTGGGTCGAGATCCCCGGGCTGTGGACGGTACCGCACACGGTGCCCGGTCGGGTGTTGGTGGGTGGCCCGAGTAACGCCGGTGCCCTGTTCGTCGACTGGGCCCGATCACTGCTCCGCGCAGGGCGCACAACCAAACCTTCTGACCAGGGGCGGTCGGGAGATCCGCGACGGGTCCCGGTGTGGCTGCCCTATGTCCGGGGTGAGCGGGTGCCGTTCCACGACACGTCGCTACGAGCCGCTCTCGTTGATCTCGACATCACCGATGGCCCCCTGACGATGTCCAGGGCCGCCTACGAGGCGAGCGGGTTCGTGGTGCGGAACATCCTCGAACGCACCAGCGTCGAGGGCCGGCGGATCGTGGCCAGCGGAGGTGGAATCCAGCGGGCGCCATGGTTGGCGGGTGTAGCCGACGCCACCGGGCTCCCGGTCGATCCGGTGGCGGTACCCGAGGGGGCCGCCCTCGGTGCCGCCTATCTGGCCCGGATGGCCGCGGGGTTGGAGCCTTCGCTGGAGGGCTCGGCCCGTTGGGCGCGGCGTGGGCAGCGAATCGACCCCGATCCCTCATGGCAGCAAGCCACCGACGCCCGTTACCAACGGTTCACCGCCCTCGGATCAGCTTTCTAGCCTTGGCTGATGGGCCCGAACGCCACCTTCACGGCCCCGCTGACATCCTGGGCAGCCAGCGCGCGCAACGCATCGTGCCAATGGTCGAGTGGAAACCGATGGGTGAGCATGCCGGTCAGGTCGACCCGCCTCGCCACCACCAGGTCGAGATAGTGCCGGATGGCGTGTTGGCGCACTCCTTCCACTTCCTCGATCCCGAAAGCGTTGGAACCGACGATGGACAGTTCCTTGAAATAGACAGGTGTGTACTCCCATCGACCCGGAGTGTGCACGCCGGTCTGGACCAGGGTGCCCCGCTCGGCCAGCACCCGGACACCGACCTCGAGGGTCTCGGGCCGGGCCACCGTGTCATAGATGACGTCGATGCCGCCGGGATGGGCCATCGGAAGCCCCGAGAACGGTGTGTGCAACACGCCACCCGACCATCCGGCCAGTGCCTCCACCAACCCGAGCCGGGGCTCGTGGGCGAGCACCAAGGCGGCACCGAACGCGGTGGCCAACTCCGCCTGAGCGGGGAAACGGGCGACCACTGCGATCTCGACATCGGGATAGAGCGCCCGTAGGACCGCCACGCTGGTCACCCCCAGCGCGCCGGCTCCGTACACGAGGGCCCGTCCCCCCGGCGGAGGTGGATGCCGGACGATGGCGTGTAGGGACACTGCGAACGGGTCAGCCAGTACGGCAACCTCGTTGCTGACGGAATCCGGAACCGGAATGAGCATCGAGTCGTGGGCCGCCATCCGCTCCGCCCAACCGCCGGGAGCATCGGTGGCCACTCCGACATGGACGCCGGGTCCGAGGGCCCCCTCGGTAAAACTCCAACACAGGTTCAGATCCCCGCGCTGACACGCCGGGCACGGCGGATCGACTCCTCGAGGCGCACAGGTCAGCCAGGGGTTGAGCAGTACACGCTGGCCGACTTCGAGGCCGGTGGCCTCCGGGCCGAGCGTCATCACCTCGGCCACCACCTCGTGCCCGGGGATGTGGGGAATCGACGAGAAGGCGGCCATCGGGTTGTCGATGTCTCCGGTGTCGAAGTCTCCCAGCACCAGCTTCGTCTCGGATCCACACACGCCCGAAAGAAGAGGCCGGGTGATCACCCAGTCGGGGCGGACCAGCTTGGCCTCGTCCACATCGTGGAGGCCGAAAGGAAGCTCGGCCAGACGTCTATCCAGTTCGTCACCGGGATCGCGTGCCCCGCTTCTGTCGGGTGGCAGCCCGAACACCAGTGCCTTCATCGAGGCGACCGGTCAACCTTGGTCACGTCGGGCCGGGCCCGGGTTGTTTCGTCATGGCCAGCATGCCGGTCAAGAAGCTGTCGAAGTCGGCGGTCTTGAGTTCGACCACTGCCTTCATGTCGGGTAGGTAATGCTCAAACTGATCGCTGTCGATGGCATCGACAATTCCGTTGGCCACTTCGTCGGCCGGGGTAAGGGGCCCGGTGTAGAAGGCAGGATCGTTTCCCGGTTGGTCCCAGATCTCGGTGTCGATGGCGCCCGGAAGTACCAGCCGCACCTTGACCCCGGTACCGTGGAGGTCGGCGGCCATCGCCTCGCTGAACCCACAGAGGGCGAACTTCGACGCCGAGTACGCGGCCTCGGTGGTAATGCCCAACCGGCCCCCCAGGCTCGACACATTGACGATGGTGCCCGACCCCCGTTCGATCATCCGCGGGAGCACGGCCAGGGTCATCGCTACCGGCGACAGGTAGTTGACCCGCATGACCCGCTCCACCTCCTCGAGTGAGATGCGGGTCACCGGTCGGCGCATGGGGATGCCGGCGTTGTTGACCAGGACATCCAGGCGGCCGAAGGTCTCCCACGCTTCTTCCGCCAGAGCCGCGGCTCCCGCCGGATCGGAGAGATCGGCCACCCATGACCGCGAATCGGGCGCGTCGAGTCGGCACGCCTCCAAGACCTCGGCCAGTCGTTCGGTCCTTCGGGCGACGATTCCCACAGTGACCCCTCGTGCTGCCAACGCCCGGGCGGTGGCGGCCCCGATCCCCGATGACGCTCCCGTCACCAGCGCGATGCGCAACTCGTCTTTCATGAAACCCACGGTAGCCAACTTGAAGAGAACGCCGCCTCCCGAATCCGGAGATCAGCTGACCATGGCAGTGGCGAATCGGGCGGCCAGGGCAGCCAGGGTGAGGGTGGGGCCGTAGCCCGAGGAAGTGACGAAGACCGAAGAGTCGGCGATCACGACATTGGGCAGCTGGTGGAGACGCCCGTTGCTGTCTGCCACCGAGGTGGCCGGGTCCTCCCCCATCCTCACCGTCCCCATCACGTGGCGGCTCATCGGGGCATCCACCGATGCCCTCCCTCCCGGGCCTTCGATCGAACCGGGAGACGTGACGACCGATGTCCACTCTGCCCCCATGGCTTCGAGGATGGCGGCCATACGGGGCCCGTGATGGGCAGAGGCAGCCAACTCGTGTTGATGGGGCTTGTAGGTGTAGCGCGCCACCGGAAAACCGCGCACGTCGCGCACCGTGGGGTCGAGGTCGATGCGGTTGGTCGCCACCGGAAGGTCCTCCCCCTGCATGGTGAAGGCCCAGAGGCGGTCGCGGAGCGGCGACCTCCGCATGTTCTCCTTGTGGGTCGGTCCCCACCGGTAGAGCTTGGCCTCCAGGATGGGAAGACCGGGGCCACCATGCTCCACGATGCCCCCACGCATCCAGGGGAGCCCGGCCTGGGTAGCCGCCTTCCGGGACTTGTCGTCGGGAACCAACGCATCATCGTGGAGGTGGGTCACCGCCCGTCCCCGCTCGGCGTGGAACCGGAGATCGGCAAATCCGCCGGCCGCGATGGTCTGGAAGTGGACCATCAGGTGCCGGCCGATGAGGGGATGGTCGAAGCCGGACAGAAGCAGGAGGCGGGGTGTCTCCACCGCTCCGCCCGCCACCACCACGTATCGGGCGTCCATGGAACGCTCGACCCCGTCGGCGCCCACGAAGTCCACGCCCGTCGCCCGGCGGCCATCGGTCCGGATCCGTGAGACGAACGTCTCCGGCCGGATCTCCGCGTTTCCGGTCATCAGTGCCCGTTGCAGCATGGCCACCGGATCTCCCTTGGCGTGGATCGGGCAGCCGAAGAATGCGCAGAAGCCACAATTATTGCACGGTGGCCGGCCGTCGTACGGAACGGAGTTTGTCGCTCCTGGGGCCGGGTACGGGTGGTATCCGAGTGTTTCGGCCGCGGCGGTAGACAGGACCGCCCCGTACATCGAGGGTCCGGGGGGCATCGGATACGGTCCCGACCGCCAGGCTGCCAATGGGTTGGCGGCCGCGTCACCGGTCACGCCGATCCGGCGCTCCACGTCGGCGTAGAACGGCTCGAGGTCGGCGTAGGTGAGAGGCCAGTCGGCCACCGATGCGCCGGATTGGGGGCCATAGGTCGACAACAGACCGAAGTCCTCTTCCCGAAAACGCGGCACCTTGCCATCGGCATGGGTTCCCCCTCCCCCGACCGTGGAAGGGATCGAGTTCACGTCGCCCACGAACGAGTGATCGCCGTCTTCGGGGCCGGTGCGAAAGGTGCGGGGTTCGAGGAAGGGATCGGGCCCGAGGAAATGGCGGTTGATGAATTTGATCTCGTCGTTGGAGAAGTCGTCAGCCAACCGGTACGGGTGCTCGAGGTCGATGAGGTGATTGCGACCCTTCTCGAAGATCACCACCGACCAGCCGGCCGCGGTGAGAATGTCCGCCACCGTCGAGCCTCCCGGTCCGGATCCGACGATGATGGCATCGACGGTCACGCCTCCGATACCTCGTGATCGGTCCATCCGCGGGGCTCCACGTCGCCGGCGAACCCGATACTCGACCAGGCGATGGCGTCCCGATTGCCTCCGTACTCGGGAGCGCCGTACATACCTTCGCAGCTGTGGTCGTAGACGAGCTGGGTGAACGTCGCAAGAGAACGCAGACGGAGGACCTGCTCATCGGGGACACAGTCGCAAAAGTCAGGTCCGAGGGCGGCGAGCCCCTCCCGGTACCGCTCCTGCAGCCCGACCACCAGCCCGTTGAACTCCCGTTCGGGCCGGCCGAGGGACCCCTCGATCCGGGTGCGCCATGCCAGCTCGTCGAGGGCGGTGAGACAGTGGAATCGGGCGAAACCGGGCTGCCCTCCGTGACGGCCCGAAAACGATCCACCGGCCCAGATGCGGGGTGGGTCGAACGAGAAAGCCCCCAACAAGCCGTCGATATAGTCGGGCACCCCGACCTCCGCCGCCCCCGGGGTCTGGTCGGCCGGAATCAATCGTTCACAGACAGCGGTAAGCGTCCGGTATTCATCGATTGTCAGCCACGTCGGCATTGGCAATGGAAGCTAACAGAACCCCCAGGTCGACGAGGTACCTTCCCACGCTCAAGCCACGTGTCGGAGTCGAACAACGGAAACGACATTGCATCGCCTGGTGGGCGCGAGCCGCTCCCGCCGGATTTCCCATGGCTCGAGACTCAAGACTCGAGACGACGCGAACCGACCACTCCCTGGGGCGGTGGATAGGGTCGGTCCCATCCATTGTCGCTAGCATCATGGCGATGTTTGCCAACGGTCCATCCATCCGACTCCTCCCCCGTCTCGATGACGACAATCGGTTCTTCTGGACAGGAGGGAAGGACGGAGTCCTTCGCTTCCTCAAGTGCGGATCGTGTCATCAACTCGTCCACCCCCCGGTTCCGGTCTGCCCTGCATGCCTCGGCAGAGATCTCGCACCGGAGGCAGTGAGCGGGAGGGGCAGAGTTCACGCCTACACGGTCAACCACCAGCAATGGATTCCCGGTTCGGAGCCGTATGTGATCGGTCTGGTCGAGATCGTCGAGCAACCCGACGTCCGATTGACGACGAACCTGGTCGACTGCGAGTCCGAAGACGGGTTGATCGGGTCGGACGTCGAGGTGACCTTCGAACAACACGACGAGGTATTTCTGCCATTGTTCCGGTCGGTGGATTCCTCCAAGGAGAGCAACTCGTGAGTGCCGGACCACCGCTCGAACGTCAGGCAGCCATCACCGGTATCGGCCAATCAGACGTCGGTCGCCGGCTCGGGCGAACCGACATCGATCTGACCATCGACGCCTGCCTCGATGCCATCGCCGACGCTGGGCTGACCCGGGAGGACATCGACGGGTTGGCCACCTACCCCGGTGCCGGGACCGGCATGGCCGGCTTTTCCGGCCCGGGCACCCCCGAAGTCCAAGATGCCCTCCGCCTCAAGCTCAACTGGCACGACGGCGGCGCCGAAGGGCCGGCCCAGATGAAAGCGGTGATCGCCGCATGTTTCGCCATTGCCGCCGGAGCCGCCCGCCATGTTCTCGTCTATCGCACGGTCACCGAGTCGACGGCCCAGGGGGAAGGCGGCCGCCAGGGCATCGGAGGGATTGGCGGCGGGGGTTCCGGGGGCGTCCCTCGCTCCTCCGGATTCCTCCAATGGACTCTCCCGTTCGGCGCGGTCTCCGCGGCCAACTGGATCGCCCTGGTCGGCCAGCGCCGTGTCCACGAATTCGGGCTGACCCGGGAGCAGCTGGCCCATGTGGCGTTGAACGGACGGCGAAATGCCGCCCTGAACCCTAAGGCCGTCTACCGCCAACCCATGGACCTTGATGACTACCTGGCCGCGCGGATGATCTCGAGCCCACTCTGCCTGTTCGACTGCGATGCTCCTTGCGATGGCTCCACCGCCCTGGTCATCTCTCACGTCGACTACGCCGACGACGCCCCCCACCCCGCTTGTCACGTGAATGCGGTCGGCACCGCGTTAAGGGGACGCCCGAGTTGGGATCAATTCGACGATATGACCACCATGGCTGCCCGGGACGCCGGCGCCAGCATGTGGGAGCGTACCGACCTGATTCCGTCCGACGTCGATATCGCCCAGCTCTATGACGGCTTCAGCCTGCTCACCCTGGTCTGGCTCGAGGCCCTGGGGTTCTGCGGGCGGGGTGAGAGCGGGGCGTTCGTCGATGGCGGTTCACGTATCGCCCTCGACGGCCAGCTTCCCCTCAACACCGCGGGTGGCCAGCTCTCGGCCGGACGGCTCCACGGATTCGGCCTTCTGCACGAAGCATGTGTCCAACTCCGTGGGGATGGTGGCGAGCGACAGGTTCCGGGTCGTCACGAGGTCGCGGTGGTCGCCAATGGCGGCGGCCCGATCGCCGGATCGTTGCTTCTCACCCGGGGGTCAGGCTAAAGGTCGGTCGCGTCGGTACCGGTTCAAAACAGGCTCGGGTCCCCCGGATGGCGCCCGGACAGCATGGAGGCGATGCGCTCGCGATGGAATGCCGCGTCCCCGAAACTCGACTCATCGAGTTGCGACCGTTTCACAAACAAATGCAGATCGTGTTCCCAGGTGAACCCGATGCCGCCATGCACCTGGAGCCCCGATGCCATGACCCGGCGAGATGCATCCGAGCACCAGGTTTTGGCCGCTGACGCTGCCAGCGATGCATCCGCCACTCCCGAAGCGAGACACCATGCCGCGTAGTACGCGCTCGACCGCATGCCCTCGACATCTACCAGCGCGTCAGCCAACCGGTGCTTGATGGCCTGGAAGCTGCCGATGGGCTTGCCGAACTGGACCCGGTCCTTGGCGTACTCGACGCTCATCTCCAGCACCCGGGTCGACGCGCCGAGCATCTCCGCCGACAGCGCGGTGGCCGCCCGATCGAGCAGACGCGCGGCGGCGGCGGCACCACCGATCCGGCGAACCGGCCTCTGATCGAGACGTAACCAGGCCAGCGGACGAGTCCGGTCCATGGCCGGCTCAGGTGGCGGGCGGTCACTGTCGGCGAGTGGCACTTCGTAGACAGCATCACCGGCCACCACCACCGCCACCTCGGCGACCGACGCGTACATGGTCGGCTCCGGGCGGGCCGAGAGCCGGCATTGGCCGTCCTGGGTGGAACCGGTGAGAACTCCCGGGCCGGCCGCCCAGGCCACACATCCCACCCCCCCGCCGGTGGCCAGGTGATCCGACCACCTACGGGAGGTCTCCCTGGTCTCTGCGGAGATGTCGTCATCAAGGGCCGCCTCCGCGAACGCCGCCTGGGCAAGGACGGTGCCGATGAAAGGGGCAGGTGCCAGGCAACGTCCGAGTTCCTCGCACAACACGCTCACCTCGACCATGCCCAGGCCCAGTCCGCCGTCTCCCTCAGGACGTTCGAGGGCGAGCCAGCCCTGTTCGGCCATCGCGTTCCACAGGGGCACGTCCATGCCCCCATTGCTGACCGGGTCCAACCCCGATCCAACGAACTCCCGTAGGCGGTCGCGGGACGCGTATCGGTCGAGCAGACTGGCGGCGGCCTCGCGCAGGGCGGTTTGCTCTGGCGACAACTCGAAGTCCACGGCTGGGCAGTCTACGGCCACGGCCCCGGGCAGTTGACCCACGGGAGCCCGAAGGTGACCTCCAGTGGGATGGGCCCGTAACCCATGTGCCACACTTTGCCCACATGGACCTGCGGATCACGCCCGAACAGCATCAACTGCGAGCCGGGCTCCATCAATGGCTGGTGGACAATCTCCCGTGGGAGTACGGCGTCGGGTTGCCCCCCCGCTTCCCCGACCTCGACGAGACCGTCGCCTTCGGTCGTGAGTGGCAGGCCCGGTTGGCCGCCGACCGGTGGGTCGGGATCACCTGGCCGGTCGAGTTGGGCGGGCGTGGGCTCGGGCCCGCCGAGCATTTTGTGGTCACCGAAGAACTGGCACGGGCACGGGCGCCCGAACTTGTGGGGCGGATAGGCATCAATCTGGTCGGCCCCACCTTGACTGCACATGGCACCTCCGAGCAGTGCCGGCGGTGGCTCCCCCCCATCCTCGGCGCCGACGAGCTGTGGTGTCAGTTGTTCTCGGAGCCGGACGCAGGCAGTGACCTGGCGTCACTCGCCACCCGGGCCGAACGGGTGGACGGCGGATGGCGCCTTACGGGTCAAAAGGTGTGGACCTCGTATGCCCAGTTCGCCGACTGGGGACTGTGCCTGGCCCGAAGCGAGCCGGACGCCCCCAAACGACAGCAGGGCATATCGTGCCTGGCCGTGGATATGCACGCCGACGGCGTGGAGGTCCGGCCCCTCGTCCAGATCACCGGTGAGGCCGAGTTCAACGAAGTGCTGCTCGATGGCGTCTTCGTCCCCGAGGACCAACTGGTCGGCCGGCCCGGGGAAGGGTGGACGGTCGCCAACTCCACCCTGTCCCACGAGCGGGGGGTCAACCCGCGCCAGCTCGGCATCCACTGCCAACTCCTACTGGGACTCCTCGAGCTGGCACAGGAGAGGGAGAACGGGTTCGACGACTGGGGCATACGCCAGAGGGTGGCCGAGGCCTATGTCGAGGTCAAACTCTTTCAATTGCACAACTGGCGGACCCTTACCCGACTGGAGCGGGGAGAGGCGCCCGGACCGGAGGGAAGTGCACTCAAGCTGTACTGGAGCGAGATGTCGAAGAGACTGCACGAGACAGTGCTCGCCGTTCTGGGCCCGGCCGCTGGCCTGTGGCAGGGAGCAAGCCACAACCCAGGGGACGGAACGTGGCAGAGATCGTGGCTCTACTATCAGGCGGCGTCGATCTTCGCCGGAACCAACGAGATACAACGCACCCTCGTCGGTGAACGGGTATTGGGGCTCCCGAGGGGTTGAACAACTTCATAACCGGTGTAGTGGACAGGACGAACGGGAAGGAGATGCATCGTGGGGTATGAGGTGATCCGATACGAGGTGGAAGGTGCAGTCGCCACCATCACCATGAACCGCCCGGAAGTGGCAAACGCCCAGGACACCAGACTCATCGATGAGCTCGATGCAGCCTTCGACCAGGCTGACGCGGATGACGACGTACGCGTCGTGATCCTGGCCGGTGCCGGCAAGCACTTCTCTTCGGGTCACGATCTCAAGGCCATCGTGGGTGACACCGAGCCCGACGAGTGGCGGCTGATGCGGGAGACGCCCGAGGGAAAGATGCATCACGAGAAGGTCATGTACTTCGACCGCTGCAAACGCATCCATGACTTTCGCAAGCCGACCATCGCTTCGGTGCAGGGAAGCTGTATCGCTGCCGGGCTCATGCTCGCCTGCATGTGCGACCTCATCGTGGCCGCCGACGACGCGCGGTTCTCCAATCCTGTCCTGCGGATGACCGGTGCCGGAGTGGAGCTGCTGGTCGAACCGTGGGAGCTCGGCATCCGGAAGGCCAAGGAATTCTTGTGGACAGGGGACATCATCGATGCCAACGAGGCGTGGCGGCTCGGCCTCGTCAATCAGGTGGTCCCTCGTGACGAGCTATCGGCCAGGACACGTCAGTTGGCGGAGCGGATCGCCCTGGTTCCTCCCGCCACGGCACAGCTGGTGAAGGACACCATCAACCAGACTGCCGATCTCATGGGACAGTCCGCCTCGTGGAAGTACCACTTCATGGCCCATCACTGGATGCACAACACCTCCACCGCCTTGAACGCTCTCGAGGAACGCAAGTCGCGAACCACCATGAAGGAGGTGTTCGCCGACCGCGACCGGGGAGACGGGCCCAGCGGTGGGAACTGACGACACCAGCACCGAGCCCACGCTCCCCGGTCCCCTCCAGGGCATCCGGGTCCTCGACGTCGGAACCCGCATCTCGGCCCCGTTCTGTGCCGGGCTGCTCGGTGAGCTCGGTGCCGACGTCATCA
>JADGOI010000153.1 GCA_017883075.1 Acidimicrobiales bacterium
ATAGGCCTGGTCGGTGCCCGATGCTGCTCTGGTCCGGAGAACCCGTAGGAGAAGAGGGGCCGCCCGGATGACCGACTGGCCGGTCGCGCCTAGCCTTGACACTCGTGTCAGGCTCCGCGTCGCCACCCGTGTCACCATCGCCACCCGTGTCACCATCGCCACCTGCCGACACCATGGCCGCGGCCGTCTATCAATCGCCGGGAGTCGTCACCGTAGAGCGCCGTGCCGTTCCGCCGCCGGGGCCGGGTCAGATCCTGGTCGCCGTACACAACTGCGGAATCTGTGGTTCGGATATCCACCAGTTGCGAGATGGCTGGGGCCTCAAGGCGGGTGCGGTGGTCGGTCACGAATGGGCCGGGACCATCGTGGCCCTCGGCGAGGGTGTCGACACCTGGTCGGTCGGCGAGCAGGTCGTGGGTGGTCCCTCCCCCCGGTGTGGGATGTGCCGTCGCTGTCTCGAGGGCAAACCCTCCCAGTGCGAGAACCGGTCGGGCGACATCTCCGATTGGCCTGAGGGAGCCTTTGCCGAGTACATCCTGGTGGCGGCGGGCGGCGTGCTCCGAATCCCTGAAGGCCTCTCGGCCCGTCATGCCGCTCTGGCCGAGCCCCTGGCCGTCGCCCTCCATGGCATCACCCGATCCGGGATCGGCGCCGGCGATACCGCCATGGTCATCGGGGCGGGGCCGATCGGTGCGCTCTCGGTGGTCGCCCTGCAGGCCATGGGTGTCACCGACGTCACCGTGGTCGAGCCCAACGAGGGCCGCAAGGAACTGGCCCGGAATCTGGGCGCCACGGCTGTCCTCGACCCATCCGACCTCGAACTCTTCCCGATGTGGGAGCCCGAACGCCTCTCGGGGCGAGCCGTGCACGTGGTGTTGGAGTGTTCGGGGCGCAAGGAAGCCATCGAGGCGGGCTTCAATCAGCTTGGCCGCGGCGGCGTACTGGTGATGGTGGGAGCCGGTATCGAGGCACCCTCGTTCGACCCCAACCGGATGATCCTCAACGAGCTCTCCGTGTGTGGTTCGTTCGTCTACGACCAGGGAGGGTTCCGGCATGCCATTGAGCTGCTGGCCTCGGGAAGCATCCCCGCCGAACTGCTCATCGATACGACCGATGTGCCGCTCAGCGGCCTGGGTGACGCGCTGGAGGCGTTGGCTACCGGACGGATCGTCGGCAAAGTCATGGTGGTCCCCGAGATGCGGCACTGATGGCGCACGACTTCTACCCGTCGGGGAATCCCCGGTTCAACCATGTGGCCATGTCACTGCCGGCCGATCAGTTGGGTCCGGAAGGCCGGAGAGACATCTGTCGATTCTTCGGTGAGGTGCTCGGCTTCGACGAGCTCGACGTGATGACCGAGGACCGGCGCCGTCTCGTCCTCAGCTGCGTGCACTGGGATCAGTTCATCTTTCTCGTCGCCGAGGATGACCCGATGCGGTGCCCACGGATGGACCACTTCGGCATGTCGGTCGGCACCCTCGACGAATTGGTCAACCTCGAAAGACGGATCGAAGCATTCCGGACCGGGGACGACCGGGTCGACCTCATCAACTTGAATGTCGACGACCAGGGGGTGGTCAAAATCCACTCCGTATATGTGAAGTACATCCTTCCGATGATGTGCGAGTTCCAATACTGGGAGTTCACCCGGTGAGCGGTTCCCCCATCCGGGTTCCGGACTGGCTCAGCTCCGACTAGCTGTAATGCCCAGCCAGGTTGTCGACTCGACTGATGGGGGGCTTCCCCCCGAGAGCGGCGTGGCTGCGGTGATGATTGTAGAGATGCAAGAATAAGTCGAAGGCCTCTCTCCGTTCTGCTTCTGACTCATAGGGCTTCACGTAGGCCCATTCCTCGAGCATCGTGCGGTTGAACCGTTCGACCTTGCCGTTGGTCTGAGGCCGGTAGGGCCTGGTCTTTCGATGTTTGATCTGGCCCAACACCTCGTCGAAGAGCCGACTGCGATAGCAGCTCCCGTTGTCGGTGAGGACCTCCTCGATCTCCATGCCCTGCTCGGAGAACCAGTTCCACGCCCGCTGCCAAAAGCCCGCCGCGGTCTCTTTGCGCTCGTCTCCGAGAATCTCCGAATACGCCAGCCGGCTGTGGTCATCGACGGCTGAATGAATGAATCCGTAGCCCACCCGGCCTCGGTAGCCGGTGGCCTTGGCATTGTTGTGGTTTCCGACCGCCCGCCCGAGCACCTTCCACCCGCCGCCATCGGGGATCTTGCCCAGCTTCTTGATGTCGACATGGATGAGTTCACCGGGGCGTTCTCGCTCATAGCGGCGGATGACTCGGCCAGTGGGGCGGTCCATCCAAGCCAGGCGATTGAGGCCGAGGCGGACCAGCACCCGGTGCACCGTCGAGGGGGCCACGCCCAGGCGATAGCCGATTCGGGCCGGGCCCAACTTGAGCTCTGAGCGCAGCTCGGCGATCTGGGCCTCGAGGTCTGGGGCGGTTCGATGGGGGCAGCAATGCGGTCGGCTGGAGCGGTCCACCAGCCCATCGATCCCTTCTTCGCGGAACCGCTTCCACCACTTGTAGCCGGTGGCCCGAGAAATGCCCATCTCGGGGGCGACGTGGGCCACCGGTCGTCCCTGCTCAATGCGAAGACACAAGGTCAATCGGCCAATTGGCGTGAGTCGGGCGTTAGCGTGCATCTGAGCCTCCTGGGGTCGTGTGGGTGTGTCAGCAGCACCACACTGCCCCCGGGGGCTCAACTCAGGGTGGATCAGACGAGTCAACAACGTTCATGGTCATTACAACTAGCTCAGTTCGCTCAGGCGCTTCACAAACTCGTCTACGTCATCTGCGGTGGTGTCGAACGACGCCATCCACCGCGCCTGGCCCCTGGTGTCATCCCACATGTGGAACGGGAAGTCGCGCTGCAGTGCCTCAGCCACAGACTTCGGCAATGTGGCAAAGACGGCATTGGACTGCACCGGTTGGGACACGGTCACTCCGGGCACTCGAGAGACCCCATCGGCCAGGCGCCGGGCCATGGCGTTGGAATGTTCGGCATTCCTCCGCCACAGGTCATCCGAGAGCAGGGCTACGAACTGGGCCGACACGAACCGCATCTTGGAGGCGAGCTGCAATGACTGCTTACGGATGTAGGGAAGGGACCCCGCCGCCTCCGGGCGGAGGACGATGACGGCTTCGGCCCCCATGGCACCATTCTTGGTGCCGCCGAAGGACAACACGTCGACGCCGCAGGCTTTGCCGACATCGCCGAGCCCGACCCCGAGAAACGCCGCGGCGTTGGAGAGTCGGGCACCGTCGAGGTGCAGCAGCATTCCGTGATTGTGCGCCCAGCTTCCGAGCGCCGACACCTCCTCGAGGCTGTAACAGGTCCCGAGCTCGGTGGCCTGGGCGATCGACACCACACGGGGCTGTACGTGATGCTCGTTGCCGGTTCCCGTTGCTACCGACTCGACGAGATCGGGACTGAGCTTGCCATCCGGGGTCGGGACCGGGACCAACTTGGAGCCCAGATGCTTCTCGGGTGCTCCGCACTCGTCGACATTGATGTGGGCGCCATCAGCGCAGATCACACTCTGGAACGGGTACAGCATCGACTGCAGCCCGACCACGTTGGCTCCGGTCCCGTTGAAGGTGAAGAACACCTCGGCATCATCACCGAAGTGTTGCCGCAACAACCGGACTGCCTCGGCGGTGACCGGGTCGGCCCCATAGGCGGGGGCGTGGCCGGAGTTGGCGGCAATGATGGCGGCCAGGACGTCGGGATGGATGCCGGACCAGTTGTCGCTGGCAAAAGTTGGCCGACCGATCGTCATGATCCTCCATTCGTTGGTGACCCCACCTCGACAGTCTTCTACGCCCACTCCCCGACGTCTCGGGCGGTCCTGGGCCCTCCGATGCCGGCGCCCAATCAGCCACCCGGGTTACCGGGACAGGCACTCCCCTGGGCCATGCATCCTGGTGAAAGCCATGACACACCCTGCCCGTAAATTGCCCGCCACGCACCCTCCCACGACCGGACCGGATGATCCCAGCCGAGTCGACCGGTTGCCCTGGTATCGCCATGCCGGCCGCACGTGTTCTGGCCGTGCCGACATACCTGGTTCTGGTGGCTTTCCTCCCCGAGCCCCGAACCAGCGCAGTGGTCTCCGGAGTGCTGCTCCTGGTGGGGGCCATGTGCGGTTTCCTCACCGTCCGGGGCACGTGCCACAAGTCGCTCGGCTCTGTCACGGTGGGTGACGCGTACCTTGGCGCGCTGGCTTTGGGCTGGTGGCACCGTCACCACGACGGCCGGTGAACTCCGCAGTCCCAGGCCTACTTTGCTGACAGCCACTCCGTTGGTTCCTCCGGCTGTGGGGTCACCAACGCCATCCGGCTCCCTTCTCCGTTGATCTCCGCCGAACAAAGGGACGCCGCCCCCCACCTATCGAGATTGAGTGAGACGCCGGCTGCTGCAAACCTTCCTCCGTAGGGCGTCGAGCAATGAGTGTTGCTCGACGCTCGGCCGGCAACAGTGCGAAGGCAGACCGGACTGGTCGATGCGTTGGTGGTCGCGGCCGCACTTCGTCGCGTATCGAACGGGCGTTCGAGGGTGCCCACTCGCGGATATGGGCCTGATCGTTATCTGATCCCGGGCCAATCGAGATTGCAGGATTGCACCTTGTGGCTGTCAAGCGAACATGATGAACCGCTCCTGCAGGCAAGTGAGTTCAACCGGGGCCTGCTCGCCACCATCAGATCCCACTGGAATCTGGAGAGACTCCCGACATTGATTGCATCGCTCACGATCCTCGGCGATAATCCCGTCCTACACCTGGTGGGAAGTCAAGGGGACGTGCGAGTTGGAATAAGCGAGACCCACGGACACGGCGTTTCGAGTTGGCCCCATTTGTAAGCTGTCCAAATGACCAACGGCCAGGTGTCAGGTGCACACCTGTCCACCCCGTTGTTTCCCTATGATGTCGTCGGAGCAACAATCCTCGGTCAATGTCACAAACTTGCCCGCGGCTTGGTAATCCTGAACAAAGCCCTCAATGACCGGGAGGAACTCATCAGGTTCACAGGCGGCACCCTCAAGCACTGGGATGACGAGAGACAGCCATTGCTCAGGGCCTACTCGAACTACTTCGCATGTGCGTCCGTTCATCATCAAGACAGGGGTTACCCGTCTGACCGGAGCTGCCCGGGCCAGGGGCCTCTCCGGGGGCGATTCTCCCTCGAACGTTCGAAACTGGGGGTCCTGCCCCTCCCCGGAGGTGGTGGCATCGGCGCGTGTACCGCTCCAGGCCGCACGGACGGGGGGGTGTCGTTCTCCATGCCGGTCCCCTGGGATCCTCGGCCAAGGTTGCCCATTTCGTCGTGTAGGCGGAGGTGGGCGTCGGGAGTGGCGAAGCGGAGTCCGCATGTGGTTCCGGGACCCAACCATGCCAGGGGTGCCGGTCTCCCAGC
>JADGOI010000154.1 GCA_017883075.1 Acidimicrobiales bacterium
GGAAACTATTTTGTCGCCTTGCTGGCCCAGTCCCCTGACCCGGGATATGGACCCTTTGTCATCGTGACGTCGGCCTTCGCCGACACGATCACCGACTGGGAGCAGGACGGCAACCTCATGATCGCCATTACCGGCCCACTCGATTCCGGGGCAGCCATCGGTGCCGGTGGCGCGCAGGTCTCACGTGGCTCCGTTCGCCTCCTCGGCGCCGACCTCTCACGGCTGCGAAATGTGCCGGCAGGCACACCCGTCGATGTGGTGGCGACGCTTCGGCCTCCTGTGCCGAGCACGACACCAGCTCCGCCACTTCGACCCGCTGGGTCTCCGGGACACCTGAATGCGGTGGCAGCTGCGGCCGGGTGATTGCCGGCCTGGCCTTCACCGGGTAGTGCGGGGGTCGCGGTACGCCTACGTGGAACGTCGGCCCGTGGGTCAGCGGGCCGTGCCGGTCATGGCGATGACGTCGTCCCATCCCAGGCCCACCGTCTCGCCGACGACCTGGTTCAACACCATGTCCACCAACACGAAGAAGGGATACCCGAGCACCCGGTAGTCAATCCACGCCTGATCACTCATCACCACCGGTACCCGTTCGATGTCATTCGCAGACAGGGCCACCTCGGCCGACGACAACGAACCGGGACCTTTGGTGATGACAATACTGGACACTCCGGAAGGCAGGCCGAGGGCATCGGGATCCCGAAACCCGCGCCAGAACTCTTCACATCCGTCACAGTCGGTGTTGAGGAATGCCAGCAGCAGGTGACCGGCCCCACCGTCGATGCGAATCTCCATCGGATCACCCGAGGGACTCACGCCGACGATGTCCGCAGCCGACCATGGTGCCGGCGTACCCGGTGAACCTGCCGGGATGGGCCGAAGGCCAGCCAAGAAGGCGGGGTCGTCCAGGGGCTCCCCACGTCGCTCTACTGGTGCCTGCGTCAGGTCTGTTGCCTGTTCCACGGCCTGGACCGCGGGCTCGACGGGTATCAGGTCGGGAGCGTAGTCCCGGTTTCGCCGATGTCGGCGCTGTCGACGGTCTCGATAGCGTTGCCATTGCCACACCATCGGCACGACACCTCCTCCACCGTTTCGTCGAGCACCTCCACGTCTTCGAGGGTGAGTTCCCCACCCACGGAGAAATGATGGAATGCCTTGGTCCGTCGGTTGGTGACCACGCTGAATCGGGTCAGGTTCCCGCAGGCCGCACACCGGTACCGGGTGGCCGAGGCCGAAGATGAGTCCGGCGTTTCCGCCATAGCGGGTGCAGCCGCAGATGAGTCAGTGGTCACTCCCTCTACGGTAGCCGCCACACATCGACCCCAGCTCCGCGCCAATCGAACACCCGTTCGCTAAGGTGTCGCCCATGGCGCTCGCCGTGCAACGCTCGTTCGACGACCTGGGTACCCCGCTCAGCGAGGTGACCTTCGTGGTCCTCGACGTCGAGACCACCGGAGGATCACCTGCCACATCGTCTCTCACCGAGGTGGCAGCGGCACGCTATCGAGGTGGAGAGATGCTGGGTACCTTCCAGACACTGGTGAAACCCGATGAGCGCATTCCGCCGTTCATCACCGCCCTCACCGGGATCAGCGACGCAATGGTGACTGACGCACCCACCATCGGGGCCATGCTCCCCACCTTCCTCGAGTTCGTCGGGGGCGCGGTGATCGTCGGCCACAACGTGCGGTTCGACCTTTCCTTCCTCAACCATGCCCTTGTTTCCACCGGTCGTGACCGACTGCAAAATGCCACCGTCGACACCCTGGCCCTGGCTCGCCGGCTCGTTCGGGACATGGTGCCCAACTGCAAACTCGGCACCCTCGCCGCGGTTCTCAACCTCACCCATCAGCCGTCCCACCGGGCCCTGACCGACGTACTCGCAACCGGGGATCTTCTCCACGCCCTCCTCGAACGAGCGGGCTCGTTCGGGATCCTCGGACTCGAGGAGCTCCTCGACCTCCCCCGTCTCGTCGGCCATCCTCAGGCGGCCAAGTTGCGTCTCACTACCCGACTCCCCCACCGGCCCGGCGTGTACTGGTTCACCGACGCCGTCGGCAACGTCCTCTATGTGGGCAAGGCGACCGACCTCCATGCGCGGGTTCGTTCCTACTTCACCGGTGACCGGCGCCCGAAGATCGGGCGATTGCTACGACAGCTCGACGCCATCCACTATCGGGTGTGCCCGGGTCCCCTTGCCGCAGTGGTCATCGAGGGCCGGCTGATCCGGGCATGGGCCCCCCCTTTCAACCGCATGGGCAAGGTACGCAGAAAGGACCCCGGCACGTCCGTCCGGCCTGCGACAGACGCTCGACTGGAGCCGGCCGGTGATGACCGGACCCACCAACCACACCAACAGCCGGCACGGCGAGCCGTCACGAGGCCGGGGAGGCGACGAACATGGACAACTGACGAACTCGCCGCCGACCCCGCCGAGCTACTCGTGCCGATGGCGAAGGAATTGGTGCGCCTGGCCCAGCTTCACCGGTACGAGGATGCGGCACGGGTGCGTGATGAGGCTGACCGACTCCGTCACCTGATCGGTCGGCAACGGAGGGTTGCATCGCTTCGGGATGCCGGTCGTGTGGTCCTCTACGTCGACGGCGAGGGGGCAGTGGAACTCGACAGTGGACTGCTGACGGAGAGCGGCACCATGTTCGGGTCGGGTAGGGGCGAACACGGGAGCGCCGACCCGGCACTGACCATGACCAAAGACGGCCACGACCATGAGCGGGTCATTGTCGCCCAATGGCTTCATGCCAACCCGGAGCGGATCCGGGTACTCGAGGTCGAATCTCCTGATGGGATGTCCATGCCCGCCAATCGGATTCCCCGGATGACAGAGCTGTGCGGGCCGATGAAAGCATGCACCGGTTCCACCCAACCGCCACCGGCATCCCTGCTCGACCCGAAGTAACGGACGGGACAATTCCGCGCTGTCACCGTCGAACGGCGGGGCGCTCTTCTCAATGGGAGAGTCCTCGCCATTCGAGCGTGCCGCTTATTCTTCGGCCGAGGCTGCCTCTCGGGTGACCCGGACCAGGGCATCGAGAACCTCTGAGGCGCGGCCGTCGTCGATCACTTCGCGGGCCAGAGCCACCCCTGCCGGGAAGTCGGCGGACCTGCCCATCACTACCAACGAGGCGGCAGCATTGAGGACCGCTATGTCCCGATGAGGTGACAGATCGCCGGCCACCACCCGGCGAATGGCGTCCGCATTGACCGACGCATCGCCCCCGCGCAGGTCGTCGAGGGTGGCGATGGCGAACCCGAGATCGGTCGGATCCAGACGGGACACCGTGATCTCGTACCCGCCGTCGGCTGCGGCCCTCTTCAGTTCGTGAACAGTGGACGGTCCTGTGGTGCTCAGTTCGTCGAGACCGTCGTCGCCGTAGACGATCATGGCCCGCTCGGCACCGTTGGCCGCCAGCACACCGATCATCTTGTCGGCCATCGATCGGTCGCTCACCCCCACCACCTGATACCGAGCCCGGCCCGGGTTGGCAAGGGGCCCGAGATAGTTGAAGACGGTCGGAATCCCGAGCTCTCGACGGATGGGAGCGGCGAAGCGCATGGCCGGGTGGAACCGCGGGGCGAAACAGAATCCCATCCCCACTTCGTCGATGCAGCGGGCGACACCAGCAGGGCCGAGGTCGGCCACCACCCCCAGGGCTTCCAACACATCAGCCGCACCAACCGCCGACGATGATGCCCTGCCACCGTGCTTGCACACCTTGGCGCCGGTCGCCGCCACCACCAACGCCGCGATGGTCGACACGTTGATGCTTCGCAAACGGTCGCCCCCGGTGCCACAGGTGTCGATCACTTCGAGTCCCTTGGGGAGTGGCAGGGGCACCGCGTGGGCCACCATGGCCCGCACGAACCCGGTCATCTCCTCCACCGACTCACCCTTGGCCCGCAGAGCGATGACCAGGCCGGCGATCTGCGCAGGAGTAGCAGTGCCGGACAGTACCTGGCCGAGCACCGTCTCGGCTTCGTCAGAGGTGAGAGACGTGCCGTCGAGAAGTCGGGAGAGCACACCCGGCCACGCTCCCAGCTCGTCGAACGAGGCGGGAGTGCCACCGGCTCCGGAGGGGCCCACTGTCAGTCCCACCACAGGTCGTGTCCGAGCACGCCACGGGCGATCAGCCCCAGTTGCACCTGGGAGGTCCCCTCCACGATGGTCAACTGGCGGGCATCCCGGTACCAGAGCTCGGTGGGGTGGTCCTCCATATACCCGGCCGCCCCCAGAAGCTGTACGGCCAGACCCGACGCCCGCACCGCCAACTCGGTGGCGAAGTACTTGGCCATGGAAAGGAACGGCACGTACTCCTTGGTGAACTTCCCCTGATCGGCCAACCATGCGGACCGGTAGGTCAGTAGACGGGCCGCCTCGATGTCCACCGCCACCTTGGCGATCTCCCACTGGATCCCCTGAAAGTCAGCGATCACCCCGCCGAATGCCTCGCGCTGTTTCACGTACTCGGTGGCGTACATGAGAGCACCCTCGGCCAGCCCGATTCCCCGTGCCGCCACAATCGGTCGCATGGCATTGAGGCCGAGCATCGCCAGGCGAAACCCACCCACCTCGCCGATCACGTTCTCGGCCGGAACCCTGACTTCGTCCAAGAGCAGCTCGCCGGTATCGACACCACGCACACCCATCTTGTGGTCGGTACGACCCACCGAGACGCCATCCCACTTACGTTCCACGATGAAGGCGGTGATCGAGTCGTGCTTCCGTGAAGCCGGGTCGCCGGTTTTGGCAAACACCGTGTACCAATCCGCCTCGCGTACCCCCGACATCCAGCACTTGGTGCCGGAGAGAATCCAACCCGGCTCGCGGTCGCCGGCGGTATCGGGGTCGGGCACCGCCTTGGTGCGCATGCCGGCCACGTCGCTCCCGGCCTGGGGTTCGGACAGCCCGAAGGCGGCCCGCACCTCTCCGGTGGCGATTTTGGGCAGATACCGCCGCTTCTGCTCGTCGTTCCCGGCGATGAGGATGGGGCCCACCGGCAACCGGGTGAGCAACAACATCAGGGCGGCCGAGTTCGAGTACTTGGCCACCTCCTCAATGGCGATGGTCAGACCCAGAATGCCTGCACCCGAGCCGCCCAACTCGGTAGGAAGGCAGAGCCCCAGCAGATCAGCGTCCCGAAAGGCGTCGAAGATGTCCTGGGGGTACTCGCTGGTGGTGTCGATCTCCCGGGCCCGGGGTTTGATCTTGTCCTGCGCCAGGCGGCGCACGCTTTCCTGGAGTGCTGTCAGTTCGGGAGAAAAGTCGAAGTCCACGGTCGCCGAGGCTACCCGAGGCTCACCGGAGGCTGTGGTGGGAGGGGTTGGGGACGCTGAGATCACCGGTTGTCGGGATCCCGGATGTGAGCGGAGTCTGGTGGTG
>JADGOI010000058.1 GCA_017883075.1 Acidimicrobiales bacterium
AGGGGAAGCCATGGTCACGCACCGTACCAGTCACTCAACTTCTTTCCGCAGATCCGCTCGTAGGCATCGGTATACAGCCGGGAGGTGGCATCGACGATGTCGGGGGGGAGGGGTGGCGGCGGCGATTTCTTGTCCCATGGCTGGGCCTCCAACCAGTCGCGCAGCGGCTGCTTGTCGAACGACGGGGGATTGGTGCCCGGGGCACAGTTGTCAGCCGGCCAAAAACGGGACGAGTCGGGGGTGAGGACCTCATCACAGATCGACAGCTTCCCGTCGATGGTGCCCAGCTCGAACTTGGTGTCGCAGATCACCACACCTTGCTCCTCGGCCCGGGTCGACGCCCGCGCGTAGGCGGCCAGGCACAGTGCCTCGGCGGCCTCGGCGGCCTCCCTGCCCACCAGGTCAATGGCTTCGGTCATCCCGATATTCAGATCGTGTCCCTCGGTCGCCTTGGTCGAAGGGGTGAACATCGGCTCGGGCAACCGGTCGGCGAGACGCAACCCGGGCGGCATGGCCATGCCGTGGACAGTGCCCTTGCTCAGGTACTCCTTGTAGGCGGAGCCGGCCAGGTACCCCCGCACGATGCACTCGATGTCGAGCATCTCTGCCCGGTGGACCAACATCGAACGTCCGGCCAGATACTCGAGACCGCCATCCAACCCGGCAGCCCCCGCCGGGTAGTCAGTGGTGTCCGCGCTGATCAGATGATTGGGGGCGAGGTCGGACAGCTCGTCGAGCCAGAAGACGGTCATGGCCGTCAACACCCGACCCTTGTCGGCGATCGGCTCCTTCATGATCACATCGAAGGCGGACATCCGATCGGAGGCGACCATCAACAGGCGCCCATCCCCGGCGTCGTAGATCTCGCGGACTTTGCCCGACAGGATGAGGGGGAGTGCGCCCAGGCTCGACGGTACGTTCATGGGGCCAACTCATCCAAGGCGTCGGTGAACCGGTGAACATGGCGCAAGGTGCGCGACAGGTCGAAGGCATCGTCGAGCTCAGCCTTGGACAGGGTGACCTCGGCGTCGTTGTCGAGCACCTCCCGGAACGGGCGTCCTTCCTCCCATGAGGCCCGGGCATCCCGTTGCACGATGCGATAGGCGGCGTCGCGACTCAGTCCCCCCGACACCAGGGCCAGCAGCACTGATTGGCTGAACACCAGGCCGTGGCTTCCCTCGGTGAGGTTGGCCAGTGCCCGCTCGGGATGGATGACCAAACCCTCCATCAGGCCTTTGGTCTTCTGCAGCATGTACAGGGTGAGCGCGCTGGCATCGGGGAGCACCACCCGTTCCACCGAACTGTGGGAAATGTCGCGCTCGTGCCAGAGCGCCACGTCCTCGAGACCGGCCGACAGGTAGCTGCGCAATACCCGGGCCAGGCCACACAGCCGCTCGGACAGGATCGGGTTGCGCTTGTGGGGCATGGCCGAGCTCCCCTTCTGGCCGACCTTGAACGGTTCCTCGGCCTCGCCCAACTCACTGCGGGCCATGTGGCGAACCTCGGTGGCGATGTTCTCGATGGTGGCGCCCACCGACGCACACGCCCACAGGTACTCGGCATGACGGTCCCGGGCCACCACCTGGGTCGCGGGGGTCGGGGTCAAGCCGAGCGCGTGGCAGACGTGGTCCTCCACCCGGGGGTCGATGTTCGAAAAGGTGCCCACCGCTCCGGAGAGCTTGCCCACCGCCACACGGGCCCGGGCGGCCACCAGTCGCTGGCGATCCCGGTCGGCCTGCAACGCCCACAACGCGAACTTGGCCCCGTAGGTGGTGGGCTCGGCGTGCATGCCGTGGGTTCGGCCGGTGACCGGCACGTCGATGAGTTGGTTGGCCCGGGCCTTCAACGCCCGCACCAGATCGGTCGAGGCGACGATGAGCAGGTCGGCCGCTCGGGTGAGGGTGGCACATAGCGCGGTGTCGACGACATCGGACGAGGTGAGCCCGTAGTGGATCCACGAGCCTTCGGGCTGACCGACGGCCTGCTGCACGACATCGACGAAGGCGGCCACATCATGGTCGGTGACTCGCTCACGTTCGGCCACCGCTTCGACGAAGGCGGCGTCGACATCGGGGGCTCGATCTCGGCAGACGGCGGCGGCATCGGCCGGCACGTCACCCACCTCCACCCATCCTTCGGTGGCCAAGAGCTCCACCCTCAGCCACATGGCAAACCGGGCTTCGTCCGAGAACAGCTCGGTCATCTCCTTGGGCGCGTAGCGGGGAATCACCCTGCCACCTCCTGTGTCTCGGGTCGGGCGGATACCTCGGGCGTTGACAGGGTTCGTCTTCTCGGCCCTGGCCCGGACAACGTTCCCGATGCATCAAGTGATCCGCTCCCGGCAATGTCGGATCGACGTTGCATCCCGGGCCAGCTGATGTGTGACGCCTTCTCGTATGCCCGGGTCCGAGCCTCTTCGATGGTCGTCCCCAGGGCGACCACGTTGAGCACCCGTCCCCCGGAGGTGATCACGGATCGACCGGATCCGCCGGCACCCGGCGCCGGCGCGGTCCCGGCGTGAAACACCATCGCGTTCCCGCCATCGACACCGTCTTCGAGCCCGCCGATCAGGTCCCCGGTGCGCGGCGCCTCGGGATAACCCTCGGACGCCAACACCACACAGACCGCGGCGTCGTCGACGAATCGGGGCACCGACCGCAGCTCGCCGGCGGCGGCTTCGGCCAGCAGGGCGGTGAGGTCACCTTCCAGGCGGGGCAGCACCACCTGGGTCTCCGGGTCGCCGAATCGGACGTTGTACTCGAGCACCTTCGGGCCATCATCGGTGAGCATTATCCCGGCATAGAGAACACCCCGATAGTCGATGCCCCGGGCCCGGAGTGCCGACACCAGCGGGACGACCGCCTCTTCGAGCAACTCGGCCACCAATGCATCGTCAACGAATGGCACCGGCGAATATGCCCCCATGCCCCCGGTATTGGGCCCCGAGTCACCGTCGCCGAGGCGCTTGAAGTCCTGAGCCGGAGCCAGCGCGGCCAACCGCTGGCCGTCGCACAGCACCAGCAGCGAGCACTCGACCCCGATCAGACCCTCTTCGATGACCACCTGCCTGCCGGCGTCGCCGAAAGCTTGGCCGGACAGCTTGGCCTCCACATCGGCCTCCGCCTCCTCCAACGAATCAGTGACCAGCACGCCTTTGCCGGCGGCCAGACCGTCGGTCTTGATCACCCATGGGCCACGGAGCCCGCGCAGGAATTCCTTGGCCGCTACCGGGTCCCCGAAGACCCCGAACCGGGCGGTGGGCACGCCGGCCTCGGCCAGCATCTCCTTCATAAACGCCTTGGAGCCTTCGAGTTGGGCACCGTCCGCTCCCGGCCCGAACACCAGCCGTCCAGCCCCCCGCAGCCGGTCGGCCAGGCCGTCGACCAAAGGTGCTTCGGGTCCGATGACGAAGAGATCGGCGTCGATCTCTTCAGCGGGCGTGGACACGCTGATGAGGGTGTGGCCCTCCGGGGTGGTCCCGGTGATTCCCGGGTTGCCCGGAGTGACGATGACATCGGCGGTCCGACCGATCACCAGAGCCAGCGCATGCTCTCGGCCGCCCGAGCCGACCACGCAGACAGTGTTGATGGCTCCGCTCATACCCATCTGCTCATACCCATCCGTTGATACCACCCGCTCATGAGGCGAAGCGGACGAACTGCTCTCGGCCCGGGCCCACCCCAACCAGACGCACCGGAGCACCGATCTGTTCGGCCAGGAAGTGCACGTAGTCGCGGGCGGCCTGAGGCAGGTCCCCGATCTCGGTCGCCCCCGAGAGGTCGGTCTTCCAACCCGGAAGCTCTTCGTAGATCGGCTTCACCTGATGGAACACCGACTGGTGGTACGGCGGGTGGGTGAAACGCTCACCATTGGCCTCATAGGCCACACAGACCTTCACCGTGTCGAAGGTGTCCAACACATCGAGCTTGGTCAGCGCCACCTCGGAGAGCGAGTTGAGCCGCACGGCCTGGCGCATCATCACCGCGTCGAACCATCCGGGCCGGCGACGGCGCTTGGTGTTGACCCCGTACTCGTGGCCGATCTTGACCAGGGTCTCACCGATCTCGTCGGTGAGCTCTGTGGGAAACGGCCCACTGCCCACCCGGGTGACGTAGGCCTTGGCGATGCCGATCACCTGGTCGATGTAACGCGGGCCTATCCCGGCGCCGGTGCAGGCACCGCCGGCCACCGGATTGGAGGAGGTGACGAAGGGGTAGGTGCCATGGTCGAGGTCGAGGAAGGTGGCCTGGGCCCCCTCCAGAAGGACATTGGCTCCCCGCTCGAGAGCATCGTGGAGGATGCCCACGGTGTCGGCCACCATCGGTGCCACCCGTGGGGCCAGCTCGTCGAGGTAGAGAGCGGTGATCTCGTCGGCGTTGGCCGGCAGCCGGTTGTACACCTTGGCCAGGATGGCGTTCTTTTCCTTCAGGACCACGTCGAGCTTCTGGCGGAAGATCTTCGGATCGAGGAGGTCCTGGACGCGCAGTCCCACCCGGGAGGACTTGTCGGCATAGGCAGGCCCGATCCCCCGTTTGGTGGTCCCCAGCTTGTTCTTGCCCAGGTACCGCTCGGCCAGCTGATCCAGCTCGTGGTGGTACGGCATGATCAGGTGGGCGTTGCCACTGACCAGAAGTTTGGAGGTGTCGACGCCCTTGGCGACGAGGGTGTCGACCTCGGCCAGCAGCACGGTGGGATCGACCACCACACCGTTGCCGATGATCGGGGTGATGTGCTCGTAGAGGATCCCGCTCGGGACCAGTTGGAGAGCGAAGGTCTCGCCGCCGACCACGATGGTATGGCCGGCATTATGGCCGCCCTGATAGCGGACGACCAGTTCCATCTCCTTGGCAAGCAAGTCGGTCAACTTGCCCTTGCCCTCATCACCCCATTGGGTTCCGACGACGACGGTTGCCGGCACGCGTCACTCCTCCGTTGCGGAAAGCGGATTACGCACCAGTGTAGCCCGGGCACGAGATGACATGAGGTGTCCGCCGTCACCCCACCTCCCGAGCTGGTCCCCCCTCTGACGGAAGACGTCGTCGAGTTCATCGACAGCGACGGTAACGGCGGGATCGGGCGCATCCCGATCGGCTGGATCCTGGTGTATCGACTTGAGATCGCGGTGACGCCGCCGGTCCGGAGACGGCCCCGAGGTCCTAGAATGGCGGGAACATGCAATTTCTGCTCTCCTTTGTCCGAACCTCTCCTCTCTACCTGGTCTTCGGGCTGTTCATCGGCATGATGAACTACCGCAGCACCGAGCGCTTCCGCCGGATCACCGGGAAGAGCCCCTGGGGAATCCATCCCCTGGTGTGGGGCTTGACCAGCGTCTTCGTCTCCCTGTTCGTCACCCTGTTGGCCTTCATCGCCATGAGCACCGGCCAGAAGCGGCGAATGCGACAAGGACAGGGAAGTGCCTTCGGGGGCGGTGGTGCACAAGGACCGTCCGGTGGCTACCCCGGTGGCGGCATGGGTGGCGGCATGGGTGGCTACCCCGGCAGATACCCCGGCCGGGAGCTACCCCTTTCGCAGCCCACTGAACACCCATCCATCGCCGCCACTCAGACCGCCCCTCCGGCCCTGTCGGCTCCCCCTAGTTGGCAACCGGACCCGTCGGGACGGTTCGACTTTCGCTACTGGGACGGTGATGAGTGGACCGAGTTCGTCTCCAAGGACGGGGTCACCGGCGACGACCCCTTCTGACACGGTGCCGACGGGTCGGGTCGTCCTACCGTCGACGCCGGATCGGACCGATGTGAGCCAGTTCGAGTCCAAGTCGCGACTGTGCAGCTCTGGGCTCATGTCATGAAGCGGTTCCGTGTGCAGCACCTCGATCTGGAACCAGGACCGAACAAAGTCAACCGGGTCACGGAGTACGACTCATTGCCAGAAGCTCGGGCCGAGTGCGACGCCCTGTGGGCAGTGCATGAAATCCACACTCGCCAAGAGATCCGGGACTCAAAGACCGGCGAGCGATGGATCAGGGCTGCCGGTTCCCACGACTGGCAACTGGCGGGCACGTCCGGAGACGGGGACATCAGCTAGTTCGAACGGTCTATAGAATTAGATAGGCCCGCCACACCGAAAGGTGCCGGCGCGCCCGTTCCGTCCCGTCACGGCGCGCCCGTCACGTCTACGACGATCCTCGGGCTGAAGATCATCCAACCGGCGGGCGGCCGCCCCGGCAACTCAAACTCAGGTGAGGACGATCACGCCATCCTTCTCGTCGACGGTCACGGTGGAGCCCTCGGGGTAGCGACCCTCCAACAGGGCCATCGCCAACGGGTCCTCGACCTGTCGCTGAATCACCCGGCGAAGTGGCCGGGCCCCGTAGTCGGGATCGAAGCCGGCCTTGGCCAACCATGCCTCGGCCGCCGGGGTCACCGACAGCGTGAGGCGTCGCTCGACCAATCGGCCCCGCAGGCTCCCCAGTTGGATGGAGACGATGATCTCGAGGTCGGCTTCGCTGAGCGGGTGGAACCGGACGATCTCGTCGATCCGGTTCACGAACTCGGGTTTGAAGTACGACGCCGGCTCCCCCACCAGATTCGAGGTCATGATCAACACCGCGTTGGTGAAGCTGACCGTCCGGCCCTGGCCGTCGGTGAGCCGGCCGTCCTCCAGTACCTGCAGCAGGATGTTGAAGACGTCGGCGTGGGCCTTCTCCAACTCGTCGAGCAGCACCACCGCGTAGGGGCGACGGCGCACCGCCTCGGTGAGCTGGCCGCCCTCCTCGTAGCCCACGTATCCCGGGGGCGCCCCGACCAGTCGGGCCACCGAATGGCGCTCGGTGTACTCGCCCATGTCGATGCGGACCATGGCCTTGGCATCGTCGAAGAGGAAGTCGGCCAGGGCCCGGGCCAGCTCCGTCTTGCCGACACCGGTGGGCCCGAGAAACAGGAAGGACCCGATGGGTCGGTTGGGGTCGGACAGCCCGGCCCGGCTGCGCCGGATGGCGTTGGCCACCGCTGAGACCGCCTCGTTCTGTCCCACCACCCGGGCGTGGAGGGCGTCCTCCATTCGGACCAGCTTCTCCACCTCACCCTCGAGCAACCGGCTGACCGGCACCCCTGTCCACCGGCTGACCACCTCGGCCACGTCCTCGGCGTCGACTTCTTCCTTCAGGAACCGCTGTTCGGACTGGAGCCGGGCCAGCGCCTCGGTGGCCTCTTCGATGTGGCGCTCGAGCTCGGGAATCTGCCCGTAGGTGATGGCCGACGACTCGGCCAGGTTGCCGTCGCGGGCCAGCCGCTCGGCGTCGCCCCGCTGATGCTCGAGATTGCCCTTCAGCTCCTGGATGGTAGCGATGGACTCCTTCTCCGACTGCCAGTGGGCGGTCATCGCCACCGACTGTTCGGAGAGGTTGGCCAGTTCCTCGTCGAGCCGCCCCAGACGCTCCGCCGATCCGCTGTCGGTCTCCTTTTCGAGGGCCATCTTCTCGATCTCCAACTGGCGCATCCGCCGGGTGACCACGTCGAGCTCGGTGGGCATGGAGTCGATCTCGATGCGCAGCCGGCTGGCCGACTCATCCATCAGGTCGATGGCCTTGTCGGGCAGGAAGCGGCCGGTGACGTACCGGTCGGAGAGCACCGCCGCCGCCACCAGGGCGGCATCTTGGATGCGGACCCCGTGGTGAACCTCGTACCGTTCCTTCAACCCGCGCAGGATGGCGATGGTGTCCTCCACCGACGGGGGTGGCACGTAGACCTGTTGGAATCGGCGCTCGAGGGCGGCGTCCTTCTCGATGTACTTGCGGTACTCGTCGAGGGTGGTGGCGCCGATGAGGCGCAGCTCGCCGCGGGCCAGCATGGGTTTGATCATGTTGCCGGCGTCCATCGCCCCTTCCGACCCGCCGCCGGCGCCCACAATGGTGTGCAGTTCGTCGATGAAGGTGATGACCTCGCCCTCGGCGTCGGTGATCTCTTTGAGCACCGCCTTCAGCCGCTCCTCGAACTCGCCGCGGTACTTGGCCCCGGCCACCATCGAGGCCATGTCCAGGGCGATGACCCGCTTGCCCTTCAGCCCCTCGGGTATGTCGCCTTCTACGATCCGCTGGGCCAGGCCCTCGACGATGGCTGTCTTGCCCACTCCGGGCTCACCGATCAGGACGGGATTGTTCTTGGTCCTCCTCGACAGCACCTGAATCACCCGACGGACTTCTTCGTCCCGCCCGATGACCGGGTCCATCTTCCCCTGGCGGGCCAGGGCGGTGAGGTCGCGGCCGTACTTCTCGAGGGCCTGAAACGATGCCTCGGGATCCTGGGAGGTCACCCGATGGCTCCCGCGCACGTCGCGCAGAGCCGAGAGCAGGGCCTTTTGATCCACCCCGATCCGATCGGCCATGGCCAGCACCAGGTGCTCCACCGACAGGTACTCGTCGCCCATGTCGCGCCGCACGGTGTCGGCGGACTCCAACACCTCGCGCAGTCCCCGGTTGATACCCGGAGCCTCCCCCCCGAAGGCCTGGGGCAGCCGGGCCAGCTCGCCTTCGATGCGGTCGCGGACGACCGCCGGCTCCACCCCCACCCGGGTCAGTACCGGACCGGCGATCCCATCGACTTGGCTCAGCACCGCGGTCAGCATGTGGTCGGGGGTGATCTCGGCATGGTTGTCGGCCTTGGCCCGCTCGGCGGCGGCGCTGAAGGCCTCCTGGGTCTTGAGGGTCCAACGTTCGGGGTTCATGCTCATTGGATGACTCCTCCTCGGGGGGTGGCCCGGCCCTGAGGCCGGGTGGGCACCATAGATTGGGACACGGGCACCAGGTCGCGTCGGTAGAGCTGGTGGGCACGGGCCACCGCCTCACGGGCATCGGCGCGGGTGGCGTCAACCAACATCAGCAGACGGGCCACCTCTCGTTCGAGATCCATCACCCGCTTCACCCCTTCGAGGTTGAGGCCGGCGTTGGTGAGCTCGCCGATGTGCCGCAGGCGAGCCAGGTCCTCCTCGCTGAAACGGCGACTCCCGCCCCGGGTGCGGCTGGGGTCGAGCAGTCCCTTGCGCTCGTAGGCCCGCAGGGTCTGGGGATGGACCCCGGCCAGCTCGGCAGCCACCGAGATCACGTAGACGGCCCGGGTGCGTGGATCATCAGTCATCTCAGACCCCCTCGAAGTCCCGTGGCGCTTCGTCGAGCAGCCCGGCCAGTGTCTCCACCGTCGACCGTTGCTCGTCAGTGAGGGTGTCGGGCACCACCACCTCGGCGGTGACCAGTAGATCGCCGACGGTGGTCTTCTTGCCGGCGGGCACCCCGCGGCCCTTCACCCGGAAGGTGCGCCCTGACGGGGTCCCGGGCGGGATGCGCAGGGTGACCGGGTCGGTGAGGGTGGGCACGGTGAGAGTGGTGCCGAGGACCAACTCGGGGTAGGTGACCGGAACGGTGAGGGAGAGGTTCTTCCCCTTGCGGCCGAAGACCGGGTGACGATTCACCCGGACCACCACGTAGAGATCACCACTGGGGCCGTTGCCACGTCCGGCCGCTCCCCTGCCCTTCACCCGGATGCGCTGCCCGTCCTCGACCCCGGACGGGATCCTCACCTTCACCGCGCGATCGCGGTGCTCGATCCCTGTCCCCTGGCAGGCCGGGCACGCGGCGGTGACGATGGTGCCCCGACCACTGCACTGCGGGCAGATCTGGCTCAGGGAGAACAACCCCTGGTTGTCTTGGAGGGAGCCGGTGCCGTTACAGCGCGGGCAGCTGACCGGATGCGTCCCGGGGGCGGCGCCCGAGCCCGAGCAGGTATGACACCGGGCATCGGTGGTGAGGTGCACCGAGGTGGTGACCCCGTGCACCGCATCCTCGAACGAGAGGTTGAGCTCGGTTTCGACGTCGGAGCCGCGCTGGGGCCCAGTGCCGGCGGGCGCGCCGCGTCCCCCTCCGCGCCGTCCGCCTCTCCCGAAGAGGCTGCCGAAGATGTCCCCCAGATCCCCTACGTCCTCGACCCGGTATCCCCCGCCGCCGGCACCCCCGAAACCTCCCGGGAACCCGCCACCGCCCGACATCGGTCCCATGGTGCGGACCTCGTCGTACTCCTTGCGGGTATCGGCACTGTTGAGCACGTCGTAGGCGGCGGAGATCTCCTTGAACTTCTCCTCCTGGCCCGGGTTGGTGTCAGGGTGGTGCTTCTTGGCCAGCTTCCGATAGGCGCTGGTGATCTCCTTGGGCGTGGCCGTATCCGACACGCCCAACACCTTGTAGTAGTCCTTTTCGAACCATTCGCGCTGCGGAGCCACCGTCTTATCCGTGCACCATCACCATGGCCGGACGGACCACCGTGCCCTTGAACCGGTAGCCGGCCCGCATCACCTGGCCCACCACCGGACCGTCAGGGGAGGGTGCCTCGTCGCCGGCGCCATCGCCGGCCTCGTCGGCAACAGGCTCCACATCCGTCTTCGCCTCGGCGGGAAGATGCCCCACTGCTTCGTGGGCATTGGGATCGAAGGGCTGGCCCACCGGGTCGATGCGCTCGAGGCCTTCCATCTCCAGGGCGCCGTTGAGCAGAGAGGACGCCGCCACCAGGGCCCGGGCATCATCGGACTCGGCGTCGCCGGAGTGGGCCGCGGCCAGGTCGAGGGCATCGAGCACCGGCAGCAGCTTGTTCACCAGGGAAACGGTGGCCCGCACGGCTTGCTCGCTCTGTTGCTTCGCCACCCGCTTGCGGTAGTTCTCGAACTCCGCCTGCAGACGGCGGAGCGAATCGAGGTACTCGTCACGTTGGGCGGTCACCGCCGCCAACGGATCGACCACTTCTCCGTCGATCACCTCGTCTTCGGCGTCGTCACCAGTGGCGTCGCCGCTATCGACGACATCGGCAGCGACGACATCGGCAGCGACAACCGTTGGGTCGATCTGCTCGCCGGCCACCCCGAAGGCGCCGGCCCGCGAGGCGGCGTCGGCACCAGAAGCCACCTCGGCTTCTGGTGCGTCCGCTCCGGGTCCATCAGGTGTCTCGTGGCTACCTGTCATGGACGATCAGCCCTTGGGGGTCTCGGGCTCGGAGTCCACGATCTCAGCGTCGACCACCTCGTCGTCCGACGCCTCCTCGGCGGCAGCCCCGCCTCCGGCGGCGCCACCCGCCTGCTCCTTGGAGGCCTCCTCGTACAGACGTTGGCTGAAGGACTGGCTGGCGGTCAGCAACGTTTCGGTGGCTGTCTTGATACCCTCCACGTCGGTGCCGGCCAGAGCCTCTTTCAACGCACTCAGCGCAGACTCGACCTTCTCCTTCTCGTCGCCCTCGAACTTCTCGCCCTGATCCTTCAGCAGCTTCTCGGTCTGGTACACCAGGGTGTCGGCGTTGTTGCGGACCTCGGCCTCATCCTTGCGGCGGCGGTCGTCCTCGGCGTGGGCTTCGGCGTCCTTCACCATGCGGTCGATGTCGTCCTTGGCCAGTGAGGACTGTCCGGTGATGGTCATCGACTGCTCGTTGTTGGTGGCCCGGTCCTTGGCCGACACATGCACGATCCCGTTGGCATCGATGTCGAAGGTGACCTCGATCTGCGGAGCGCCGCGGGGCGAGGGCGGTAGGTCCACCAGTTGGAACTTGCCCAGCGTCTTGTTGTACATGGCCATCTCCCGCTCGCCTTGGAGCACGTGGACCTCCACGGACGGCTGGTTGTCGTCGGCGGTGGTGAACACTTCGCTCCGCTTGGTGGGGATGGTGGTGTTCCGCTCGATGAGACGGTGCATGACGCTGCCCTTGGTCTCGATGCCCAGCGACAGCGGGGTCACGTCGAGGAGCAGTACGTCCTTCACCTCGCCCTTCAATACACCGGCCTGGACGGCGGCACCGATGGCCACCACCTCATCGGGGTTCACGCCCTTGTGGGCCTCTTTGCCGGTCATGGCCTGGACCAGCTCCTGTACCGCGGGGATGCGGGTGGAACCGCCCACCAGCACCACGTGTTCGATGTCATCCGTAGTCAATCCGGAGTCGGCGATTGCCTGGTCGAACGGTCCCTTGCACGCCTCGACCAGATCCTTGGTCAGCTCGTTGAAGGTGGCCCGGGTGAGTTTCACGTCGAGGTGCTTGGGCCCCTCGGAGGTGGCGGTGATGAACGGCAGGTTGATCTGGGTCTCCTGGAGGGAGGACAGTTCGATCTTGGCCTTCTCGGCCGCCTCCTGCAGGCGCTGGGTGGCCATCTTGTCGGCGGACAGGTCGACACCCTCGGTGTCCTTGAAGGTCTTCACCAACCAGTCGATGACCCGCTGGTCCCAGTCGTCACCACCCAGCTTGGAATTGCCCGAAGTGGACTTGACCTCGAAGACACCGTCGCCGATCTCGAGGAGGGACACGTCGAACGTGCCACCACCGAGGTCGAACACCAGCACTGTCTGGTCGGCCCCTTCCTTGTCCAAGCCGTAGGCGAGGGCGGCGGCGGTCGGCTCGTTGATGATGCGCAGCACTTCGAGGCCGGCGATGGCGCCGGCTTCTTTGGTGGCGGTGCGCTGGGCGTCGTCGAAGTAGGCAGGCACGGTGACGACCGCCTGGTTCACCGTGTCGCCCAGGAACGCCTCCGCGTCCCTCTTCAGCTTGCCCAAGATACGGGCGGAGATCTCTTGGGGGGTGTAGTCCTTGCCGTCGATGTCGACGGTCCACGACGTCCCCATGTGACGCTTCACCGACCGGATGGTCCGATCGGGGTTGGTGATGGCCTGGCGCTTGGCCACCTCGCCCACCAGAACTTCGCCGGACTTGGCGAAGCCGACCACCGACGGGGTCGTCCTGCCGCCTTCGGCGTTGGGGATGACGACAGGCTCGCCGCCCTCCAGCACGCTCACCACCGAGTTGGTGGTCCCGAGGTCAATACCTACTGCTTTAGCCATCGTGTGCTCCTCTGTTCCTCTGCTCAGCGCCCGTCCTCGGGGCACCTCTACCGATTCTGTTCATCTCTGGCATAGATCCTAATTTGGTTACAGAGGGTAGTATAACAAAGTTGAGTACGATGTGTATAGGTTTTCTTCTGGATTTTGCTCATGTGTAGTGGGCCCCAGTGGGGATACGCTCGCCCCATGCCCGACCTGGTCCTCCTCCGCCACGGCCAATCGACCTGGAACGCCGAGAATCTCTTCACCGGCTGGCACGATGTGGACCTCACCCCCCAAGGGGAGGCCGAGGCCACCGAGGCGGGGAGGCTGTTGGGGGCCGAAGCCAGCCTCGACCTGCGAGTTCTTCACACCTCGGTGCTCACCCGGGCCATACGCACCGCCAACCTGACCCTCGATGCCGCTCAGCGAAGTTGGCTGCCGGTCCGGCGCCACTGGCGGCTCAACGAGCGCCACTACGGAGACCTGCAGGGGAAGAACAAGAAGGACACGGCCGAGCTCTACGGCAAAGAGCAGCTCGATGCCTGGCGGCGCGGCTACGCCACCCCACCCCCTCCCGTGGCGCTCGGCGACGAGCGTCACCCGGCCGGGGACCCGCGCTACCGGGACGTACCGGTCGACGCCCTTCCCGCCACCGAGTGCCTGGCCGATGTGGTGGCCCGGGTGGTCCCCTACTGGGAGGACGCCATCGTTCCCGATCTCTGCGTCGAAGGAGCCCGGGGCGGGGCGGTGCTGGTGGTGGCCCACGGCAACAGTCTGAGAGCGTTGCGCAAACATATCGACGGCATCAGCGACGACGACATCGTGGGACTCGAGGTCCCCACCGGCATCCCCTTCCGCTATCGCCTGTCCGATGACCTATCGGTTCTGTCCTGTGGGTACCTGGGCGATCCCGATGCGGCCAAGGCCGCGGCCGATGCGGTGGCCCGCCAAGCCGGCTGATCCGGGAGGGTGGCGGGGGCGCCCGGTTGGTCCCCACCGTGCCTACCGGTAGTGCGACCCTCCCGGTAGTTGTTTTCGAAACACCTATCAAAAACGATCGGGAACTCTTGAAACCGCCTTATCGATAGGCGTGACCAATTCGACTGTCCGGGGCCGCGGGATGAGCCCGACCGAACTGCCCGAGGCACTGGCTGCCTTCCGGGACCGGTGCGCACGGTGTTGGAAGACCGTCTCGAACACAACCACGTTGCCGCCCGGGTCCCGGGCACACCCGAGGGTGGGGCTGCCGATGGGGTGCCTGCCCGCACCCGTTGCTCGGGCAGGCACCCCTGTCATTACGAGCCGGCCCGGAGCATCACGGTCGCCACCCTGCCCTCATCGGTACGTGACCTCTTCGGGCCCGGGCGTCACTCGCCCTTACAGGGCGTCGTGGCCGCGCTCCCCGGTGCGGACCCGGATGACGTCTTCCACCGGGAGGACCCACACCTTGCCGTCACCGATCTTGCCGGTGCCGGCGGCGTCGACCACCGCGGTGGTGACCTCCTCCACCTGGTCGTCGTCCACCACTATCTCGAGGCGGACCTTGGGGACGAACTCGACTTCGTACTCCGCCCCCCGGTAGACCTCGGTATGCCCGCGCTGCCGGCCGAACCCCTGTACTTCGGTCACGGTGAGCCCGTGCACCCCCAGGACCTTGAGGGCTTCCTTCACATCATCGAGTTTGAACGGCTTCACCACCGCTACGACAAGTTTCACGTTCTGTTCCTTTCGTCGAACCGATACTGCCATCGAAGGTTGTGTGGACCGCCCCAACCCAGGTTAGGGCGGTCCACTTGGTAGTGGGGGATTTACACGCCTGCAGGTTCGAGGGTCGAGGACCCACCTGATCCCAGCCGTTCGGCGAAGGTCTCTTGCGGCTCCGACTCCTCGTTGTGGATGGCCAGGTCCCCGACTTCGAGATTCTCATCCGACTCTCGCAGCCCGACCAGCAGCTTGACGATCTGCAGGAGGACGAAGCTGGCGATGGCGGTGAAGCAGATGACCCAGGATGCCGCGAGGAACTGCTCCCACACCTGGTGCCACGAGCCGGTGTAGAAGAGCCCGCTCACCGAAAAGCCGGGGGCGGCCGTGCCGGTGCCGATGTACTCCAACATGCCCGGGTCGGCGAAGAAGCCGACCAGCAGCCCGCCGGTGAGGCCGGCGATCCCGTGGGTGTAGACCACGCCCAGGGCGTCATCGACCTTGCTGAACGGTCGGATCTTGGGCAGGTTGTACCAAGCCACCCACACGACGGCCGAGGCGATGAGGCCCTCAGCCAGGGCTCCATACCCGTTGACCCACCCTGCCCCCGGTGTGATGGCCACCAGGCCGCAGATCATGCCGTTGATGGCCCCTAAGAAGGTGGCCTTCTTCTGCTTGGTGAGGAACATGTCCATCAGTACCCAGGTCAACATGGCCGCAGCGGTGGCCAGGTTGGTGTTGAGCACCGCGGCGGTGGCGTCGGTACCGGCGTAGAAGGGGTCGCCTCCGTTGAAGCCGTTCCAACCCAGCCACAGGATGCCGGCACCCACCGCCACCATCATCAGGTTATTGGGCACCCCGTGCTTGCGGTCACGGGCGAGTCGGGGACCGATCACCCAGGCGGCCACGAAACCGGTCACCCCGGCGGCCAGGTGGATCACATAGCCACCCGAGTAGTCGACGGCTCCCTTCTGGGCGAAGAAGCCACC
>JADGOI010000008.1 GCA_017883075.1 Acidimicrobiales bacterium
CTGGAGGTGCCGACATCAATGACGCAGATGGTGAAGCAGCCGGTGAAGCCGGTGAAGCCGGTGCGGCCTGCGATATCAATCCGGGCCATGCAGTCGCCACGTAGGTCTTGGTGACTGCATGGTGGTGCAAGGCAAGTGTGTGAGGAGCGGGAGTTGATGCGCCCGCGGCGGCGACCGAGAACGTGGCGATGGCCACTCCACCAATGGTGAGACAGCGCCACCACATCCCCCAGCTTCCGGCGGGCCCCTTTCGAAACATCGGCACGTCGGGTTTGCAATTGTAGGTCATCTCTCCCCTTCCCCTCTGTCCACCGTCAACGTGCCGCGCAACCTGGCACCCCCTGTTATTCGGTGAGCACAAGAATTCTGATCTCGGTTAGGAGAACGGCTACTCAGCCATGACCTTGCGGTCCCGCGCCACATTTACCGTCGGTACACCAGTTTTCACCGGTGTTTTCCGGATCGGCGGCCCACCGATACCTTCGCCAGTTGCACCTGGCCAATCGTCGACAGCATCCGCTTCTACGGGAACGCGTCGAGCGGGTCGGATCACTTCCGTTCGGCCCGAACTTGCCAGGGCCGGTGACCGGGCTTCCACGGGTCGGTCTACGGCCGATGCTCGAATGGCGCATCAGTTGCGACTACGGGAGGTGGCCCGACGAGGCGCTGGTGCGCATGGACGTCTTTGGTCCGTTGACGGTACGTCCGCAGACCGGCGGTGACCACCGTGGCGCCCTCCCCCACGTGGGCAACGAGGAAGCGACGGGCCATTCCTCGACGAAGCCCACTCGGGAACTGTGGGAGAGATCAGAACTCGGTGATGTCGACGATCCGGCGGCGTAACTCCTGATATTCGGGGGTATTGGTGGCCGGGAGCAGCCGCATCATGATGCCCATCGCACCGCTGACCTTCATCCGACCCTGCATGAAGGCAACGTTCGGATCCAGGTCGCCCTTGGCCATGGCCATGGCGTCCGAGCGTGCTGTCGTCAGGATGACGTCAGCGTCGTCGACATCGCCGACCCCACTCTGGGACAAGAGACCGTCCTCGAGCACCCAGTAGTAGTGCACCTCACCGTCGGCACCCCCGGTGACAATGAACTGCATGCGGGCCGACAGGCCGGGGTGCTCGGGTTGGGTGGCCGCCAGTGCCCGGGTCTCTTCGAACCATTCGTCAGTCAGCCACGTGCTCACAGGACCCCGATGCTACCGGGGACGTGCCCGCTTGACCGGGGGCGTGCCCGCTTCACCGGACCCCCGGCTTCCTCAAGACCTGGGGATCCCGGCGAACAGATCACTCTCGATCGAGTCGGGGGCCACCATGGAGCGCGGATCCACCGGGGTGATCACAACGCCGCCACCCGAGTCCGATGCCAGCAGGGCCAACTGATAGTCATCGTGGGGGTGGATCGCATCCATGACCTCAGGAGGGAGCCCGAACCAGAACCGTGAGGTCGGATCCACCTGGGTGGCGTGGGCCAACAGCGCCTCACGTCGGACGTGGCCAAAGGCCGAGACGTCCACCGATGTGGTGATAGGCGCTTCGGTCATACCTTCCCACCGCTTCTTCCAACTGTCGTCAAATGGGGATTCGAGCCCGAGTTCCTCGAACTTGAGGTGGAGTTCCCGGAAACGAGCTACCGAAAACGTCGTGTAGTAGAGCTTCGTCGGCTGCCATGGCTCGCCGGCGTCAGGGAACTGGCGGGGATCTCCGGCCGCCCGGAAGGCGACGATTCCGATCTCATGCACCCTGAGATGGTCGGGGTGCGGGTAGCCGGACTGTTCGTCCCCGTAGATGACCATGACCTGGGGCCGGCTGAGGCGGATGATGGCCACCAGTCGTTCCACCGCCTCGTCGAGCGGCGCCCGGGCGAAACATGCGGGGTTGGCGTTGGCCTCGGAGTCGGCCATGCCCGAGTCGCGATAGCCGAGCATCTCCACGTCGTCATAGCCAATGATGGTGGCGGCCAGGGCCAACTCCTCCTGTCGCACCTCGGTCAGCCGGGACCGGACGTCGGGGGTGTCGAGCGCCGGGTTGAGGATTTCCCCCTCTTCCCCCCTTGTGCAACACACCAATACCGTGTGGACGCCGTCCTGGTGGTACCGGGCCACCGTCCCGGCACCCTTGGACGCCTCATCGTCGGGGTGGGCGTGAACTGTCAGCAGACAAAGCGGTTCGGGCACGGTGATCACGCTACCGGCCGGTGAGCACCTAAGCTCCCCTGACGAAGAACGAGGGAGGATCGACCACCATGGGTGTCATGAAACGCCTGTCTGGAATTTTCCAGGCAAAGACGAACAAGCTGCTCGACAAGGCTGAGGATCCGAGGGAATCCCTCGACCTCTCCTACCAGAAGCAGTTGGAGAGCCTCCAGAAGGTCCGCCGCAGCGTGGCCGATGTCACCACGGCCAAGAAGCGTATCGAGCTACAGGCCAATCAGCTCCAGCAGCAGGCCGACAAGTTGCAACAGCAGGCCAAGGCAGCGCTCGGCCAGGGAAACGAGGACCTGGCCCGGGAGGCGCTGGCCCGCCGGGCCGCGCTCGCCGAGCAACTCACCGACCTGCAGACCCAACACGAGCAGGTGGCCGGCCAAGAAGTGAAACTGGTGGACACCGCCCAGAGACTGCAGACCCAGGTCGACTCCTTCCGCACCAAGAAGGAGACCATGAAAGCCACCTACACCGCGGCCGAGGCCCAGACGAAGATCGGTGAAGCCGTCTCGGGCATCTCCGAATCGATGAGCGACGCCGGCATGTCGATGCAACGGGCCCAGGACAAAATCGATGGCATGCAGGCCCGGGCCGGGGCCATGGACGAATTGTTGGCATCGGGGGCCCTCACCAACCTGAGCCAGCCTGTCGACGATATTCAGGCTCAGTTGGACAAGCTGTCCTCCACCGATGCTGTCGACACCGAACTTGCCGCCTTGAAGGCCGAAATCGGAGCCAGTGCTCCCGCTGGCGAGCTCCCCTCCGCTACCGCTGCCGCTGCTTCTCCCGCCCCGGCTGCGGCTCCCGCGAATCCCGAACAGCCGGCCTCATGATCGTCCGGATTCTCGGAGAGGCCCAATACGACGTTCCCGAGGAGCATCGGGCGGCTCTCGATGACCTGGACACCACCCTGGTGCATGCGGTGGACGCCGATGACGAAACTGCCTTCACTGCGGCCCTGTTGGCCTTGACTGCCGAGGTGCGACGGGTGGGCGAGACCCTGCCGGACGACGCCTTCACGCCCTCCGAGCTGGTGGTCCCGTTCGCCGATTCCACCTTGGCGGAAACCAAGCGCCTGCTGGCCGACTCGGCTTCTTCCGACGACGGGTGACAGCCAACAGATGAGTACCGCCAGCAACATCCCCTCGGACCGGGGCCTGAACCTCCGGATGTTCACCACCGGCCTGATGCTGGTCATCCTCTACGGAGCGGTGGTCGGCCTCTTGATCGCCTTCGGTATCTCCTACGTGGCGGTGCTGGTGATCGCCGGCATCATTCTCTTCTGCCAGTACTGGTTCTCGGACAAGATCGCCTTGTTCGGAATGGGTGGCCGGGTGGTCACCGCCGAGCAGGCACCCCAACTCCACGGGGTCATCGACCGACTGTGCGCGCTGGCCGACATGAAGAAGCCACGGGTGGCCATTGCCGATTCCGACGTCCCCAACGCCTTCGCCACAGGTCGGAGCCCGAACAGCGCAGTGGTGTGCGCCACCACCGGATTGATGCGCCGCCTCGACGAGGCCGAGCTCGAGGCGGTACTGGCCCACGAGCTCTCCCATGTGGCCCACCGCGACGTTGCAGTGATGACCATCGCCAGCTTTCTCGGAGTGGTGGCCGGGTTGATCACCCGCATCATGTTCTGGACCGGGATGATGGGCGGTTTCGGGGGCAGCAACGACAGCAACAACAGCAACTCGAATGACAATGCCGCCCTGGTGGAGATGGCCGTGTTGGTGGTGTCCGTGGTGGTCTACGCCATCAGCTTCCTCCTCACCCGGGCGCTCTCCCGCTACCGCGAGTTGGCCGCCGATCGCTCGGGGGCGCTCTTGACCGGGCAACCCTCGGCGCTGGCCTCGGCCCTGGTGAAGGTGACAGGCGAGATGTCCCGCATCCCGACCCGGGACCTACGGGCGGCGGAGAGCTTCAACGCCTTCTACTTCACCCCCGCCATCGCCACCAAGGGGGTCAGCCTCTCCACGATATTCTCCACCCACCCGACGTTGGAGAAGCGCCTCGACCAACTGTCGAAGATCGAGGCCGAGTTGGGCCGTCCGGTCTGATGGGACTGCTCAACACCCTGCTGGGCCGGACCAAACCGGTGCAGGCCAACCTCGACTCGCTGTTCGGACTGCCGTCGGCCGCCATCACCCTCCAGAGCGCGGCGGGGATGACCACCTCCGGGCGGGCCGGCGTCTGTTACAAACCCCCGACCGGGCAAGGGTTCGAGGACATGCAGGCTGAGGTGATGAAGCTGCTCACCATGGACGGTGAGGGCAAGTTGGCGACGGCCGAGGACCGCTACGGCTACCACTGGGTGGTAGTGGAGAACCCCGACATCGAATCGCTGGTCACCGAGGTCCACCTGGTCAACTCGTCACTTTCCGACGCCGGGTGGGGACCCCAACTTCTCTGCTCGGTCTTCGGTGTGGCCACCCTCCCCGACTCCGCCGCCTCGACCGCCGACTCGGCTCCCGGGCCCTCCACGGTGCTCACCTCGACGGGGTTTCTGGTCTACTTGTTCAAACGGGGCACGTTCTATCCGTTCGTCCCCGACGGCCCCGAACACCGCAACACCGAACAAGAGCTGAAGCTGAAGAGCCTGGTGGCCGGCGACCTGGCCATCGAGGCAGACCTCGATCGCTGGTTCCCGCTGTGGGAACTGCCGGTCGGTTGAGCCTCGTCGATCGGGGCACTCTGGTTGCTGGGGGGAACCCGTAGCCCCGAGTCCTACTTGACGCCGACCGAGACCCCGTCGATGCAGGTGGCCAGGTCGATGTCTTTTTGGGTGATGCCACCCGAGTCGTGGGTCACCAGTGACAGCTTCACCCGGTTGTAACGGATATCGATGTCGGGATGATGGTCCGCGGCCTGCGCCAGCACTCCCACTTCGTTGACGAAGGCCAGTGACCCGACGAAGCCGGCACAGGCCACCGTCTTGACCAGCGCTCCGTCGGCCAACTCCCAATCAGGGGCACCGGGACCGCTCATGGCCGCATCAAGGTCTGTCTCGCCCAGTACAGGATCACGCATGGCCGGGCCTCCGTTCTCCCCCCACCTTAGGCTCGGCTGCCAACCGGTGCCGTGGGTGTGAAGGACACCGGCATGGTCTCGTACCCGGACACGAAGTTGGCCTCACGACGGGGCGGCTCGGCATCGGCGACCAGCGCCAGATCGGGGAGCCGATCGAGGAGCCGATCGAACATCACGTGAAGCTCCATCCGGGCCAGCCGGTTCCCCAGGCAGAAATGGGCTCCGAAGCCGAATGCCACGTGGTCGTTGGGACTCCGGGTGATGTCGAACTGGTCAGGATTGTCGAAGACCCGCTCGTCGCGGTTGGCCGACGGATAGAGGAGCAGGAGCTTCTGCCCTTGACTCAGGGTCTCGCCGTGCAACTCCACATCCCTGCTCAACGTCCTGGCCATGTTTTTGATGGGGGTCACCCACCGCAGCATCTCCTCCACCGCCGAGCTCATCAGGGACCGGTCGGCCCGCAGCGCCTCCATCTGGTCGGGATGGCGCAACAGCTCGTACATGCCACCGCTGATCACGTGGCGGGTCGTCTCGTCGCCACCGATGAGGATGAGTAGCGACTCGTAGACCAGTGACTGGTCGTCGAGCCGATCGCCATCGATCTCCGCGTGCACCAGCGTCCCGATCAGGTCATCCGAGCTACCGTCCTTCCGTCGCTGCTCCATCACCGCTGTCACATAGCCGGCGTATTCGATGGCGGCGGCCGCGGCGTTGTCCATCAGCCCGGGGTCGGGCGAGCCGAGGGCCTTCAACATGTCGTCGGACCACCGCAGCAGGTCATCTCGATCTTCGGGGGCCACGCCCAGCCTGTCCCCGATCACCACCATCGGCAGCGGGGCGGCAATATCGCGAACGAAGTCGGCAGATCCGGTCTCGCACACCCGGTCGATGATGTCGTCGCACACCGCCCGGATGCCCGGCTCGCTCTGGCGAATCCGCCGGGGGGTGAAGCCTTCGCTCACCAGGCGCCGCCGACGCACGTGTTCGGGGGCGTCGGTATCGATCATCATGGGCAACGGTCCCGAGTCGGGGCGGATACCACCGGCATTGGAGTACGTGTCGGGATCCTTGGAGATCTCTTTGACGTCGGCGTAGCGGGTGATGCCCCACACTCCCGCCTCCTCGTCGAAGTACGCCGGGGCGTTGTCCCGCATCCACGCAAAGGCCGGAAACGGATCACCGCCGTAGAACGCACCGTCGGTCAGCCCGATGTACAGGTCGTCCGGATGAGTGGTCATGGTCTTCGGTCTCTCCAACTGCAGTCGTGAGGTTGCCCGCCCAACAGCGGCAGGACGGGTGGTGCGGTCTAGGAAAACATACGTTTGGACACTTGTCCAACCGCCTCGGGCATGCAGGTCAGCTGCCCTGTCCAACCGTCGCGGGTGTCGTTCGGCGCGGGCGGAAGGTCATCGGCACATGGCAGACGCCGGCGTGTTTGTTGGTACGGGCCCGCTCTACCGGGCCGGCCAGGGCGAAACCCTCCAGCCGATCGAGCAGTTCGTCGAGGATGCACCGGATCTCCATCCGGGCCAGATTGGCCCCCAGGCAGAAGTGGGTCCGATAGCCGAAGGTGAGATGCGGGTTCGGGTCCCGCCGGATATCGAAACGGAACGGGTCCTCGAACACCGACTCGTCGCGATTGGCCGACGGCCACCACAACGTCACCTTGTCACCCTGGCGAATCGCGTGCCCATCGAGCTCCGTGTCCCGGGTGGCCGTACGTCGGTTGTACAGGGTGGCGCTCGTCCACCGCAGGATCTCCTCCACCGCGCCCGCCATCAACGATCGGTCGTCGCGGAGCGCCGTGAGCTGCTCGGGTCGGTCGATGAGAGCCACCATGCCCAGGGCTATCGAGTTCCGGGTGGTTTCGCTGCCGGCCACCACCAACAAATTGAAGAACATCACCAGTTCAAGATCGGTCAGCGGTTCCAACCCGCCGTCATCGCCATCGATGGTGGCGCCCACCACCGCGCTGATGATGTCCGGGCCCGGACATGCCTTCCTCTCCCCGATGAACCGGCTCCCGTACTCCGCCATCGATGCGGCGGCGCGGCTCACTGCGTCGTTGCTCTCGCCCAGATCCCTCCCCTCGTAGTCGAGCGTGGTATTCGACCAGGTCATCAGGTTGGCCCGGTCGGAGTCGGGAACCCCCATCAGTGCCGCCACCGCCTGCAGTGGTAGTTCGACCGCAACTTCGGCCAGGAAGTCACACGATCCCCGCTGGGCGATCCCATCCACGATGGCCCGCGACCGGGAGCGGATCTCTGCTTCCATCAGCGCCAGCGCCCGGGGTGTGAATGACGGGGTGACCAGCCGGCGGATCCGGTGATGGCGCGGGTCGTCCATCATGTTGAGCAGAACCCCCGAGGCGAACCCGTAGGGGAGGTCCTCGATGATGGTGCCACCCCCGGCTGCGCCGGGGGCCCGCTCGGATGAGAAGAGCTCGGCGTCGGATACCGCAGCCATGATCATCGCGTAGGAGCTGAGCACCCAGAATCCGATCCCGCCGGGAGTGTGGACCGTCGGGCGGTGCCACCACACCGGTGCCTCGGCCCGCAACCGGGTGAACACGTCGTCGGGAAACCCACCGGCGAAGACATCGAGATCGGTGAGGTCGACGCCTTTCAGATCGGTCGTCCCCGACTTCACGGTCGTCCCCCTTTTCACCAGGCAGCGGTCACGGTCGGCGGTTGCCGATCCGGTCATGGGTGGGTCATCGACTCCGGTCGTACCGCTTGGTCGAACTGTTCGCCGGTCAGGAACCCGAGGCCCACGGTGGCCTCCCTGAGCGTAATTCCCTGCTTGTGCGCATGTTTGGCCACCGTGGCCGCATTGTCATAGCCAATCAGCGGGTTGAGGGCGGTGACCAACATCAACGAATTGTCGAGGTGCTGGCGGATCCGGTCTTCATTGGGCTCGAGCCCGTCGACACAGAACTCGGTGAATGACCCACATGCCCCGCTCAGCAGGGTGATCGAGTGCAACACGTTGTGGATGATCACCGGTTTGCACACATTGAGCTCGAGATTCCCCCGTGAACCGGCCACCGCCACCGCGGTGTCGTTGCCGACGACCTGGATGCACACCATGATCATCGCCTCACACTGGGTCGGATTCACCTTTCCCGGCATGATCGACGAGCCGGGCTCATTCTCGGGGAGTTGCAGCTCACCCAGCCCACACCGGGGGCCGGACCCGAGCCACCGGAGGTCATCGGCAATTTTGGTCAGAGACCCGGCCAACGTACGCAGGGCGCCACTGGATGCCACCAAGGCGTCGTGGGCGGCCAGGGCGGCGAACTTATTGGAGGCGGTCACGAAGGGGAGGCTGGTGATCTCCGCCACCGCGGATGCAACCCGGCCACCGAACTCGGGATGGGTATTGAGACCGGTACCCACTGCGGTACCGCCGGCGGCCAACTCGTAGAGGTCCACGATCGAGAATTCGACCCTTCTGAGGTCGGCATCGAGCTGGGCCACGTACCCCGAGAACTCCTGGCCGAGGGTCAGAGGCACGGCGTCCATCAGGTGGGTCCGACCGATCTTGGTGATACCGGCGAAGGCCTGGGACTTGTCGGCCAGAGAGTCGCGTAGGCGACGCACCGCGGGGATGAGCCGGTGGGTCAGCTCTTCGACGGCGGCGATGTGCATGCCGGTGGGAAACGTGTCGTTGGAGGACTGGGACATGTTCACATCGTCATTGGGGTGGATGGGTGTCTTGGATCCCATCACTCCTCCGGCCATTTCGATGGCCCGGTTGGAGATCACCTCGTTGGCATTCATATTGGTCTGGGTACCACTCCCCGTCTGCCAGATCTTCAGCGGGAAGTGGTCGTTCAGTGCACCCGAGGAAACCTCGCGGGCTGCGGCGATGATCAGTTCCGCCTTTTCGGGGGCCAGCTTGCCCAGATCCGCGTTGACCCGGGCCGAGGCCTCTTTCAGAATTCCGAAGGCGCGAATGAGCGACGGTGGCATCACGTCGATGCCGATGGGGAAATGGTGGAGGGACCGGGCGGTCTGGGCCCCGTAGTACCGGTCAGCCGGCACCTCGGTGGCACCCATGCTGTCGGTCTCCGTGCGGGTTGGATTGGTAGTGATGGCCAGTTCCTTTCGGTGTCGGTTCCTTCGAGAAACCCCCCAACGATTCCGGGCGTTGACCCTACCCCCTGGCGTGGTTGGCGGCAGGCAGGCAGGTGGTCAGCTGTTCAGATAGCGGCACGATGGGCACAGCCCCACCAGGTCGAAGTTGTGCTCGGTGACCTCATAGCCGTGCTCATCGGCCACCACCCGGGCGGCTTCGGCCATGGCCCGCTCGAGCCGGGGCGACGGAGCCACATCCTCGACCTTCCCGCACCGCCCACAGGCCAGGTGGTGATGGTGCCCGGCCAACTCCTCCGCCAGTTCGAATCGCGAATGGTCATCGGTTCCCGTCACTCGTCGGAGAACCCCGGCGTCGATGAGAGCGGTGACATTGCGATAGGCGCTGCTCTGTGGCAACTCGTCGGTTCGGATCAGGATTTCGGGAATTGACAGCGGTCGTCCCGCGGTGGCCAGTGTCCCCACCAGAGCCTGGCGCAGTGGCGTATACCGCTGTTCGAGTCCCGCCAGCCGCAAGGCGACCAGATCGTGAACAGACGGGCTGATGATCACTGGCTCTGACACTACGACGGCCCGCCGTGTGTTGAGGCCAGGTTCCGGCGACTGCCGGGGCCGCGGCGGTTGGCCCGGCCGCCATCGACGACCCGGCGTCTTCCCGTGGTGACCAGAAACGAGAGGAGGTAGCAAGCGGTGGCCACCGACAGGATCCCGAAGCTGGGCGGAATCCGCGGGAAGGCGTAGGCCAGGGTGAGGCCCACCCAGACCGAGACCACCGCGATGGCCGCTGACAGCCAGAGGGCGGCAAACGGCTGCGGTGTCAACCGCTGCGCTGCTCCCGCCGGTGCCGCCAGCAACCCGAGCAACAACAGGGCACCGACCGCCTGGGTGGCCTCGCCGGCGGTGATGCCCACCAGTACAAAAAAAACGTAGCCGAGCCAGCGGACAGGGACGCCCCGGGCCGAGGCCACCGCCTCGTCGAGGCTGGCGAACAACAGGGGACGGCCGATGATGGCCACCACCAGGACCACCGCCAGGGCGATCACCCCGTCGATGATGGCCTGGCCGGAGGACAGCCCGAAGATCGAGCCGAACAACACGTTGACGCCGGCGTTTCCGGTGAATCCCCCGCTGCCGCTCCGGGAGGTGGTGTAGATGGAGAGGAACAGGGCACCCAGGCCGAGTATCCAGGCGAAGACGCTGCCGATCACCGTGTCATCGGCGTTGGCCCGTCGCCCGAGGAATGCCAACAAGAGGGCGAACCCGATGCACGCACCGTAGAGCCCGACCCGAAGATCGAGACCGAACGCCAGAGCGGCCAGGGAGCCGGTGAAGGCGACGTGGGACAGCGCGTCCCCGGCGAACACCTGACTGCGCAACACCACGAAGTAGCCGACCAGACCCGAGGCCAACGCGATGCAGGTGCCGGCGAGAAACGCGTAGCGGAGGAACGGATGATCGAGCATGTGCAGTCCACCGATGAACGGATTGGCGACCAGGACCGTCATCCGTCCACCGCCACCAGGGGCGTCATGTCGGCGGATGCCCGGCTCCCGGTCCACCCACCGATGGCCCGGCCGGCTGCCGCCAGGGCGTAGGCGCCGAAGCCGAAACTCGTGACATAGAAGCCCACCGGGTAGGTGAAGAAATAAGCAGCCCCCAGGGCCAGCCAGGTGACCGCCAGCGCCAGGGTGATGGTGAGGAGGAAACTCCACCCAGGACGGGCCGTCACCTGTTGAGCGGCCGCCGCCGGCATCACCAGGAGGGCAAACACCAGGAGTGCCCCGGTGATCTGGCTCACCTCCGCGGCTGTACACCCCAGCAGTACCAGATAGAGGGTGGAGAGCAGCCGGACCGGAACCCGGCGAGCCGAGGCCACGTCGGGGTCGACACTGGCAAAGAACAGGGGGCGGGCCATGGCGGCCAGCGCCACCAGCACCGCGGCACCGACAATCAGGAGGGTGACGACCTGTTGGTCGGAGATGCCGAGGAAGGTACCGAAGAGCAGACCGGTGACGCTGTCGAGAATGCCGCTGTACAAACTCACGAAGAGCACGCCACAAGCCAGGGCGAAGGCCTGGACAGTGCCGATCACCGCCGCCTCCCCGCTGGTGCTGCCTCCGGTCCTCGATGGCGGCACCATGGCGATCACCAGGGCGGCGGCGATGCTGGCGGCGAAGTAGCCCGCGGTGACACTGATTCCCAACCAGATGGCGCCGGCCGCCCCCGGAAAGGAAACCACCGCCAGGGTATGACCCACGAAGCTGGCCCGGCGCAGCACCATGAACCAGCCCACCGCTCCGGCCACGATCGCCACCACGGTCCCGGCCCGGAAGGCATTGACCATGAAATGGAAGCCGAAGAGTTGGTGGAGGTCACCGGGGATGTCCCAGGTGAGCCGGCTGACAGTCCCGGTCATCGGGCCGACCCTGGATCGTGGCCGGCGTGGCCGGCGTGGCGGTCGGTGTGGTGGGCAGGCGCTTCGGGCTCACCCACCACCACCAGACGGCCGTCGGAGGCGGACAACACCTCGATCGGCGTCCCATAGAGCGACGTCAGGGTGGCCGAGGTGATGACTTCGGCGGGCGTGCCGGAAACCGCCCGTCCCCGGGCCAGGTAGACCACCCGGTCGAGATACGAGAGGATCGGGTTGGCATCGTGGGCCACGATCATCACGGTGACCCCTCGTTCTCGGCAGAGACGGGAGATCAGTGCCGCCACCGACGACTGGTTCGGAAGGTCCAGACTGTCGAGCGGCTCGTCGAGGAGCAGCAGCTGGGGTCGACGCACCAGGGCCTGGGCGATGAGAAGTCGCTGCTGCTCCCCTCCTGACACCTCTCCGATGGGACGAGATGCATAGGCGGTGGCACCCACCAGTTCGATGACCTCGTCGACCAGATGGCGTTGCTCCCTCCGGTTCTCGAACAGCCGGTGACCTCCGGGAATCGGAACACCCCAACGGTCACCGTCACTGCCCAGCCGGACGATGTCGACGCCCCTCACCCGCAGCCCGGGGTCGAAGTTCCGCCGTTGCGGTAGGTACCCGATGTCCCCACCTGCCTCCCCCGGTGGGCGTCCGAGCACCACTGCCCGTCCCGCCGCGAGGGGGAGGGCGCCGAGGAGCGCCTTGACCAGGACCGACTTACCCGCGCCATTGGGGCCGAGGATGGCCACGAACTCCCCTGGCGCCACCTCGAGCGTCGCCTCGGACCAGATCACCCGTCCGCCCAGCCGGACGGCGGCATCCACCATCTGTACCGCCGGTGCACGGCCCCGCGAACGGGTTGGCTCGGGAGACCCGGGGGCATCGGGAGGCCGGTTGGTGGCGGATTCGGTCATCGGTCCACTATGCCGTCGCCTGGTCCAGTGCCGCCCGGATGCCGAGCAACTGCCCGGTCTGCCAGGCCTGGTAGCTGGCGCCGGCGGGCTGGAGGGTTTCGGTGATGGTGGCGTAGGGAATGTGGGCCGCCTTCACCTCGCGGAGCTGCACCTGAATATCGGGCGTGACGTTCTGACTGTTGTACACGTAGATCTTGATCAGGTGTCGCTTGATCTGCGCATCGATCGTCTCCTTGTCGGCAGCCGACACGTCGGTACCCTGGCTGATGTCCTTCAGGAATGCACCGGGCGTGACCAGGTCGAGACCCAATGCCGGCGCCAACATGGAGAAGATCGACTCCGACGCGCCCACCGGCGTGCCCCGGTAGGCCGATGCGATCGAGGCAATCAGGGCGTGGTACTGCTCCAGCCCCGTCGTCTCGAAGGCGGTCCGCCGCCCGACGAAATAGGCGCTGTCCGTGGGATCGAGCTTCTGATATTCGGTGACGAGCTGATTGACTACCACCAGTACGTCTGTCGGGTTGTACCACCGGTGGGGATTCCCCCCGTCAGCGATGCCGAGCAGATTGCCGACGTCGAGGACGGCGACAGTCCCGCCATCCGCTCTCACCAGCTTGGGAGCCCAGGGGTCGTACCCAATCCCGTTTTCCACCACCAACTGGGACTCCGCCACGGACCGGGCATCGGCGGCCGTCGGCTCATACCCGTGCGGATCGGCATTTGGATTGGTAATGATACTCACCACGTGTGCATGATCTCCGCCTATCTGGGCGGCGATACTGCCCCAGACGTCCTCAGCGGCCACCACTTCGATCAGGCGGGTGACGGCTGGCCCGGAGGCGCTGCCTCTGCCGGAATCCGCAGCCGGCGTAGCGCATGAACCCAGCACACCGCAGGCCACCACCAGGATGGCCACGGTCGTTCCCGCTCGAGGAGGGCGGGAGATTCGGGGTCCTGCGGCAGTTGCGAACAGGTTCATCGGCGGAGGTCTTTCATGAGCTGATCGCCTACGATGTTATCCGAGAATGATTCCTATTCCAAATTCCGCCTCCCCTCCGTGGCGCCTCCTCAGCCCCGGAGCAACAAGCCCTGTTGCCAGGCGCAACGAGCCGCCGCCACGTCCTCCGCCCGAGGACCGTCGCCGTCTCCGGGCACCTCGAGGACGGCCGGCAATCCTTGGAGATCGGGATGACCCAACAGAGCAGCCAAACCATCGGCTCCGATGGTTCCGTCCCCGATGTTCTCGTGTCGATCCTTGTTGGCGCCGAACGGCACCTTGGAGTCGTTCAGATGTAGGCACAGAAGGCGATCGAGACCCACCGTGGCTGCCACCAGGGACATCAGCTCGTCGGCTTCCTCGGCGGTGGTGAAGGGAACCCCGGAAGCCCACAGGTGCTGGGTGTCGAGGCAGACCCCGAGACGCTCGTCGCCACCGGCGGCGTCGATGACCTGAGCCAGTTCCTCGAACGAGCGCCCGACCGTGTCACCGGCCCCGGCGGCGTTCTCGAGCAGAATCGGGCAGGGTGCATCGACCACCTCTACGGAATCGAGAGCCTCGAGCAACCCGTCGGCCACCCCGGGCAAAGCGGTCTCGAAACCACTTCCCCGGTGGCTGCCGATGTGGAGCACCAGGCCTTCAGCCCCGATCCCTTCTGCGGTGGCCAGGTTGGCCTGCAGACACGCCCGTGACTTGTCAGCCAACTCGGGGTCGGGAGTGGCCAGATTGATCAGATAAGTGGCATGGCAGAACGTCGATGACACCCCGGGGTGATCCCGTTGGGCGTCCCGGTAGGCCGCCAGCACCTCGGGGCCGTATTGGGATGGCTTCCACATCCGGGGGCTCTGGGTGAAGATCTGCACCACGTCGGCACCGATCTCGGCCCCGTGGTCGAGGGCAGGGACAAGGCCCTTTCCGGCCCTGACATGAGCACCTATGCGCATGGCGCACCGTACCAGTACGGACCGGCCGGACGGGTCGGTAGGCTCGTGCCCTCAACCGCCGTACCAAGGAGAAACGACAGCATGAGCACCCAGTTGACCCAGGCAGCCCGCGCCCTGATCAGCCGACCGGTGATCGCCAATGTGGCGACGGTCGATCAGGAGGGTAAGCCCCAGCTCACCCCGGTCTGGATCGACATCGACGGCGACGACCTGGTGTTCAATACGGCCAAGGGTCGGGCCAAGCAGTCCAATCTCGTCCGCAACCCGTCGGTGGCCGTCTCGGTGGTCGATCCCGACGATCCCTACAACGTCGTGATCGTCCGCGGCACGGTTGAGGCCACCGAGGATGGGGCCGACGCCCACATCGATGCGTTGGCCAAGAAATATTTGGATGTCGACACCTACCCGATGCGGCGACCCGGCGAGGTCAGGATCATCTATCGGGTGCGGGCCGACCACGTGGTGATGCAGCCGGCCGACACCAAGTAGGTCGGAGCGGCTCGGCTCTACTCGAACGTCATACCTGACAGGGCCTCCCCGGTGGCACGAATGGTGTCGGGGTCATAGCCGTCGGCAATGGACACCACGCACCCCGCCACACCCATTTCGGATATCGCCCGCACCTGATCGGCCGGCCGGTCAGGCCCCCCGGCGATCTCGCCGCTCCAGATGACACCCACCGCGTTCCGAGCCCGGCCGACCACCCGGCACCGCTGATCGAGCCCACGGACCATGGCTTCCACGTTCGCCGGCTTCCCCCCCACCACAACGGCATCCGCCCAGCGGGCAACCGGGTCGGCCGCGACGGGGTCGTCGGCCACCACCACCAGCGGGATACCTCCGGCTCGCACCGGACGAGGTCGGTTGACGGCCTGGCTGAGACGATAGAACCGGCCGTCGAACGAAGGTGCCTCCTCGGTGAGAAGTTGTCGACATATCTGCAGCTCTTCGGAGAGTCGATCGATCGACTCGTGATCACGGTTCCCACCGACCCCCAGCGCCAGAATGCCGCGACCGTGGGAGATCACATCGACACCGGTGATGATTTTGGCCACCATCGAAGGAGATCGAACCGTGGGACCAAGCGGGAACACACCGAGCCCGACCCGTGTGGTGCGGACCGCCAATGCGCCGAGCAGCGAGTACGCCTCGAACACCGCTGCCGATCGACCCTTCTCATGCCCGGCCCGGCCCGCATCATCGGAGACCCACAGCGAATCGAAGCCGCTCTCTTCGGCCAGTCGGGCGACGGCAGCGAGACGCTCGAACTCACCGCCGGTCTCTGGATCGACCCTCGGATCGGGCATCCGCAATCCCCGCCGGGGGACCTGCACCACGTCAACCGAATCGATCACCGGGCCAAGGGTACCCGGCGTCCATCCGGGCACACCCCGATGTCTCTCGTCCTGTGCGGTACCGTGTCATCCGAGGGACTCCACTCACGGCGTTCGCACCGATACGGTCCGGACCGATGGGTCGAGGGGAGACCAGTGGAAGCACCAAGACACCCGCCCACCGCCGATTCCGGGTTCTCCATGGTGGCAACCATGTTGAGCCTGCTGGTGAGCGCCATCCTGGTGGCGCTGATTCTGATCAGTACGCTCGGTTCGCACGGGCAGTCCAAACCGGGCATCGCCAACGCACCGGGTGTGGGCCTGGCGGACGATGTGCAAGCCCAACAGGCCCTGTCGATATCGCTGACCACCGCCACCGCAGAGGCAGCCAGCGGCGGCGACTACAGCACCGTCACCGTCACCTTCCTCACCACGGCCAATCCATCCATCACCTACGTGGACGGGCCGTCGACCAGTTCGTCGGTGATCAGCGTGGCCAACTCGGCCGGCGGTGGAAGCATCACCATGGTGGTTCGGGCATCGAGCGGGACCTGCTGGCTGGTGTGGGCCGGGTCCGGAGGCACCTGGTACGGGGCCCAGACCAACCAGACCTCGTGCACGGCCCCTCCTCTCGATGCTTCCCCGACGGCGTCGGCGGTGTCATCAACCGCGATCGGTTGGCGCCAAGGCGGCTTCCCCGGCGCCTGAGCGACCCGGCTGCTGCTTCGACCACCACCCCGCCCCGGCCAGCAGGCGGCCGGAAGCCACCAGCTCGTCACATCCTTGCGCAGCTTCGGCGATGGCCAGGCCGGTCCGCAACAGGATCGTCTCGAACAAGGTGGGCGTGTCGTCGACCGCACCCAACACCGATAGACCCCTCCCGGTGAGTACCGGTGCGGGCGGGCCATGGGCCACTCCGGGTGATGCACCGACTGTGCCGACCGGTGACATCGCCCTCCTTCCTCGGGCGGCTACCAGGGTCGCAGTTCGTTGGGCCGGGGCCGGTGCGTCACGCCCCGAGCGGGCCAGCGAAATGGCCACCATCACATCAGTGGCGTCGCGGACCGGAATACAACCGTCGACCAGCAGCCCATTGGTGCCCTCGGAAGCCCTGCTTCTCACCGACCCGGGGACGGCCGCGACGGGGATGCCCCGGCGGGCGGCGGCGTCCACCGTATAGAGCGAACCACCTCCGTGGTGGCTCTCGACCACCACGACCACATCGCTGAGGGCGGCGATGATGCGGTTCCGGGCCGGGAACACCTTGGGGAGTGGCTGGGTGCCGAGGGGTGATTCCGACAGCACCACGCCACGGGCCACCACCTCATCCCAGATCCGGACGCTGGAGGAAGGGTAGACGACGTCGAGCCCGGTACCCACCACCGCCACCGGGGGGGCGCCCACTCCTTCGGCGACCTGAAGCGCCCCGGCGTGGGCGGCACCGTCGATTCCCCGGGCCAATCCCGATACCACCACCACGCCGGAGAAGGCCAGATCACGCCCGAGGTCGACCGCGACCTGGCGCCCATACGAAGTGGCGGACCGGGTCCCCACGATCGCCACCCGGGGCCGGCCCTCCAACACGGAAGGATCCCCATGGGCGAAGAGCACCGCGGGCGCACCGGGGTCGTCCACCAGCATGGACGGATACTGTTCTGCGCCGGGCAGCAGTATCTGGACACCGGCCCGTCGGTACCGTTCCCCCACTTCCGCCGGATCAGTGGCGCGGGCGGCGGCGGCAAACCGTCGATCCGGATCCGCCGGGTGGCGCCCGTGCACCAGAGCCGTCCACGCTTCCATCGGGTCGAACCCGGCCATGACCGAGACGAGGCGTACAGGGGTGATGCCGGGGAGTCCGGCCAACGCCGCGGCATGGACCAGGCAGTCATCCACCCGCTTCATCGTTGCTCCATTCCCAGCAGAAGATCCCGCCGACACCTCAGGAGCAATGCCTCGTGCACATGGGAGACCTCGATGTCACCGGCCCCTTCGAGGTCGGCGATGGTGCGTGCGATCCGATGGACCCGATGCAGACCACGGGCACTCAGCGTCCCCGATCGCATCTGCAATTCCACCAGTTTCGAGGCGGCGGCACTCATCGGGGCATCACTCCGGAGGGTTGCCCCGGGCAACTCCGAATTGGTGGGTACGTGACGACGGGCGGCCATACATCGGGTAGCCGCGACCCGCTCGGCCACCACTGCCGTCGATTCACCCGGTGTCCCGTCCATGAGATCGTCGACGTCAGGCCGGTCGACCCGAACAGCGATATCGAACCGGTCGAGGAGCGGTGCGGACAGGCGTCGGGCGTAGCGCTCCCTGGCGCTCTCACTACACCGGCACCAACCGGGTGCACCGCCTTCACCGCATGGGCACGGGTTCATGGCTCCGACCAGAATGAACCGGGCCGGAAAGGCGGTGGACCCCCGGGCCCGGCTCACCCGGACCTGGCCTTCCTCAAGCGGTTGGCGGAGGGCGTCGAGTACCACGGTGGGGAACTCGCCCAGTTCGTCGAGGAACAACACTCCCCCATGGGCCAAGCTGATTTCACCCGGCCGCATCCACGTCGTCCCACCCCCGATCATCGAAACCGGCGACGCACCGTGATGAGGGGCGCGGAACGGCGGCCGAACCATCAGGCCACCGGGAGGGAGCGGCAAGCCAGCCACCGAGTGCACCCGGCTCACCTCAAGGGCCGTCGACCTCTCCAGTGCCGGCAACAGATCCGGGAACCGGTTGGCCAGCATCGTCTTGCCCGAGCCCGGGGGTCCGACCAACAACAGGTGGTGCCCGCCGGTGGCCGCCACCTCCAAGGCACGACGAGCCAGGCGCTGACCCTGGACATCGGACAGGTCACCGTGCCGGGAGGCAGATCCCCCCGGGGGCCGGCCCCCGGGGGCCGGGCAGGTGCCGGGGCGGGGCGGAACCGGTTGATCCCACGGCTGGTGCCCCAACAAACGTTCCACCAGGATGGCGAGCGTCGGTGCCGATCGCACCGGGTGGTCTCCCGACAGACCGGCTTCACAGGCTCCGACCTCGGGGACTACCAACACATGGTTCCCGAGGGCTTCGGCCAACACCACCGTGCCGGGCACCCCGCGGAGCGAGCCGTCGAGACCCAACTCGCCGATGAACGCCATCCCTGTGACCGTGCCGAGATCCAACTCCCCGGATGCCACCAGCAGTCCGACGGCAATCGGGAGGTCGAGGCCCGCGCCTCCCTTGCGCATACCCGACGGGGCAAGATTGACTGTCACCCGACGGAGCGGCCAGGCAAGCCCACTCGAGAGGAGTGCGGCCCGAACCCGGTCTCTCGACTCACGAACCGCGGCATCGGGAAGACCGACCATCGTGAAGCCGGGAAGTCCGTTGGACACGTGGACTTCGACTGAAACGTGTTTGCCGTCGACCCCGATGAGGACGGCGGAAGGAATAGTGGCGATCATGTCGCCTCCGATCGGCACAATCCGATCACCTCTCGACCCGAGGGGACGAGAAGAGATCGGAAGCTAACGATGGAGGGTCGCCATACTCAGGTGCGAGCGACCACTCGAAGCACCACCGGCACTCTACGCCGACGGTGTGCCAATCGCCGGCTACCGCCCTTCGAAGCGAGGCTCGCGCTTGTGGACGAACGCCGATATCGCCTCGGCGGTGTCGGCCGAGGCGAAGTTGACGGATTGGGAGCGAGCCTCATCCTCGAGCGCCTCATCCATCGAAGCCGCGAATGAGTTGTTCAGCAACGACTTGGTCATCGACAGGGCCAGGGGTGGCCCGGCAGCCAGGCGCCTGGCCCACTCTTCGACGAACCCGTCGAGTTCGGCGGCGGGGACGACCCGGTTGACCAGGCCGAACTCCGCGGCCTGATCGGCGTCGATGATGTCGGCGAAGAAGGCCAACTCCTTGGCCCGGTGGAGCCCGATGAACCGCGGGAGCAACCACGATGCGCCGAAGTCGACCGTCAGGCCTCGCTTGGAGAAGATCTGCGAGAATCGGGCGGAGTCCGATGCCACCACCAGGTCACAACCCAGGGCCATGCTCATCCCGGCACCGGCCGCCACCCCGCCGACCTTGGCAATGGTCGGCTTGGGCAAACGGTGGAGACGGAGCGCCACATCGTTGAGGGCCCGCATCTGCACCAGATAGGGATCCCCGGGGCGCCCGGCCACATCCGTCGCATCGCCCAGATCGGCTCCCGAGCAGAAGGCGTCCCCGGCCCCGGTGAGGACCATCACCCGGTCGTTTCGGTCGGAGGCCACGTCATTGAAGATGTCCAGGAGTTCCCGCCACATCGTCCCGTTGGCGGCGTTCTTCCGGGAGGGCCGGTTCATGGTGACGGTGACCACGCCCTCGTCCCTCTCCACAATGATGGTTTCGAACTCGGTTGCCATGTAGCGCAACCTACGAGATGGCCCGTCGACCACGCCAGCCCGGGCTCAGAAGGCGTCCTCGATAACCTCGACCCGGCCGGCGGTGATGGACACCACATCGAATCGCAATTCGACGAGATCGCGCCCGGTGGCGGGCGTCAGCTCCGAGAGCCATCGCGACGCCAACCTCCGGATCCGCCGTTGCTTGGGGACGAGGACCGCTTCGGCCCCGGTGCCGAAACGATCGTCGGTGCGGGTCTTGACCTCGCAGAACGCCACGGTTCGCCCGTGACGGACGATGAGATCGACCTCTCCCTCCCGACGGCGCCAGTTGCGCTCGAGGATCTCGTAGCCGTGGTCCTCGTACCAAGCCACCGCCGTGGCCTCTCCCTCGGCGCCGAGCACCTGTCGCCGATCGGCGCCCGGGTTCACAATTCCTTCTCGGGAAGGCGTTCGATGTTCACGTCCCGGAAGGTCAGGATCCGGACCGACGGGACAAATCGGGCAGGGCGGTACATGTCCCATACCCAGGCATCGGACAGGGTGACCTCGACGCACGCAGGTGACGATTCGCCGCGGACGGCGACCTCGACCTTGTTGGCCAGGTAGAACCGCCGTTCGGTTTCCACCACGTAGGCAAACATGGGGAGCACCGCCCGGTACTCGTGGACGAGCGCCAGCTCTATCTCGGACTCGTACCGCTCGAGATCCTCCTCGCTCATGATGCGTGGTGCCCGGCTGGGGTCACGACGCTCGGCGCTGGCCCGGCCCGATCAGGGACGGGCGGTCCGCCGCTCCTTGATCTTGGCGGCTTTCCCGTGAAGATCCCGCAGGTAGTACAGCTTGGCCCGCCGTACGTTCCCGAGCGACACCACTTCGGTTCTGGCAATGACCGGGGAGTGGACCGGAAAGGTGCGCTCGACGCCGACCCCGAAGCTGACTTTGCGGACGGTGAAGGTTTCGCGGGCGCCGGTTCCCTGGCGACGGATGACCGCCCCCTGAAACACCTGGACGCGCTGACGGGTACCCTCGACCACTCGCACGTGCACTTTGACGGTGTCTCCGGGACGGAATTCGGGGATGTCGTCCCGGAGGCTGTCGCGGTCAATGATGTCGGTCGGGTTCATGGGGCGCGTCTTTCCACAGATCGTTCGAGTCCTCCGCTCGCCGGGCACCCGACGTCAGCGACCCCAACGGTCGACTACCTGACTAGGGCCTCCACCATGAAGACCGGGCATGCCGGCCCCAACGAGGCTCACCAATCGTAGCCGTGATCGCGTAGGAGGCGCACCTCGTGCATCTCGACCAGGAGAGATACCTCATCTGGAGTCAATCCCCCTCTGCCGTCAATCAGGTCAGGGCGTTGTCGGAGGGTACGGGCCAGTGATTGGCCGTGGCGCCACCTGGAGACCCGGCCGTGGTCCCCGGAGCGGAGCACGGGGGGCACCTCCCATCCCCGGAACTCCGCCGGACGGGTGTAGTGCGGGTACTCGAGCAGCCCATTCGAGAAGCTCTCGTCGGCGGTGGACTCGTCGTTTCCGAGCACCCCGGGAAGCAGGCGGGTGACCGCCTCCACCACCACCAGCGCTGCCAATTCTCCGCCGGCCAGCACAAAGTCGCCCACCGACAGCTCGCCATCCACCAGATGATCGACGATCCGGTGATCCACCCCTTCGTAACGTCCACAGATCAACGAGAAACCCGACGGGAGGCCGGCCAGTTCCGCTGACACCTGCTGGTCGAACCTCCTTCCCGAGGGAGTCAGGAGGAAGAGGGGGCGGGGCATGCCGTCGTCAGACCCTTCCACCGCTTCCACCGCTCCGAATACCGGTTGCGGAGCCAGGACCATCCCGGCCCCACCCCCGAATGGAGCGTCGTCCACCCCGTGGTGGGGGTCCGTCGAAGCCGAGCGGATGTCGTGGGCCCGAAGGTCGAGAAGGCCGGCTTTCCGGGCCCGACCCAGAATCGACGCGTCACCGTAGTGCTCGATCACTTCGGGGAAGATGGTGAAGACGTCGATGCGCATGGGAACTCGTCCGATCAGGCCAGGTCGAGAAGTCCGTCGGGCAGGTCGACCGTGACTCGGACCCCGGGCTCGAGGCCGACCACGAACCGCAGGGGAATGAGGGCTCCACCGGCCAGCACCAACAGATCACTGGCCGGGTTGGCCTGAACCCCTTCCACCAACCCAAGTTCACAACCGGCGGTGTCCACCGCCTGGGCCCCCACCAGTTCATGGACCCACAACTCGTCGGGGTCCTCGATGGGGGACGCGAACAGGGGCGTGTCCCGAAGGGCGTCAGCCGCCTCGATGCCGTTGACGCCCTCGAACGTCACGATGAACCGGCCTTGATGCGGTGATGAGCGCACCACCACGTATTCCCGCCCATCATCGGAACAGAGGGTTGACCCGGCGGCGACCCGCTCTTCCCGGTTGGTCGACAGCGACACGATCACATCCCCCCTGAGCCCATGGGGTTTCACGATCCGCCCGACCTGCAACATCGGACCGGGCTCGGCCGGTCCGCTCAACTCTGGCTCCAAACCGACTCAGTCGTCAGCGATGTCGACGTTGGTCTGCACTCCGTCACGAGCACCCGCCGCCGCGACGACCGTGCGGATGGCCTGTACGACCCGCCCCCGGCGTCCGATGATCCGGCCCATGTCGTCGGGAGCCACGTGGATCTGGAAACGCACCGAACCGGTGCGCTCCTCGGTGTTGATCACGACCGCCTCCGGTTCACCGGCGATCGAATGCACCAGATACGTCACGACGGCCAAGGGCGTGCCACCAGAGATCCGATTGCCGGCATCGTCATCGTGCCCGCCCACCTCGTCGATGGTGTTGACGTCCTCGGCGGAATCGACCGCCACGTCGTCGTTCACCTGGTGGCCTTGGCGGTGGCGAATTCGTCCAGGGCTCCGGATTGCTTCAGAAGCTTCTCCACCCGCTCGGTGGGTTGGGCCCCCTGCGACAACCACTTCACGGCTTTGGTGTTGTCGATCTCGATCACCGCGTCGGGCTCTGCCAACGACTTGCCGCGGGGAGCGTACGTGCCCACGATCTCGATGAACCGGCCGTTGCGGGGCGAACGGCTGTCCGCCGCCACCAGCCGGTACGTCGGCTGCTTCTTCTTCCCGATCCGCACGAGGCGGAGCTTGACTGCCACGATTAACTCCTCTGCATTGTGTTGATAGCGCCCGACAGTCTCCCACCAACCGGGGGGTCGGTGTGCAATCGGGTCTCTGAGGCCCATTCAGCGGACCTTGGGAGTGACCCGACCTCCGCCTTTGCCCTTCTTCCCGCCCTTGCCCCCCCTGGGCTTACCTGCCCGCTGGGACGATGCGCCGGCCCCGGCACCGGCAAACGGGTTGCCCGCGCCGAGGGCATCCGGACCGTCGGCCGGTCCCCCGAAGGCGGATGGATCGTCGACATTGCCAGCCATCCCGGCCAGATCCGCCATCGCCTTGGGAGACATGTTCTGACCGCGTCCGAAGAGGCCGCCCAGGCCGCCCATGGCCCCGGCCATTCCGCCTTTGCCAAAGCCTTTCATCATCTTCTGCATCTCCTTGAACTGCTTGAGGAGAGCATTCACGTCGGCGGTGGCGGTGCCACTGCCATTTGCGATCCGGACCCGACGGGAGCCATCGATGACCGAGGGATCGGTTCTCTCCGCCGCAGTCATTGAGCGAATGATCGCCTCGACCTGTCCGATCTGCCGGTCGTCGACCAGCGACGACGCCTGCTTCAGATCCTTGGGCACCCCCGGGAGCATGGACAACATCCCCGACACCGAGCCCATCTTCTTGACCTGCTGGAGCTGCTCGAGGAAGTCCTCGAGGGAAAACCGCCCCTCGATCATGGCGGCAGCGCCCTTGGAGGCGACGCCCTCGTCAAAGGTGCGCTCCGCCTGCTCGATCAGGGAGAGGACATCCCCCATCCCCAGTATGCGGTCGGCCATCCGGCCGGGGTGGAACTGGTCGAAGTCGTCGAGCTTCTCTCCGGTGGAGGCGAAGGCGATGGGCCTGCCCACCACCTCCTTCACCGAAAGGGCGGCGCCGCCTCGAGCGTCACCGTCCAGCTTGGTGAGAATGACGCCATCGAGGGTCAGGGCCTCGTGAAAGGCAACTGCCGTCGACACCGCATCCTGGCCGGTCATGGCGTCGATGACGAGGAACGTGTAATCAGGTTTGACCGCGCCGGCGATATGGCGGACCTCGTCCATCAACTCCTCGTCGATGGAGAGGCGCCCGGCGGTGTCGACGATGAGCACATCCCGACCCAGCCGATGAGCTTCCTCCAGACCGGCGGCGGCCACCGCCACCGGATCGGTTGACTCGCTGAACACGGTGATCCCGGCTTGGCCGCCGAGCACCCGGAGTTGCTCCACCGCGGCCGGACGCTGCAGGTCGGCTCCCACCAGCAAGGGGTTGCGCCCCTGCTGTTTGAACCACCGGGCCAGCTTGGCCGCCGCGGTCGTCTTTCCCGAGCCCTGAAGACCGGCCAGAAGGACAACTGTCGGAGGCTTGCTGGCGTAGGAGATCTTCAGGGTCTCACCGCCCAGGATGGCGGTCAGCTCTTCGTTGACGATCTTGATGACCTGTTGGCCGGGGCTCAAGCTCTGGGACAGCTCGAGGCCCACACACCTGGCTCGTACCGCCTGGGTGAACCCTCGGACCACGCCCAGTTCGACGTCGGCTTCGAGCAGGGCGGTGCGGATCTCGCGCAACACCTCGTCGACATCATCAGGACTCAGCCGTCCGCGGCTCCGCAGGCGGCTGAGAATTCCCTCGAATCGGTCGGTCAGGCTGTCGAACATGGGTGCCTTACGCTACCGGACGAAACGGGGGTTTCCGACCGCACCGGGGCTGGTCGGCTCCGGGCCGATCCGACATTGGGCCTGTCCCCGTCCGGAGACAGCTCATCGTTGCGATTCGCATGGCTCAGATGCGGACGATCAAACCGGCGGCGCTCTCCAAGGATGGTTCTCCGGCGGCACAACCCCGTTCCCATGTTCCGGTTCGATCCATCAGAACAGCGCGTCGACGAAGGCAGCGGCGTCGAAGTCGACAAGGTCACCGACTCCTTCGCCAAGACCGACCAGCTTCACCGGAAGACCGAGCTCTCGTTGAATGGCGACCACGATGCCGCCCTTCGCGGTTCCGTCCAACTTGGTGAGCACGACCCCGGACACATCGACCGCCTCCGTGAAGACTTTGGCCTGTGCCAAACCGTTCTGCCCGGTCGTGGCATCGAGGACCAGCAGGACCTCGACGACCTGTCCCGGTGACCGGTCGGCCACTCGCCGGATCTTCTTCAATTCCTCGACCAGATTCACCTTGTTGTGAAGGCGCCCGGCAGTATCGGCCAACACCACGCTGTGCCCCTTTGACTCCGCACGCTGCACGGCGTCGAACACCACCGAGGAAGGGTCTCCCCCCTCGGCACCTCGCACGATGTCGGCGTGGGAGCGGGATGCCCACGTCTCGAGCTGTTCGGCGGCCGCAGCCCGAAAGGTATCGGCAGCAGCCAACATGACCTTGGTGCCCTGGGCAGACAACCGGCTGGCCACTTTGCCCACCGTGGTGGTCTTTCCTACGCCGTTGACTCCGACGAAGAGCCACACATCCACCGAGCGCCCATTGCCGGAATCGTCATCGCCCGGCTGCTCCGATCCCGACCCCGGCACCGCCAAACTGGCGTCGGCGGTGCACAACGTGGCCACCAGGTCGGCTTTCAACGCGTCGATCAGGCCATCGGCGCCGGAAATCTCGCCGGCTTTCACCCGCGACCGAAGGTCGTCGAGCAGAGCGTCAGTGGCCCCGACACCCACGTCGGCGCGGATCAGGGCCTCTTCGAGGTCATCCCAGGTCGAAGCATCGATCTTGGCCCTCGCCCGTACCGAGCCCAGGTACCCGGACAGCAGACCACGGGCCTTCCCCATCCGTCCGCGATACGTGGCCGCTGGGGCAACCTCGACCGCTGGGGCAACCTCGACCGCTGGGGCAACCTCGACCGAAGGAGCTCTGATTCCGACGTCGGCGACCCCGCCGACCGGAGCCGGCGGAGCTTTCGGTGACGGCAGGGCACCCGGTGGTGCTTCCTCCCGAACGACCGTGGAACGTTGACGCTTCCGACCCCGTCCCCTCAGGCGAACGCCCAGGGCCACGCCACCGCCGACGACCACGACCGGCACCGCGACCGCCAGTCCGATGATCACGTCCGATGTCGATGTGATGAGCCCCGGATCGATCACGGCTCCGTCCGCCCCACAACTTCGACGTCCCCGCTCTCGCCGACATCGCCACCGACGGCGGCCGGATCGGCATCCAGGGTCGGTACCCCCGAATCACCTTGGCGACGCGGCACCTTCTGGCTCACCACTTTGGACGAACCGCCCGGGGCCATGGTGACGCCGTAGAGCGCATCGGCGGCTTCCATGGTCCGCTTTTGGTGGCTCACGATGATCAACTGGGCTTCCTCGCGAAACTCGTGAACCAAGCCGAGGAACCGATGGAGATTCACATCGTCGAGCGCCGCCTCTACTTCATCCATCAGGTAGAAAGGCGACGGGCGACTCCGGAACACCGCGAACAGGAACGCCAGCGCCACCAATGACCGTTCGCCACCTGACAGCAACGAGAGGCGGCGAACGTTGCGACCGGCGGGTCGCACTTCGACCTCGACGCCGGTGTCGAGCAGGTTCTCGGCATCGGTGAGAGACAGGCGACCGGTGCCGCCGGGGAACAAGGTGGTGATCAAGTTGCAGAAGTGCTCGTTCACGTCGGCGAAGGCCGAGGCGAAGACATGCATGATCTCGTCGTCGAGCGTGCGGATCACATGGTGCAGCTCCCGGCGGGACGTCCGGACGTCGTCCACTTGGCTCTCGAGGAACTGGTGCCGTTCTGCGAGCGCAGAGAGCTCTTCGAGGGCCAACGGGTTGACCGGTCCCAGCTTGGCCAGCTCCGCCTCGAGTTGGGTCACCCGGGCGCCGGCGTCCACTCCGGAGGGAAGTTCGGGCTCGGTGGCCGCCAGGGCCTCTTCGGGCGCGCACCCGAGCTCGCGCCGCAGCACATCGATCACCGCTTCGCGTCGGATACCGGACTCGGCCAGCTCGAGCTCGATCTTCTGGAGTCGGCTGCGAACGGCCGCCAACTCGTGCTCAGCGGCCGATCGTTGACCGCGCAGTGTCTCCAGGCGCGCGCCGCCGGCCCGTACCGCTTCCCGTTGGCGCCGGTGGCGTTCGCGTAACTCGGAGCGGGCGCCGTCCAACGTGACCTGCGCGGTGCCCACGACGGCCAGGAGACGCTCCACCGCGGTGGCGTCGGCTTCGAGGTGCTTCCGTCGTTCGGCCGCCTGCTGGCGTTCGTCGGAGTGACCGGTCAAGCGCCGCTCCACTTCGGTCAGCCGCTCAGCCAACACGCGCCGGCGCTCGTCCAACCCCGCCCATCGGACTTCCCACTCACTGCGCCGGGCCACCGTCTCCGCGATGCGATCATCAATTCGCTGTCGTTCTTCACGGGCGGAACCCACCCGCTCTGCCGCCGTGGCCCGCACCGCCTCGAGCAGGGGCAATTCCTCATTGAGCTCGGCGGCCCGAGCCACGTCCCGGCTCATCCGCTCTTCCAACTCTGTGGAGCTCTGGCTGATCTCCTCGATCTCGGATGACAGGGCGGCGAGGTCGTTGGCGATCCGGTTGCGGGCCACTCTCGCCGTCTGGTGGGCGCCCTCGTTCCGGTCGTCCGACCGCACGGCCTCAGCCGCCGCCGTTCTCGTTGCCTCCACGATGGCCCGAGCCTCCCGGCGGCCTTCGGCCGCCTTGACTGCTTCCGTCTGTGCGATGTCAGCTCGAACCTGCGCCTCGTCGACCACCGCGGCGGTGACCACCCCTCCGCCGGCGCGCACCCGCCATCCGGTGGACGAGAACCGGTCCCCATCGCGGGTGACGACCACCAGGTCGGGTCGGGCCAGGGCCAGATCAATGGCATCGGTCCAGCCCCCATCGGGACAGACCGCATCGGCCAGCAGGGTGTCGAGCACGGCGGCGAGACCGGCGATGTTGGGACGCCCGAGTCGCGGCCTTACGTGCCGACGTATGGATTGGGTGGACGGTGGTCCCTCGTCGTCGACGGATCGTCGCGAGTCGTCCCCACCTTGGGCGGCGCCGGTGAGTGCCAGCACCGCACCTGTGGCTTCTCCCTGGCGCAGGCGAGCCAGTGCCGCCCGCGCCGGTCCGCTCCCGGACACCACCACCGCCGACAGAGATGCGCCGGCGGCGGCCTCAAAGGCGTCCTCCCACCCGGCGTCCACCTCCACCAGGTCGAGAAGAAGACCGACCACTCCGTCAACCCCTTCCAACAGCTCGGCGCCCGCCGCTCCCCGGACCTCGTCCAGCGCCCGGGCCAGCGCATCGGCTCGAGCGGACGAGCGGTGATGCTCCTGTTCGGCTTGGCGCAGTGTCTCTTCGGCAACCTCCAGGCGTTGGGTGGCTGACCCATGGGCGGCCTCGGTTTCGGCCACCACCGTCTGAAGTCGGTGCCGGGCCTGCTCGCTCTCGGCCAACCGCTCGGCCAGCTCGTGGTCTTCTCCCTCGATCGCGGCATACCGCCGCCGGGCCGAACCCAGCCGACCGGTGGTCTGTTCGAGGGCCCGACGGTCGCGCTCGAGGCCCCGCTCCAGAGCCCCCAGTTGCCCGCGAGCCACCGTGACCGCCTCATCGGCGTCCCGTAGGCCTGTCTCGTCGCCCCACGAGGCCAGGTGGGCCTCCAGCTCGGCCGCCAGCGCCGTCTCGACCACTGCCATGTCGGCCTGCTCGGGGGCCAACGCCTCGGCATCCACGTCGGCCGATTCGAGTTCATTTCCCAGACGGGCACCTTCCGCCTCCAGGGTGGAGACCACGTCGGCGTCGGCGGCGGCGTCGAGAGCCTGAGCCAGCGACCGCTGCCGCTCCCGGAGAACCCCGGTGAACCCTCTCGCCCTCTCCACCAACCCCTCGACCCGACCCAGCGAGGAGGCCAGATCGGCCTCCCGTTGGGCCGACAGCTCGTCGGCGGTCCGGGTGGCGGCGGTGTCGAGCTCATCCAACGACCCGCGCAGGGTCTCCTCGGTGACTCGCAGTTCCACCCGAATTCGGTCCCCATCCCGATGGCGGCCGTCGAGGGCCCCGAGCTCGGTACCGGCCACGTACAGGCGCACCGCCCGCAACTCGTCGGCCAGGTCGGTATGGGAACGGGCGGCCGCGGCCTGGCGTTCGAGGGGTCGGATCTGCCGCTTCACCTCGCGCACCAGGTCGCCGAGGCGCTCGAGGTTCTCTTCGGTCGATGCCAAACGGCGTTCAGAGCGCTCTCGGCGGCGGCGGAACTTGAGAACGCCGGCGGCTTCCTCTATCACCGCCCGCCGATCCTCGGGCCGGGCATTGAGGATGGCGTCGAGCTGGCCCTGGCTCACGATGACGTGCTGTTGACGCCCAACGCCGGTGTCGGAGAGAAGCTCCTGCACGTCGAGAAGGCGGCAGGGCGCGCCGTTGATGGCGTACTCGCTGTCGCCGGATCGGAACAGGGTCCGGGTGATGGTGATCTCGGCCAGGTCCGAGGCCAGCTTGCCTGAGCTGTTGTCGATGGTGAGGGCCACTTCGGCCCGGCCCAGGGCGGGGCGGTTGGCGGTGCCCATGAAGATGACGTCCTCCATCTTCGACGACCGCAGTGTTCGGGGGCCTTGGGCCCCGAGCACCCAGGCGACCGCGTCGACCACGTTCGACTTGCCGCTGCCGTTCGGTCCGACAACAACGGTGATCCCCGGCTCGAACTCGAGCACGGCAGGATCAGCGAAGGACTTGAAACCCTTGAGGGACAGCGACTTCAGGAACACCGGGCGCTCAACCTATCGGCATCCACGCTCGTGCACGAACCCCGAGTCACACCTGGCAGTGTTCGCACAGATAGGTTGCGCGGCCACCGGATTTCACCTTGGTGATGGTGGCCCGGCACCGGCGACAGGCGAGGCCCTCGCGGTCGTAGGCCTGATGCTGGCCCTGGTAGTCCCCGACTCCGCCGAAGAGGTCGCGGTACTGCCCATCGGCCAGCGAGGATCCCCGGTGCTTGACCGCCTCGGCCAGGACTTCGACCATGGAGCGGTAGAGGCGCCGGACCTCCTGGGAAGACAGCGAGTTCGACAGCCGGTCATAACGCAGTCCGGCGGCGAAGAGGATCTCGTCGGCATACATGTTGCCGATCCCGGCCACGAACTCCTGATCCATCATCAGGGCCTTCAACCCCGACTTGTGGGAACTCAGGAGCACCCAGAACTTCTCCCAGCTCATCACGTCTTCGAGCGGGTCGAATCCCAGATGCGCCAGTTCGGGAACGGCGGAGCCGCCGTCGACAGGGGCGGACGAAACGAACATCTCCCCGAAGGTGCGCGGATCGACGAAGCGGAGTTGGCCGCCCTGTGTGAAGGTGATGATGGCGTGGGTGTGGGGAGGCTTGGGCTCCTTGATGCTCTTGGCTCGTTGCAGCTGACCGCTCATCCCCAGGTGGACCACGAGAGTTTGGCCGTCATCCAGCCCGAGGAGCAGATACTTGCCGGATCGGCCGATCGTCTTGATGGTGTGGCCCTCGAGCCGGGCGCGGAAGTGCTTGGCGCTCGGATGGCGCCTCACCGTACGGCCGTTGCGTACTTCCACGGTCTTGATCTTGCGGCCGACAACCTCGCCTTGCAGGTCGCGCCGAATCGTCTCCACCTCGGGAAGTTCAGGCATCCTTTCCTTCCCTTTCATTACACAATGCTCCACAGGCAGCCCGGGCGGCTTCCTGTTCGGCATCCTTCTTCGATTGCCCCTCCCCCGATCCGAGGTGCTGGTCAGCAACGTACACCGTGGCTCGATACCTCCGGGCATGATCGGGGCCCCGACCGGTCACTTCGTACCTGGGAACCCCCCGACCCAGCTTCACCGTTGCCTCCTGGAGGCGACTCTTGTGATCAGCCTCGCCGGGATCGGCGATAGCGGCCTCGATCCGTCCATCCAGCAGGTCGAGGATGATCCGTTGGACTTCGGCGAAGCCTCCATCGAGATAGACGGCGCCAAGGATCGCCTCGATGGTATCGGCCAGGATCGACTCCTTTTCGCGCCCCCCCGAGAGATCCTCACCCCGGCCCAGGCGCAATGACCGCCCGACGTCGAGCTCACCGCCGATCTCGGCCAATACCCGGGTGTTCACCACTGCCGCCCGCACCTTGGCCAGAATGCCTTCGGCCAGCTCGGGATGGTTGCGAAAGGTGTGGTCGGCCACCACCAGGCCGAGCACGGCATCGCCCAGGAACTCGAGTCGCTCGTTGGACGGCGCGCCGCCCTGCTCGGCGCACCACGACCGGTGGGACAGGGCCTGGTCGATCAGCCCGGGATCGGAGAAGCGATAACCGATCAGGTCGAACGTCTCAGGCTCCCTCGAGTTTGGTGTGCACGTAGTCCACCGCGTCCCTCACGGTCCGCAGATCCTCGAGGTCCTCATCGTCAATACGGAAACCCACCGAGCGCTCGCTCAACTCTTCCTCCAAGCCTTCCACAAGCTCGATCAATGCCAGCGAGTCGGCATTCAGGTCTTCGGCGAAGGAGGAGGACTCGGTGATGGTGGTGGGCTCGATCTCCAAAATGTCCGCGAGCAGGTCACGGGTGAGCTCGAATACCTGCTGGCGATCGAGCGGACCCTTCTCGAGATGGGTCTCTGCGGGCACGGCGACTCCTGAGTTGAGGGGACTGAACCAACCGCCCGTGGGTACCTCTGGTGAAAACACCGCTGCCACCAGGGAATATCCTGGAAGTCAGCACCCTCGAACAGACCGGACCGGCGGCAAGCACGGCACGCACATGCTACCGGAAAGCAGCGTGGGCGAGGCGGAGTCAGGGGGCGAGGGCGGCTTCGATCCGGTCGAGGCCGGCCATCAGGGCCTGCCGCCCGGCTTCATCGAGGACCGAGTAGGCGGGAAGCACCAGGGCGTCGGTCAACGATTCGGCTTCGACCAGGGCGTCTTGTTGCGCTTGGCCAAGCTCGGGGGCATCGGCTTCTGTCCATCCGAACATGCCGATGTCGTTCGGGCGTTGGAGGAAGTGGGCGGTCTTGGCATCGAGGCCGCAGGCCCGTATGGCCAGGAGATGGGCGCTCCCCCGGAACTCGCGGAGCACCGACACCAACTGCATGGCCCGGCCGGGCAGATCGTCGACCATCGGCTCGGCCCGGAAGCCCGCATACAACGCCAGGCCGACCGGGTCGGCGGCTTGGTTGACGGCATCGGCGGAGGCACAGAACTCGGCCAGTCCGGCGAGCTCGGAGAACCGGGCCCTCCCCAGGTCGGCCGCGCACTCGAAGTAGAGCCGGGCGGCATCCCGGGGAGCCATCCGCTGTTTCGCCGAGTCCCACATCTGGGCCACCACCGTGGGGTTGAAGTACCCGAACGCACTCGCCACCACCCCGGACTCCACGTCTCCGAGCACCCCACCCCGCCCCAGGACGTAGAAGTGGAACAGGTCGAGACCCAACGCGTCTCCCTTGGCCAGGGTCTCGGGCACGAAGTAGTAGGCGAAACCCAGGTCCCGGATCTTCGGGCAGGCGGCAGCCACCAGCTCATCAGGCGTCATCGTCGAAGCGTAACCGTCACACGCCGACTGTCTTGACCATCCGGTCCAACAGTCGATCCTGCCGTGGGTCGGCGGTGGGTTCCCGTCGCCGTCGACGCCCGTCTCACCACACCTCTACAAAGGCTCAGGCGGGGTCGTGGTGGAGTTCACGGGATCCGAACCACCTGGCGGATTTGTCCGCTGGTCGGCATGCACGCCTGGTACCACCATCGCGGCTTCCGTCAAGCCGGCTCCCGAGCCGAGGGGGCGATTGTGGCGAGTGGCCCACCCAATGGCAAAGGCGCCGCACACGGCCAAAATGAGCCCGGGTCCAAGGGCATACCCGACCTGGTACTCCAACTCGCGCAGCGGTGAAGCTGTCACGAAATACCGGCCGCCGCTGACCAATACCGGCCACGCCATTGGGCCGATGACAAACCAGGCGCCGCACGCAATGGCCAAGAGACCCCCCACTGTGAGACCCAGACGTCGCAGGACTCCGGCGGCGCCGGTCCGCCCCATGAGCGAGAGCGCAAACAGGCAACCGATTACCCCTGGGATCAGCGCCAGTACGGCATGGCTGAGGTTCCAATGCCATTGAGAGGAGCCATCGGCGCTGAAGCCGTATGCGGGACCCAGGTAGGGAATCACCGCTCCCCACGCTGAGATCACCAGGGCAACCACGCCTACTGCGCCCAAACTGATCGATCTGGTCCGCGACGTCACTCCTGCCACTGTGCGGTCAGTGCGACGATGACGATGATCATGGCTACCGCCATCTGCATGACCCGGGGTTGTTGTCATGATGACTGTCCTCTTTTCGTTGCGAGGGGATCCTGGCGAACCGGTAGGGCAGACGAGGCCAAAGCAGGGAGAACTGGCGTGTGGACAGCTGTCGGTTTGTCCCTGGTGAAGTCGGGGGCCTCACCGAGTGCGAGGCGAGTGGTCGCGAGCGTCTCGGCGACTTGTCCGCTGGCACCTGTGACCGTCAGTCGTCCTCCAAGTGCACGAACGTAGTGGCCCATCCCGATGAGGACGCTCGTACCGATCGGGTCAAGTCGCCTCAGGCCGGCGACATCAAGAACGACATCGTCACACTCCGAGCAGCCAATCTGATCAATCTGCATCTCAAGAGCGGCGATCGACGTCCTGTTCAGCTCTCCGGTTATCGTCAGCACGCAGAGTGATGCCGTGCTGCAGAACTCCACCGTCGGGATCGTCGAGAGGTCCACGTGCGTACAGTCGGTCGCGTCATGTTCGAGCACGTCGGTCATCTGCCGGCCCTCCTCGGGTGTTTTCGGCCTGCACCGCGTAGACGACACCAGTCTCTACCCTCACGGTTCTTGACGTATGGATCTGTACCCGCACGGGTCAGGGGATAAACGCCTCGGCGACCTTGCGGGCAAGCCGATCCGGCCGACGGAGCACCATCCCTTGCCATCGGGCGAAAGCTCACGCCCGAACGATGACCGAGATGCGGAAATCTTCGATGAAGGCCGTGTCCGGGTTTAGATGGTCATGTCCGTACCATCGTCCGATCGACCCACTCTCCGACGGGCAAGGCAGGTGACACCCTGTCGTACGCTTCGAGCCATGCGCATTCTGATTACCGGAGCGGCCCGGGCCATCGGGGCGGCCACCGCCGCAGAGCTGATCCGATCGGGCCACGAGGTGGTGGCCACCGCCCGCGATGTCACCCTGCTGGACCAGGTCGACGTGAGCCAACGACTCACCCTCGATGTCACCGACGAGGAGTCAATCCGGTCCGCGCTCAGCCGGGCCGGCGAGCTCGATGCCATCGTCAACAATGCCGCGTTGTCGGGCAAGGGCCCGCTGGAGGACTTCCCCCTCGACCGGCTCACGGCAATGTTCGACACCAACACCCTGGGTCCGTTGCGCCTGGTCCAACAGGTGGTCCCTGCGTGGCGCCTCCGCGGGAGCGGCGTGATCGTGAATGTCAGTTCGATACAGGGTCGGGTCTCCACTCCTTTGGAGGGACCGTATTCGGCGTCCAAGTACGCCCTCGAATCGCTGTCGGAAACGCTCCACTATGAACTCGGGCACTTCGGGATCCGGACGGTGATCATCGAGCCCGGCTACATCGGGACCGGGATGAAGGCGGCTGAGCCTCACACCGGTAACCCGGTCTATGCCGGGTTATGGGAGCAGTGGGACGGCACCGATACCAAGGTCAACGGACCCCAGGGGCGCCCGGGTCCCGAACTGGTGGCGGTGGCCATCCGGCGCGCCATTGAAGATCCGACCACCCCGTTGCGGGTGCCGGTGGGTGACGACGCAGCCATGGTGCTCGGAGCACGGTCCCAACTCGACGATCCCAGTTTCGAGAAGGCGATGCGCGACGTGCTGGGGATCACCTGGTGATTCAGGTGCGGGCGTTGACGAGGCTTTTGGCCGCCATCTTCAGATAGTCGAGCATCTGGGCCTGATCGGCCGGGGTCATCCCTGCGGCCAGGACGGCGTCGGTCATGTGGCCGAGCCAGGCGTCGGCTTCGGCGGTTCCGATCACGAAGGGGACGTGCCGCATGCGTAGACGGGGCGCTCCCCGCTGCTCGTTGTAAGTGGACGGGCCTCCCCAGTACTGACCGAGGAAAAGGGCCAGATGGGCCTTCGGCTCGGTGAGGTCCTCGGGATACATGTGACGGAGCCGAGGATCGGTGTCCACGCCGGCGTAGAACCGGTCGACCAGGGCCACGAAGAATGCTTCACCACCCCATCGCTGGTAAGGGTTGGCCTGAGGGCCGTTTGGTCGTCGCACCGGTCGCACGCCCCGACACTAGGCCGACCTCGGATATCCTCGTCCCGGTCGGTCACCGGCTACCGACGGGTCATCAGGAGGTCCACCGTGTTCGAATGGTCAGAAGAGCAGTTGATGGTGAGGGATACGATCCGCCGCTTCATCGAAGCCGAGGTCGTGCCCCACATCGATGAGTTGGAGCACGGAGATCTCCCCCCGTACGACATCATCCGCAAGTTGTATGCCACCTTCGGTATGGACCAGATGGCCCGGGACCGGTTCAAGATCCAACTCGATCGCAAACGCGATGGCGACGCGGCCGAGTCGCCGGTGGAACGAGCGGAGCGCCAGGGCGACGGTGGCGCGGCGGCGATGACCCTCATCCCCATCGTGGAGCTGTGCCACTACTGCCCGGGGATCGTGACCGCCATGGGCGTCAGTGTCGGGCTGGCGGCCGGCACCATCATGAAGCAGGGGACGCCGGCACAGATGGAGCGGTGGGGTCTCGATCTGCTCACCATGGACAAAGTGGGGGCCTGGGCCATCACCGAGCCCGACTCGGGATCCGACGCTCTGGGCGGCATGAAGTCGACGGCCCGACGGGACGGCGACGAATACATCCTCAACGGCAACAAGACGTTCATCACCAATGGTCCCTATGCCGACACCATCGTCTTCTACGCCAAGCTCGATGACGGCTCGGACACACCCATCCGCGACCGCAAGGTCCTGACCTTCGTCCTCGACAGAGGCATGCCCGGGCTCGACCAGTCCGAGCCCTTCCGCAAGATGGGGCTCCACTCCTCCCCCACCGGCGAGCTCTTCCTGTCCGACGTCAGGGTGGGCAAAGACCACCTGCTGGGTGAAACCGAGGACGAGAAGAAGGGAAGCGGGCGCGACTCCGCCAAGGGCAACTTCGTCACCGAGCGGGCCGGGGTGGCGGCGATGTCGCTGGGCCTCATCGAAGAGTGCCTGAAGCTGTCGGTGGCCTACGCCCGGGACCGCATGCTGTGGGGTCAACGCATCGGTGACCGTCAGCTCATCCAGCTCAAATTGGCCAAGATGGAGATCGCCAGGCTCAACGTCCAGAACCTGGTCTTCCGCCACATCGAGCTGTCGGCGGCGGGAAAGAGCCTGACCTTGGCCGAGGCGTCGGCGATGAAGCTGTATTCGGCCCAGGCCGCCTCCGAGGTGGCCATGGAAGCCGTGCAGCTGTTCGGGGGCAACGGGTACATGGCCGAGTTCCGCGTCGAGCAGCTGGCCCGGGACGCCAAGGTGTTCCAGATCTATGCGGGGACCGACGAGATTCAGGTCACCCATATCGCCAAGGACCTCCTCAACCGCTAGCCCTGCATTCGCCCCGCCCGATCCCGATCGACCGAAAGAGACACCGCATGCAAGGCAAGGTCGTTGTCATCACCGGATCCAACAGCGGGATCGGGGAGGCGACAGCCGAGGCATTGGCCACCATGGGTGCGACCACCGTGATGGCCTGTCGCAACCCTCGAAAGGCAGAGGCGGCCGCCACCGCGGTGCGGGCGGCATCGGGATCCGACGATGTCCACGTCGTCTCCCTCGATCTCGCCGACCTCTCGTCCGTCGAGACCTGTGCCTCGGAGGTGTTGTCACGATGGGACCACCTCGACGTGCTGGTGAACAACGCCGGGGGGATCTGGTCGGAGCGTCAGGTGACGGCCCAGGGCTTCGAACAGACGTTGGGGGTCAACCACATAGGCCCCTTCTTCCTTACCGCCCTGCTCCTCGATCGCCTGAAGGGGGCAGATGCCGGGCGCATCGTGAACCTGTCGTCAGTGGGCCACCACGCTGCAGTAACCGGCATGAACTGGAGCGACCTGCAGGGCGAGAAGCGTTACTCCGCGTTCGGTGCCTACTCCCAGTCCAAGTTGGCCAACCTGCTCTTCACCTGCGGCCTGGCCAAGCGACTGGCCGATTCCCGTGTGACCGCCAATGCCGCCCATCCGGGCCCGGTCCGAAGCGGTTTCGGGATGGACGGCGACATGACCGGCATCATCGGCCTGGGAAACCGCCTCATCCGCCCATTCGAGATCTCGGCCGCGGCCGGGGCGGCCACCTCGGTCTACCTGGCCTCCTCTCCCGAGGTGCAAGGAAGATCCGGCGGGTACTACGTGCGCTC
>JADGOI010000059.1 GCA_017883075.1 Acidimicrobiales bacterium
TCAGTGCAGTTGTCACACTTGCTGAAAGTGGGGGTGACCAGGACTGTTGTGACCTTAACGGGGAATTGAGTACGGCGCCGTGACCCAAACGTGACCCACCGCTTGTCTCGACGACGGGGTCATTGCCCAACCCGCTCTCTGCGGGTCGCTCGGTATCAGCCTTCCTTCCGGTTGGGCGGGAACAGTTCGATGCCCGACCATCATGGCCGGACCGTTGCGGCGACCGATGGAAGTGGCCGTGACGTTCTGCCCTCGCAACAAATTCGCGGGGTGACATCAGAGAGTGACACTCATAGTGTGGTGACGGCCGTCCGGAGCATCAGAAAGGACCGGGCGCGGTACCCTGGCACCGAACAAGGGAGGACGAATGTCGATGCAACAAGGGATTGCTAAAGCGAGACCGTTTCTCAGCGTCGAAGAGGCGGCACTACTGCTCGGTGAGGCGCGCTCGACTGTCTACCGAGCTGTCAAGGCGGGGACGTTCCCCCTCCCCGTCGTACGGATTGGTGATCGCCTCCGTATCCCACGCAGTGCCGTCGACCGCCTGATCGCCGGGGACGTTCCTGCACTCGCCAAGCAGCCCCTGTCGCTCGAAGGTCGCTGACGAATCGGATAGGGAACACCGACCACCTCAGCGCTTCAAGGAGCTAGCCGAGCCGTTGGAATTCCTCGACCATCAGGGCACCGAGCGCCGACAGGTCGCCGGCTTCGACACGCTCGCCCGGGGAGACGTTGCGCAGCCATCGTGCCGTCTGGTCGGAGCGATCGACGAACAGCCCCTCCAGGTATGACACGCACCAGGTGCCGAGGTCGGCCGGCGCTCCGGCCAGCTCCTCGGCGATCTCGTGGAGGCGGCCGGCCCGGAGAAGGCGATAGACGTCGTAGGCATCGCTCTCGCGCTTGGCCGCCGTTGCACCGCGGCGGGTTTCGATCGATTGAAGCTTCGCCGCCACGAGGGCGGCTGGACGAGCGAGACGAGCGAGACGAAGCTGGCACCGTGCGAGGACATTCCCATCGCGCTTGGTCAGATCGAAGAGGGTCAGCGTGACGAGTTCTGCCGTCTCCGCCATCCACCAGTGCGAGAGGACGAACATGCGCTGGCGATCGTCGTCGGGCAACGCGTCGAGTTCGAGGATCGGTTCCACGCCGATGACGTCGACCTTCGTGCCGTCGGGAAGCAGCACTCCCGTGGATGTTTCGCTCTCCGCGATCCCGAGCAGGGTCACCTTCGGTTCGGGGTCGACCTAGCGCGAGAGCGTATCGATGTCGCGGGTCGGTCGGTGGGCGTCCTCCAGCCGGACCATCACAGCCAGGCCCCCGATGAGTGCCCAATCTGTCAGCCCGGCTCGGTCAATCTCGCCGAGGTGGCCGAGGAGGTTGGCCATGGCACCCTGGGGATCGGCCGCCAGGGTGATCTCGGTGGGTTCACCAGACACGGCGGAAGCCTTCGGGCGGCTCGAAGTCCTCGAGGATCTCCTGGCCCCGTGCACCGCTGCGCGTCAAGTCCAGCGCGGCGATCACCGGATGGACCACCGGCCACTCCGTGTTCGAGAGCCCACGCCCAGCCGCGTCATAGCGGTGTGTCACGACATACCGCAGCGGGGCGACGGTGATGGTGGCGGCGCGGCCGGCATTGGCAGGTGCCTCACCGTAGAACTGCATCGCGATCCGCAGAGTCCGGTCGTCGGGCACATAGAAGTCCGGTGGTGCGTCACCCTGCAACGGGAGTGGAGCACCCCACATGGCAGCCGCCACGTCCCCTCGCATCGCCCAACCCGAGGTGGTCTCGATGTCGTCGAGACCGAGACCGAGCTGCGAGGTTCGGCCTGCGTCGCCTGGATTCGGCACGTCGGCGAGGGCGACGATGCGTTCCCGCACACCCCATCGTCCGGCAAGAGCCCAGAACAGTTCGGGCCCGACGGGTTCCGTCGACGATTCGCGGACGAGGGCTTCGGCCCGGAGCTCTGCGAGGGCCGTCGAGACCGAGCTCACCGCGACTCCGGTTTCCTTCGCGATGCCACGTACGGTCAACGGTCCCGTTGTCGCCAGGAGGCACACTGCGACCGCCTGTCCTGTCCCCGTGTCCAATGGGCTGCGTCGCGGCACCTCGACCAGCGGGTCGATACGTGTGTCGACCCGCACCCGATCGAGCCACAGCCGGATGTGGCCCCGCCGGTCCAGGTAGCCCCAGCCAGCCTCTTCGAGCATCTCCTTGTCCATGGACGTGAGACGGTCGGCCACCAGCACGTGGTGGGACGGGTCGTCGCGGTAGCGGGTGACGAGCTGGCGGATTCCCGCCGGAGAGGGGGAGCGCTTCACCTCGACCACCAGCGGCCGGTCCTCCCCGTCGAGCTGAATGACCAGGTCGGCAATGCCGTCGGCGATAGGCGCGTCATGTCGCGACGAGGTGACGGGGAGATCGAGACGGGTCAGGACGTCCAGGAGATCAGCTGCGCCCTCGGTCTCGGTGATATGAGCCATGCAGACAGAATACCTCATCTGTACCGATGTTCGATAATATCGAACATCGGTACATCCCGGCAGTTCGGGGCTCAGCCGACATAGGCATCGGCCCGTACGATCCATGCCGATGACTCCAGACCGAGGTCGGAAGCCGAAGCCGGCACAATCACGCCCGACGAGCCGTGTGCGGCTTCGCCCGTCGTCAGACGATCCTCACGAGATCGCCTTCTTCCGTCGGCACCGTGAAGACGACGACGGCCAGCCGATCCCCGGTCGTGAATTCCTCGAAGCATGTCCCCCCAAAGTGCGAGCGACCATGCGGGCCGTACTTGTCGCAGTGGCGACCAGCCCACCGAAGCGGTTCGCCGGTGGAGGGTACTGGGAGGCGATGAAGGGAGAGATGAGCGGCTGGTTCGAGGTTCGTCTGAATGGGCCGCAGCGGCATCACTACCGCCTCTTCTGCCGCCTCGACTACGAAGCCCTCGGGCGGGAGAAGCCCCTGTTGGTCGTGATCACCGGACTGGACAAGCCGTTCCGAACGGTACTGAGCGCCACCGACTACGCCGCCGTGCGCGCCCTCGGTGACGAGTACCTCGCCCGCAATCCCCGTTCGCTTGCCTGACGCAGAGCTACGCCGCCGTCTTCGACCGCGTCCGCATCGCCGTCAAATGCTCGGCGAGCCTTCCCGTGTCCGTCGATCGCCCCTTCACCAGGGGATCTGTAACCACCTTGCGCTCGGCGGCAGGTAGTCGTTCCACCGTGACACGCATACCCAGAGCTGCGGCAACCTCCGCCACCGTCCCGAGTGTCGGGTTCATGTGGCCACCGCTGAAGAGTCGCCGAACCACCGCCGGTTCAGCACTGATGGCCCTCGCCAGGTCCGCTTTCGTCATACCGGCCGCTTCGCGAGCCTCGTCGAGCGAGTTGACCAGATCGTCGATGGTCGCGATCCGCATGGACTCGACGATGTACTCGCGCAGGAACGCTGGGTCCTCAAGGTCTCTTGCCAGGTCGTCCCAGAACACGCTCTGCTCGTTAGCCATCATCAGCCCCTCCATCGGCTAGAATTATATCGTAGCAAATATGGTACGTCGTGTCCAGGGAGCAATGTAGCATATCTGGTACGTCGTGCAGAATGGCCGTGTGTGTTCCCGAACGGATCACCGATCCCGCCACAGCAGCAGCACTCGCCCTCTGCCGGAACAGCTGGGACGAGCTGACCGTGGTGAAAATAGAACTCGAATTCTTGGGAAATCCACATCAGTGTCTCTGGCCACCTTCGGGAGTTTCCGAGGCCGTTTGCTCGTCGAGAGCGACCAGGAACGAGCTGGCCCATCGGTGGACATCATGACGACGGACAATTCGCCGAAGCCGCCGCATCCGTGCTCGTTCTTCTGTCTTGTCCATCTCCAGCGCGTGGCGGATGGCATTCTTCGTTGCGTCGAGGTCGTAAGGATTGATCAGGAGCGAGCCCCGCAGCTCGGAAGCCGCACCCGCGAACTCACTCAGGACCAGGCACCCCGTTGCGTCGATACGGCTCATCACGTACTCCTTCGCGACGAGGTTCATGCCGTCGCGAAGCGGTGTCACGAGCATCACATCAGCGGCAAGATAGAGAGAGATCAGCTCGTCGAACGACACGCTCTGGTACAGGTAATGAATCGCGGGATGCCCGACGTCTGCGAATTCACCGTTCACCTCGCTGACCAGTTGCTCGAGATGCTCCCGTTCGCGTTGGTAGTGAGGGTCCTCCTCGCGACTGGGCACAGCCATCTGAACCATGACGTGCCTTCCGGCCGACAGCGTCCCGTCAGCGAAGAGCTCCTTCACGGCCATGATCCGGTGATCGATCCCCTTTGTGTAGTCGAGTCGATCCACGCCAAGCAGAACGGCCTCGGGGTCTCCGAGATCGCTCCGAATCTGGAGAGCTCGGGTCTGTACGGCGGGGTCCCGGGCGCGTTCCATGAGGCGGCCCGTGTCGACGGAGATGGGGAACGCCCCCACCCGCACCTGGCGACCGGCCAGGTCGACCAGGCTGTCGGTACCGCGCAATCCGACTAGATGCCGGGCCAGCCGTGAGAAATTCGACGCCGCTCCGGGAACCTGAAAGCCGACCAGATCAGCGCCTAGAAGGCCCTCGACGATCTCCCGGCGCCAAGGCAGCTGCATGAAGAGCTCTCGGGGAGGGAACGGAATATGAAGGAAGAAGCCGATGCGCAGATCTGGCCGGAGGTCTCTGAGCATCTTCGGCACCAACTGGAGCTGGTAGTCGTGCACCCAGACGATGGCGCCGAAGGCGGCGGTCTCGGCGGCCGTCTTGGCGAAGCGGGCATTCACGTCGACGTAAGCGTGCCACCACGTTCGATCGAATGTGGGTGACCGGATGGCATCGTGGTAAAGCGGCCAGAGGGTTGCGTTGGCGAAGCCGAGATAGAACTCGTCGCGCTCGTCTTCGCTGAGCAACACGGGCTTCAGAGCTATGCCCTCCCAGTTCACCGGAAAGGAAGCGCCGACTTCGCCGACTTCGCCTGGCCAGCCGATCCACACGGCATTTCGACTTTCCAAGACCGGGGACAAGGCTGAGACCAGGCCACCTGGGCTGATACCCCACGTGGTCGTCGTTCCGGCAGTAAGCCGCTCGACGGGCAGCCGATTCGCGACGACGACGAGATCAAAATCGCCCATAGCCGCAGGCTACCCGAGGAACGATATTGGAGGACCGTGTACCAAGCCTTCCCCGCTCGCGAGCATGGTCGCCTGCAAGCAGGACAACCCCGCGGTCGTCACCCCCCAACGTTGCCGATCACCGCAAACTAGGCTTCCGAAAGAGCACTACACATGCGACCGGAGGCAACTGATGGGGACGTATTGCTATCTGTGCGCGTACGGGACCAAGAGGGTGCCTCCAAAGTCGCATCGTCTCCCGTCAGGTAGCGGAGCCCAACCGACGGACGAGCTGGCTTCGTGCCATGGGTGCGGAGTGCTCGCCTGCTCTCAGCACGGTCGTAGAGTCTCACTATTCAAGTGCGCGCTCTGCGATGGGGTTGACGTCACTGACGCCGTGTTGAATTCCAACGCCGCCGCGGCCCCAGAACTCAATCCCGCGCCGTTCCCGGAATTCGAGCGAACGGGGTTAGCCGCCAGTGGCCGAGTCATGCAACAGGCAATAGTGGCTCTGGAGGCGATCCGGGCAGCTCAAGATCGAATCGCGACGAGCTTCAACCTGGACGACCGTGCATGGACCGAACCGTTCCAGGAAGTCTCTAGCAACAACATTGTTCTCGACCTCGACACCATGATCACGCAACGCGCTGAAGAATCCGGATTCGACCTGGCCAATTCTGGACTTGAGCCAGGAACGAGACCGCTAATCGACCTGGGAGCGATCGCCGCCGATGTCCGCTCCCGATACGCCCTCACCCAGGCGTGGGTCGATGAACGTGCGGCACGTCTGGTTCTGGGTGCCGTGGTCAGGACCTACTTGCTCGCGGACGAAGAGGCGCACGGGGAGACTCTTCTGAGCGAAGGGATCCGCCCACATCCAGTCAGGTCTTGCCAGTTTATGCCATCATGACGAGATGGCAGCAGAGGTCGATGCGTACTTCGCCGAGATCGAACTTGCTGACGACCTCCGCAAGGCGGGCAAGACAGAGGAGGCGCTTGCTGGCGCTCTCCGAAACCTTGCCCGTGTCCCAGCATTGATCACAGAGACTATCGCTGAGGACGGGAGCTTCGACATCGGGCGAATGCCCCCGATCGACGACGGCTGCACCCTGGCCGCTATACTCGGGGACGCCCTGGCACTCAAGCAGATCGAGGAGATAGGCGTCGCCCACGCCGAGCTCGAGCCCTTTCGTCAGATCGTTGTTCAGGGCTATGAGGACCTCGAGGCCGTATGGGCCATCCGTGCTCATGTCACCGCCAACCCTGGATGTGCCCAGTCCACGCTGGGCAAGGCGCTAGGGATCGACGGAAGACGCACCTCAAGCCTCATCCGCCAACTGCTCCTGGCTGGCTTCATCACCCGCCAGGAGCAGGGCCACAACTACGCCCTGTTCTCGTCCACCGCGGGTCCAGATGCACACGATCGACTAAAGCGAGGACAGGACCCGGTCTTCGTAATCGACGCTGCCCGTCGTATCGGGACGGCTGAAGGTGACCTTCGAGCCAGAGGCGCATCTCCATGCAACTGCCATCAGTTCGGTCGCTGGATGGTTGGAACAAGAGGCTGTCCACGGAGCGGTCGTCGTGGACAGCCACCACGCACAACTCGTGAATCTCGTGAGCCGACGAGCCCACACGATGCTGCTGACGCGGACGGTGGTCACCTGGCCGTCACAGCTCACCGAGGTCACAGAAATTCGATCGAGATCCGCCAGGATGAGAGCGGCCCGTGCACACTGCGGCTCAGCGGCGACGCTGCCGAGCTCGCCAGATGGGCTCGCCTTGACGACTTCGCCGTGAGCCTCGGTCACGAGGGGAACCTCGCCGTGGCCGTCGTCTTCGCGCGCGGACGGAACGAAGCTTGACCACCGACTTCCGCGCGGAGCTGCTCGCGAGCGGTCTGCTCGTCGAAAGCAGCGTCGACGGCCTCTACGGCCGATCGGGCACATTCGAGAAAGTGGTTCGGGGAATCGACGATCTCGTCACTTCGGCCGGAGCAGATCAGCACGCTGCGGTTCTCCACTTCCCAGCCGTCATGCCGCGACTCGTCCTCGAGCGCAGCGGTTACCTTCGCTCGTTTCCCGACCTGCCGGGCTCCGTCAGCGTCTTCGAAGGCGATGACGACCTGCACGTCGGGCTCCTGGAACGGCTCGAGCGCGGCGAGAACTGGACCGAGTTGCTCACGGCGTCCGACGTTGCGCTGTGCTCCGCGGCATGCCACCCGCTCTATCCCCAATGCTCCGGGCGCCTTCCTGCCGGCGGTCGCCGTTTCGAGGTCTTCGGGCACTGCTTTCGCCACGAGCCGAGCCTCGATCCCGCCAGGATGCAGGCGTTCCGCATGCACGAGTTCGTGTACCTGGGTGAACCCGACGCTGCGGTCGCCCACCGTGACCTCTGGCTCGAGCGATCCGCCGATCTATTGTCCGGGCTCGGCCTCGCAGTCGAAACGGTCGTCGCGAACGACCCCTTCTTCGGGCGACCTGGACGGATGCTCGCGTCGAACCAACGTGCCGAGATGCTCAAGTACGAGGTCGTCTGCACCATTCACCATGACGCCCACCCGACGGCCATCTCCTCGTCCAACTATCACCTCGATCACTTCGGGATCGGGTTCGGGATCGAGTCGGCAAATGGCGATGTCGCGCACTCGGCATGCGTCGGCTTCGGTGTCGAGCGGATCACCCTCGCACTGCTCGGAGCACACGGACTTGACCCCGATGCCTGGCCGTTGGCAGTGCGTTCCCGCCTATGGCCTTAAGCCCACCGGTCGCCCTGCGATCAAAAGGTGCCCCGGCGGTCACCTCGCCTTTCGGGTGGTCCGCAGAAGCGAGTGACGAAGTTGAGAACCAGCCCGGTGACTTGCTCGCGGTCGCTCGAAGGAGGGAGCGAGTGCTCCACTTGTACTCACCGGTCGTCCAGTGGCTCAGGCCCTTCACGACTGCCCTACTTGACGGTTCGATCTCCCCGGAGCACATTGACGAAGACTGGCCCACCTGGTATCAGCCGCGACGTTCGAGTGGCCCATGCGACACGGCAGAAGAGCCAAACGTTCAACCGCGAAGTCCGGGTTACCCTGTGGGGTGCAAGCTTAGGATTCCGGCGCCGCGCAGTCCCAAGATCGCGCAATGGACATGCTCTGGCGATGTGGAAGCACGCGTTCTTCAGCGATCAACGGCGAAATACGTCGGGAACGACGTCGATGGTCGCGCGCCGGGGGGCGTCATGCGCGTGGTGAAGGGCCCGAAACAGGAAGTGCTCTGGTGACCCGGAGGTCCGACCCGGAGTCCTTCGGTCAAGCAGCGATGGAGTACTCGCGCAGAACTCCGCCGAGTCGATCGACTCGCTGGATCTGCATCGAGTCGTTTCTCCGAGACATAGGGGATCGGGACCTCGAGATCGATCCCGCGATGCGGGCGAGCGGCGTTGTAGTGCTCGACGAACTCTTCAAGCACGCGCTCGAGATGACGCTCGTTTCGAATGAGCAACCAGTCGAGGCACTCGCGTCGTGCGGTGCCAACTAATCGCTCAGCGAACGCGTTAGCACGAGGCGCGCGCACGGGCGTCTTGATAACACGCGCGCCGATGCTTCGAAGGACTTCATCGAAGGGCCCGACGAACTTGGTGTCCCTGTCGCGGATTAAGAACTTGACCGTACGCCCCTCGTCCTCGAGGGTCATTGCGAGGTTGCGTGCCTGTTGGGTGACCCAGTTGCCGGTCGGATGCGCGGTGACACCGGCCAAGAAGACCTTGCGGCGCTCGTGGTCGATGAAAAACAGCACGTAGAGACGACGGAGGGTGATCGTGTCGACGTGGAAGAAGTCGCACGCCAACGTTCCGCCAGCTTGAGCTCGAAGGAACTCTCCCCACGTTGGTCCCGATCGTCGCGGTGCCGGTTTGAGGCGGTGACGTCGAAGCGCATTGCGCACAGTCGTCGCCGAGACCATGACCTCGAGCTTCTTCAACTCACCGACGATGCGGAGATAGCCCCATCGCGGGTTCTCCCGCGCGAGACGAAGCACGAGCGCGACGACCTCGGCATCGAGCGCGTTGGGAGCGATTTTCTCAGGACGCGGGAAGGTCCAATATCGGCGAACGAGCTCACGGTGCCAGCGCATAAGCGTTGCCGGCGTGACGAGGAAAGTGGCCCACCGCTCACGCTGAAGAAATCGAGCGAGTGTCGCCAGCACGGCGCGATCGGTGGGGGAGAACCGCGGTCGAGCTACCTGGCGACGAAGCACGGCGAGCTGATGGCGAAGCACCGCGATCTCGACGTCTTTCTCATCTGGGCTGGGACCGATCCCAACGAGTCCGAGCAGCTTTCGAACGAGCAGGAAGGTTACGGAACAGCCCATAGCGGCGATCCTGGCACATTTGCTGCATCGCTGGTCAAGGCCGCGATCCTGTGGTTGCACCCCACAGGCATGATCTTGGCTAACTGCGAACGGATTCTATGCTTGCACCCACAGCGGACGTCAGCGCGCGTGCCGAACCCGGCGGACAAAGGTCGACATGGTGCGGCGGTCGGGGAACAGGCCGAGGAGGTGCTCGTTGCCTGGCGCGGCGCAGCTGTCGAACCAGCACGCGTCGGTGCTCCGGTCGAAATGCTCCATAGCCGAGAGGAACACCTGAACTCCCGGCCCATATTGGGCCAGGCGTTCGTCGTAAGCCGTGCGATACGCGAAGAGCCCTTCCCCAGCGCGAACGCAGCAGATCATCGCGACCGGTGACTCGGGGCCCTCCAGGCAGAGGAACGACATACGACCGTTGTCGAGGTAGGTCCGACACACCTCTTCGAAAAACGCGGTCGTCTCCGGCTGGCGCCCGAACGCCTCGCCTTGGGCGTCATGACCTTTCCAGCCGGCCATCTCGAGGCGAAGGAATGCCTTCGCGGCCGCCCCATCGGTCTCGACCCGTACGACGGGATCCATCCCGAGCTCATGTGCCAGTCGGGTTCGATGCTGTCGGATGGAACGCCGACGGTTCTTGCCGATGCCGCTCAGCCAGTACTCGTCGCCACCACCGGTCCTGCGGTCCAGGAACCCGCGTTCCCAGTGGTCGAACTCCCCCAAGTCGATCCCCTGGTCCGTGGACACCCCCCGCAGCAATCGGGCCACGGGCCCGTCGCCCACCAGCCATTCCATGACGACCAGGGCGCAGTCGCGCTGCCTCGCTAGGCCATCGATGGCGTCCAGCACGCAAGCGACGGCCTCGGCGCCAGCGTCCTTCGAAACAATGGGGGTCCCGACGGGCACCGCGTGAGCGGCGACTCGGGTGTTAAGGACCGGGTGGTCGTGTCCGCCTCCGGAGGGATTGAAGTGCACCTCGCAGACGGGGACGCAGCATTGCACGTCGCCGCCGTGCTCGGCGATGACGAGCAGCGTTCCCGGGGACTCTCCGATGAAGCGCAGGGCGGGCAGCAACCACCCGGGTTCGAAGAAGGGATTCGGTTCGATAGCCGCTCTCGCGCATTGGTCCCACCCGGCCAGGTCCCCAGAGGAGAGCTCATCAATTGCCACGACGCGAGCCAACATGTCCGGAGCATAGATCCGCCGGCAGCCCCGACTCGCCGGAGTGGTGCATAATAGCTCGGTGAGTCGCCCCGGTCGCGTGCTTATCGTGGTGTGGGCAGCTGGCGGCAACGTCCTCCCAGCCGCCGGGCTCGCTCGCGCCCTAGTGGCTCGAGGGCACGAGGTGCGGGTCCTGGGACCGCCCGTGCTCCGGGATCGGTTCAAGCGCGGTGGCAGCGAATTCTGCCCCTTCGAGCGGGCCCAGCAGCCCCATCTAATGGAGGAAGAGGTCTACGACGACAACCTGCTCGCGTGGACTAGGTTCCTCACCGGAAAGCGCCTCGCCGAAGATGTCTCGGCGGAGCTGCAGCGCAAGCACGCGGACGTGGTAGTGGTGGACGCGTTCCTGCCGGCTGGGCTGTGTGCGGCCGAACGGGAGGGGATCCCGGCGGTGGCGCTGCTGCACGTCTTGTACCAACCTTCGGTCTCGGGCGATATTGCCGAGCAGTGGGATTCGGCATGGCCGATGGTGAGCACGACGAGAGCGCGGCTAGGACTCGCTCCCCTGGAGTCCTCGTCCTCGCTCATTTCCGCACTGTGGTCCAAGGCGGCAGCCGTACTGGTCTGTGTGCCTCAGTCGTTCGACTACGAATCGCCCGAGCAGACGGCCAATGTCCACTACGTCGGCCCCATCTTCGATGATCCGCCCGGCAAGCCGACCGGGCGTGACGGTTCCGCCGTCCTCGTCAGCTTCAGCACCACCGATATGCGCCAGGCGGGTGCGGTCCAGCGATCGCTGGACGCCTTGAGCGGCCTCGACGTCAGGGTCGTATGTACCCTCGGCGGTGTTCGCGTCGACGGCCTGCGAATCCCGCCGAACGCGACGGTCTTCGACTGGCTCCCTCACAGTGAGATCCTGCCTCGCACCTCCCTGGTGGTGACCCATGCGGGCCTGAGCACCGTGATGACCTCGCTGGCGGCGGGCGTGCCCTTGGTGTGCTTGCCAATGGGGCGCGACCAGCCGCACAACGCGGAACGGGTCTCGGCCCTCGGTCTCGGTGTGTCCGTGGGATACGACGCCGATGCGAACGACGTCGAGGCGGCCTGCGCTGAGGTGCTTGGCTCTCCGGCGTTCGCGAAGCGAGCCTGCCTCATGGCCGGCGAGATCGCCGGCTACGGCAACGGGGCGAGGGCGGTGTCCGAGATAGAGAGCCTCTTGTAAGTCGCAGCGAGGCGACGACAGGCCGTTCACCTGCGGCGAACCAATCATCCTTTGCCGGGCTCTTGGGCCTCACCGCGCTTTGTCGGGATGCAAGCTCAGGCTTCCGGAGTGTCTCCCGGCGCGGGTAACGGTCGGGCCGAGGCGGCGGGCTGGGTTCGATGGTGCAGAATGGACATCAGCTTTGGTCCCATACCCAAATGGGTTGTCATTATCCTGGTGGACCGTTGTTTGGGACTGCGGCGGACCGAGGCGAGAGAGGAGCGCACAGCGTGCGGGGACGGGATCAATGAGTTCGGGCACTTCGATACGTGTCGGTGCGGATATCGTCAAAGTGGTCCAGGTGTCCGACAGCATTGCCAGCTTCGGAGAGCGATATGTGCGGCGCATCTATACCGAGCACGAGATCGCTTCGTGTGCCGGTCCGCCGTCGGTGACATCGGCCGGCTTGGCGGCACGGTTCGCGGCCAAGGAAGCCACGCTCAAGGTCCTCCGGCCGAGTGGGCACCGGCCCGATTGGCGGTCGATGGAGGTTCTGCGCCACCCCGAAGGTTGGTGCAGCATGTCGCTGTCCGGCCATGCTGCGGAGCTCGCAACCCGAGCGGGGATCGGCGAACTCGCGGTGAGCCTCACCCATGAGGAGGGCATTGCGGCGGCCGTGGTCGTCGCACTTTGCAATGACGAGGAAGTTCCGGGCCAACCAAGGAAAACGCACGAGCGTGAGCTGGCGTCGAACGGAGTGGGATGATGGACGAGAAAATTCGTAGCATTTTGACCGAGCACGGTCGCTTCCCGGTCGACGTGGCGGGCATAGAGGATGACGAGGATCTCTTTCAGGCCGGTATGACGTCGCACGCCAGCGTCAACGTTATGCTCGCACTCGAAGACGAGTTCGACCTGGAGTTCCCCGAAAGCATGCTGCGAAAGAGCACGTTCGAGACCGTGGCGGCCATCCGAGCTGCGCTCGTTGAGCTGGCCGCATCCTAGTCCGACCCTCCACATGACCGAGGGTAGCGAAAGTCACGGCGTACGTTCGAGTCCCCTCTGGTTCGGGCCTGAAGACCGGCCATTGTTCGGATGGCTTCACGTGCCCGAGTTCGGTCAGGCTCGCGGGGGAGTGGTCCTCAGCCCTACTCTCGGCATAGAAGCGGTAAACGCCCGGTACACCTTTCGATGCCTGGCGGATCGCCTGGCCAAAGCGGGGTTCGCCGTGCTTCGCTTCGACTACGACGGAACCGGCGACTCGGCAGGAGCGGACGACGAACCTGGGCGGGTCGACGCGTGGTTGAGAAGCATCCGTACCGCGACAGCGCTCGTCAAGGGCCTGGGTCTCTTCCGGGTAGGCGTGGTCGGACTGCGCATGGGCGCCACGCTGGCCGCCGAGATCTTCGGGTCCGGATCCACATCGATCAATGACCTGGTCCTGTGGGATCCTTGCGCCTCCGGTAGGACGTTCTTGCGGGAACAGAGCGCGCTCTGGGCGTTCACTCTGGGGGCGGAGGCCCGAGGGGACGGATCGATCGAAACTCCTGGCCTTGTCTACGACAAGGACACGGTGGCCGAGCTCTCGGCGCTCGTCATCGCCAACGGCGACGGCGACGGCCCCATGGCGGATCGAGTCCTGGTGCTCATGCGGTCCGGCCGTACCGGCGATCGGCGCATGAACGAGCGCTTGGCCATGCCGCACGCGGAACGCAGGGACATTCGGGGTCAGGAGGATCTCGTCGACGTGCATCCCGACGCGGCGACGGTGCCCGAGGAGACGGTCGCGGCGATCGTCGAGTGGCTCGCCCTCGGCGCCGAAACGGCCACCAACGTGCCCATTGATCCCGATGCCGTCGGTCGAACCCGCGCCACTGTCGTCGTGGCGCCTGATGGCGCGTCGATCGAAGAGCGCGCCGTGTCGCTCGGCCCGCTCGGCCTGTTCGGCATCATGACCTCACGAAGCGAATCCGGTGACGTATCCGGCGGTGAGGGTGACAATCTGGCGCCGGCGGAGGTGTCGCCCACCATTTTGTTCTTTAACGCCGGGGTCATCGATCACGTCGGCCCGGCACGCTTGTGGGTGCGGCTCGGTCGTCAGTGGGCACAGGCGGGTCTCCAGTCAGTGCGATTCGATCTCAGCGGTATCGGTGACAGTCCGGTGCACGCCGGTCAGTCGAGTCAGGTGATCTTCTCGACAGAGGGGTTGGACGACGTGGCCGACGTGTTGCGTGCCGTGGGGCCCGGCGACCCGTCGAATGCGGTGCTGGTCGGGCTGTGCTCGGGCGCATTTTACTCAATTGCGGGAGCGATCGATGAAAAGGTACGCGGTCTTTGCGCCCTCAACCCGATTCTCACGTTCAAACTCCCGGTGGCGGATTCCAACGAGGCGTGGGCGACGCAGGAAGCGCCCGAGGGCAGGCGGGTGATCTCGGGCGGCATGAAGGGCTGGGTTCGCACGATGCCCGCGTATGACCGGATCAACCGGATCGTGAAGCGTCTACCGAGTCCCGCCTGGTGGATCATCAACCGGGTCGCGGTGGAGACACCGCCTGCGCTGAGGCTGAAGAAGGCGGTCGACGCGGGGGTGAATGTGTTGGTGATCGCCGGTACCGATGAGGGCCGCTGGCTCAAGGGGGGGGAAGGTGGGACGCTGCGCCAGCTGGAGCGAACCGGGCGATTTCGCATGGAGGTAATCCCGGGCCTCGAGCACGGCTTGTTCGAGGCTTCGACCCGCGAGGTGGCAGTAGGAATCCTGACAGAGCACGTGACCCGGAACTTCGGGGCCCCAGGCTAGGAGCGTGGGTCAGTATCCGCAATTGACCGGGTAGGCCTCTGATTCGCGATCCGTCGGCGGATCGGCAAGAATTCTGGGTATGGCAACCGACCCCGCCGACGACGTGCTGTTCGAGGTCCCCCAAGGTGGTGGAAGGCCGGAAGCGAAGGTTCCTGTCGGCAGGTCCAAGACGTTCCGCCACTACGACCCGACTCAGTCCTTCCTACTTCCGCCCTCGTTGGACGTCGGCGTCCACCCTCGGGTCATGGCCGCTCGGATAGGGCATGGGACCGTGAAGACCACCATGGAGATCTACGCCCGGGCCTCGAACTCCGCCGACCGCGAGGCCGCTGCACTCCTTCAGGAGCGGTTCGCTGTCGCTTTTCCCGACGTCGAGCGTCCAGACGACCTTCGATAGGGCACTCGCCGGGTCGCCAGAGATGCTGACCGCCGAGTGTGGCTCCGACATGATCGTTCGTCCGACCGTCGCTCCCGTTTCCGACGATGATCCAACCGCCACCAGTCCGACACGCGGCGTCCGGCCTTACTTCAGGAATGGGCCACAGGCTGGCAGAGCCACCCACTCCTTTCAGGGCGCTCCGCCGAGGTCCGTCGCTTGCTCCAAACGTGACCCGAACGTGACCCACCGAACGGCAAACCAAGGTTCTGAGCGGTCAGCAACGGTCAGCAACGGTCACCCCGAAATGACCTCTGAGCTGGGATTTCGAGTGGGGCTAGGAAGAATCGAACTTCCGACCTCAGCATTATCAG
>JADGOI010000155.1 GCA_017883075.1 Acidimicrobiales bacterium
CGCTGGACGCCCCGCACATAGGCAACCGCGAGACGACTGGTGAGAAATGGGTCCTCGGAGTACGACTCGAAGGTCCGACCGGCCAGAGGAGTCCGCGGGATGCATACGGTGGGGCCGAGAAGCAGGTGCACCCCCTTGGTGACAGCCTCCGCGGCGAGGACCTCACCCACCTGCTCGATCAGGTCCGGGTTCCACGTGGCGCCGAGAGCACTGCCACACGGGAGTGACAGCGATCGGTCGATGAATCGGGCTCCCCTCACCCCTGACGGACCATCGGACATGTTGAGACGCCCGATCCCGAGCCGGGCGATGGGCGGGAGGTGCCACAGGTCGTGACCACCGGTGAGCGATGCCTTCTCTTCGAGGGTCAGCTGGTCCAGAAGCGAATCGATGTGAGCCTCGTCGGCGCCGGCCCCGGTTGCGGTCACCTTCGCATCTCGATTCGCCACTCCACGCTCTTCTCTTCTCGTCCCTGAGATCACCTGCCGCTCGGACAGGCCGACGCCGGCACCCCCGCTGGAGATTAGACGGGACGAACGACAGCTACCAGGTGGTACGTTCGGACACCGAGTACCGCCCGGAATGCCTTCCCATGGGAGATAGCTATGGACGTCGAACGGATGAGCCCGCTGGACGCGTCCTTCCTCCACATCGAGGATGACGTGAGCCATATGCATATTGCCTCGGTCGGAATCTTCGAGGGCCCGGAACCGCCGTTCAACGCCATCGTGGCCATGATCGACAGCAAGCTTCCCCTCGTCCCCCGCTACCGCCAGGTCGTCAGAAAGGTCCCCTTGGAGCTCGGGCGACCGGTATGGGTGGACGATCCGCACTTCAAGATCGAGTACCACCTCCGGCATTCGGGGTTGCCCACGCCCGGTGGAGAGGCCGAGCTGCAGAAGCTGGTCGAACGGGTGATGTCCCAGCCGCTCGACCGGGCCAAGCCACTGTGGGAGATCTGGGTGGTCGGTGGGCTCGAGAACGGCCAGTGGGCGATGATCTCCAAAGTCCACCACGCCATGGTCGACGGAGTATCGGGCACCGACCTGTTGGCGGTCATCATGGACATTTCACCCGAGCATTCCGAATCCGAGCCGCAACCTTGGCGACCGAGGCCGTCGCCATCGGGGGGCCAACTGGTGACGGAAACGATCATGCGGCTGATGCGGAGTCCCTACGAGCAGGTTCGGGCACTACGTGCCACCGCCCGGGTGCCTCGCCAGGCGATGCGTCAGATCGGGGAAGTGGTCAAGGGCCTGTCCGCCATGTCCGGCCTGGTCCGGTCCACACCGGTTTCGAGCCTCAACGGGCCCCTGGGGCCCCATCGTCGGTACGCCTGGGCGTCGAGCTCGGTAGCGGACGTGAAGGCGGTGCGAAGAGCCCATGGCGGAACCTTCAACGACGTGGTGTTGGCGGCCATCACCCACGGGTTCCGGGACCTCCTCCTCTCTCGCGGCGAGGAGGTGGACCGGGTGCTGCGCACCTTGGTCCCGGTGTCCGTGCGGCCGCGGGATGCCAGTGGCAAAGCCGTTGGCGATGGCACCCTTCAAAACCAAGTGTCAGCCATGTTCGCCGAGCTCCCGATTGGGATTGCCGATCCTGTCGAGTGCCTCCACGCCATCACCTCGCAGATGGAAGGCCTGAAGGAATCGAAACAGGCGGTGGCGGCCGAAGCGCTCACCTCCATGTCGGGCTTCGCCCCGTCCATGTTGCTGGCCCTCGGAATGCGCCTGGCCACCCGGTTGCCCCAGCGGAACGTGAATACCGTGACCACCAATGTGCCGGGCCCCCAGATCCCGCTGTACGTGCAAGGCCGGAGAATGCTGGAGGTCTATCCCTATGTCCCTCTGGCCGTTCAAGTCCGGTTGGGTGTGGCCATCTTCTCCTACGACGGACAGGTGAACTTCGGGATCACCGGCGACTACGACACCACCGCCGATATCGGCATCCTGGGCCGCGGTTTCGAAGAGGGGATGAAGGCGTTACTGAAAGCCAACGGCTGATCGTCGATCAACGCAGCAAGCGACAGACGTCAGGAGCTCGGCGGTGACCGGGGTTGGATTGGTGCTCGGCGCCGGTGGCGTGGTGGGACAGGCGTATCACGCCGGCGTGCTGGCAGCGATAGAGACCGAGCTCGGATGGGACCCCCGCACCGCCAACGTGATCGTGGGCTCGTCGGCCGGGGCGGTCACCGGCACCTCGCTGCGCATGGGCATTGCCGGATCGGACCTGGCCGCGGTGGCCGCCGGGACGCCGCTGTCGCCTGAGGGTGCACAGTTGATGGAGCGGCTCCGCCCGGACGACTCCGATGTGCCGCCGATGGCGCCAGGGTCGTGGCTCCGCCCCTGGCGCCCTCCATCGGGTGCCCTCCTGGCCCGCTTCGGTCGGCGCCCGTGGGCCTTCCGGCCCGGGGTGGCTGCCATGACCCTCATCCCCGCCGGCAAGGTCGATCTCAGCCATCGCGGGGCCTCACTCCACAAGATGGTCGGCGACCAGTGGCCCGACCGGTTGTGGATCTGCGCGGTTCGACGCACCGATGGTGGGCGGGTCGTGTTCGGGAGGCCGGGGTCCCCACCGGCTTCCTTGGCTTCGGCAGTATTGGCCTCGTGCGCCATCCCGGGCTACTTCGCTCCCATCACCATCGGTGGTGTCGAGTACTTCGACGGAGGGGTCCACTCCCCCACCAACGCCGACGTGCTCCGATCCCACCACCTCGACCTGGTCATCGTCATATCTCCCATGTCGGCGGCTCGCCCTTCGGGCCGTGCTCCCGATCGGCTCCTCCGATGGTCGGCGCATCGACGCCTCGAACGCGAGAGCCGCACACTGCAGAGCCAAGGGACCACGGTCATCCGATTCGAACCGAGCCCGGAGACCCTCGAGGTGATGGGCCTGAGGCCGATGGCCAACGACCGCTCCGAGCGGGTAGCGGCGGCGGCCTACCGGGAGACACTTCGACGGATGGAGCTCACCCATCTCGGGAGACGACTCGGAGTCAGCAGGACCGGGTCGCAGCCACCTACCCTCGACGACCTCGGTGCCATGGGGAGCTGACATGGTCCCCCAATTCATTTCGGCACCATCTCCCACCATGGCCCGGGCGGGGGCCGGTGGGAATCCCTGTCAAGGCCTGTGGTACGCCCCCGACACCAAACCCAAGGTGGCGTTCATCGCCACCCACTATGACATCGACTTCTCCCAGCATTACCTGGCCGAGTACCTGGCCGCCCGCGGGTACGGGTTTCTGGGGTGGAACACCCGCTTCCGGGGTATGGGCTCCTACTTCACCCTCGAGCAAGCCGTCGTCGACATCGGGGTGGGTGTGCGCTGGCTCCGGGAGGTCGCCGGCATCGACACCGTCGTTCTCCTGGGGAACTCCGGCGGGGCCTCCTTGATGGCCGCCTACCAGAGCCAGGCGATCGAGCCCACCATCTCCCCCACCCGGGGATCGCGCCTTCCCGATGAGGCGTTGACACTTCCGGCTGCCGATCTGTTCGTGTCGCTGAACGCGCACCTGGGCCGACCCGATGTCCTCACCACCTGGCTCGACCCTTCGGTGACCGACGAGGCCGACCCGTTGTCGGTCGATCCGGACCTCGACATGTGCAGTCCCGAACACACCGTTCCTTTTGAGGAGGGATTCGCCACCCGGTATCGCCGGGCACAGGAGGAGCGGAATCACCGGATCACCGAGTGGTGCATTCGAGAGCTCGACCGAATGTCCGCCGGGGGTGCCTATGACCGGGTGTTCAATGTGTTCCGCACCTGGGCCGACCTCCGCTTCCTCGATCTCAGCATCGATCCCTCGGACCGGGAGGTGGGCTGTTACTTCGGCGACCCCAAGGTGGCCAACTACCTGCCGTTCGGACTGGCGACCACCAACACCCTGCGGGCCTGGCTCTCGATGTGGAGCCTTTCGGAGTCACAATGCCGGGCGCATCCCCACCTGGCCCGTATCTCGCAGCCGGTGCTGGTCATCCAGTCCAGCCACGACCAGGGGTGCTACCCGTCCGACGCCCGATCCATCTTCGACGCCGTCGGCGCCGAGGACAAGACGATGCAGATGATCAGGGGAGACCACTACCTACAGCACCCGGCAACCGCTCGGGACGAAACCGCCGATATCATCTCGGCATGGGCGGAAACCCGAAGGTGAGCCGCCCTTACGATCGGGCCGAGTCGAAGAGGGTGGCGATCACCGGTTCGTCCGGTCTGATCGGTACGGCCCTCACCGCGTCGTTGCGGGCCGACGGTCACCAGGTGGTGAGGATGCTGCGCCAAGGTGCCCACTCCGACAGCTCCGCGCTGCATTGGGACCCGGCCCACGGTGAGATCGATGCCGGCGGTCTCGAGGGCATCGATGCGGTGATCCACCTGGCCGGAGCCGGCATCGGCGATCAACGATGGACTGATGACCGCAAGAAGGAGATCCTCGATAGCCGGGTGCTCTCCACCTCGCTGCTGGCAGTGACGCTCGCCTCGATGAAGGCACCGCCCAAGGTACTGCTCTCGGGATCGGCCATCGGCCTGTACGGCGACCGCGGCGACGCGGTGTGCACCGAGAGCACCAGGGCCGGTGCCGGTTTCCTCCCCGATGTGTGCCGGGCGTGGGAAGCAGCCACCCAGCCGGCAGAAGCAGCCGGCATCAGGGTGGTCCACCTACGAACCGGTCTGGTGCAATCCGTCGATGGCGGCATGATGAAGAAGTCACTGCCCCTTTTCAAACTCGGCCTCGGGGGGAGGTTCGGGGATGGTCGACAGTGGTGGAGTTGGATCTCCATCGCCGATGAAGTCGACGCCATCCGCTTTCTGCTCGATGCCGAGGTGGCGGGCCCGGTCAACCTCACCGCCCCCGAACCGGTGACCAACAGCGAGTACACCAAAATCCTCGGTCGGGTACTCAGACGCCCGACGCTCCTCCCCATACCCGCGGTCGGCCCCAGAATCCTCCTCGGCACGGAAGCGGCGCTGGCACTGATCTTCGAGAGTCAGCGGGTGCTACCCGCTGTGCTCGAACAGGCCGGCTACACGTTTACCCACCGCACTCTCGAGTCGGCTCTGCGGGACATCCTCGCTTAGCCAGGTGCCCCGGGGTCATTGGCGGGCACCGCCACTTCGGTCACCGTGCAGGTGGCGACCCTCTCCGAGATGCCCTTGAGGCGCCGGCTCTTCACTTTGCCAAAACGCAGCTTCGGAACGTCGCCGACCTGGGCGGCCACTTCGGCGCTCACCACCACCTCTCCCCCTCCGGCCGTCTCGGTGACCCGGGCAGCCACATTCACAACGTGAC
>JADGOI010000009.1 GCA_017883075.1 Acidimicrobiales bacterium
ACCTCGGCGCTGGCCCAACTCTCGAAGGCCGACGGCGTCACCGAACGGATACTGAAGAGCATCTCGGAGTGGTACAACCCGCAGAACTGGGTGCATTGGCCGTCGTAGGTGCCGGTGTGCAGCACATTGAGGTCGAAGATGTTGGTGACACCGGGCTGGGCATAGCGGCTGAAGTTGAAGTCCCGGAGGTAGAACCCGTGAACGGTGTCATTGGATAGCAGAGTGATCTGGACGGTCTCGCCGGCGGGCACGACCATCTGGGGCCCCTTGTTGTTCGGGCCGTTGGTGGTTTCGCCGACCACTCCGACGTTGAGACCGGTGTAGTCGAATCGCCAACCCCATTGGAAGGCGGTCACGGTGATGTCCACCACCGGGCGACCGCTGGAGGTGACAGTGGCGTTGACCGGCTGGGTGGCGTCGACGTTGTTCTCGGTGAGAACCGTAAAGACGAACAGGACTCCGACGATGATGACCGGCACTGCCGTGTAGAGGAATTCGATGGGGAGGTTCTCGTGGAACTGTTTGGGCATCTCATCGGAGCGCCTGCGGTAGCGGACCACCGTATAGAGGATCAGCAGGCCAACGAGCCCGCCGATGATGATGCCGGTGGTCATCATCCCCGAGTAGAGCTTGAAGGTGTCGCTGCCTTGCTTGGTGGCTCCGGGGTCAGCGCCGTAGGTGGGATACATGTTGCATCCGGCCAGGAGCAGGGGAGCACCGACGATCAGCGCGGTGATCCAGCCGCGGCGCATCCCGCTGACCCGGTGTTGGGGCGGGTCGGTGGGGTCGGCGGAGGGGGCGTTCACAGCGATGACACTAGCGGGGGATGGCATGCAATTAGAAGTTGAGACGAGAGCGCGGTGGGCGATGGCATCAACCCAGGTCAGAGCGGTGGCCGTGCCTGGGGGAGTCCGGGAGCCTCATACCTGCCCGTGGTGATGGCTGGCGGACTCCCGGGCCGCCCATGAGAACACCCCGCGGGCCATTGTCGAGGTGGCAGCCTCGGCCCGCGCCTCGAAGACCCGTTGTCGGATCCGCTGGATACCCGGGTCTGTCGGCTCCACCTGCCATGCCAGCTCGGCCAGATGCCCGGCCAACCGCAGGGCGGCGTCGTCGGGCCCACCGCCTTCGGCGCCCGTGGATGACTCCAGCAGGGCAAGCGCCCGGTCGGCCAGGGCGGAGGCCCCGCCGGCCAGCCCGGCCACCTCGCCGGCCAGGGCCCTCTCGGGGGCCGGCTGCAACGTGGCCGGGTTGCCGTCCCACCAGCCGCCGTAAAGCCTCCAGACGGTGCGCACGATGAACTCGGGCTCGTCGTAGACGGGCTGCAGATACGGCCGCTCCATGAGCCGGGGTGGAGGGGTCACCGCGTGGATGATCTCGTTGAGCCTGGCCCCCTGATTCATCAAGGCGAGGGTCTGATCCACCAATGAGTCGAGTAGATCGGCGGTGTCTCCGAGGGCCTGACGGATCCGTTCCGCACCCATCACCGGAAATCCGTGGCCGGGGAGGAGGACGTCGGGGCCCCCGTCGGGGCCGTCGTAGAGGGCGAGCATCTCCCGGAGCGCCTGCGCCCACTCGCGTGGGTAGCGCTGCACCTTCTGCGGATTGCCGGCGTTGGGCGATGCCCAGATGAACAGGTCTCCGCAACACAGCACGTTCCGGTCGGGGAACCACGTCCAGGTGTGATCGTCGGTCTCACCCTTGGCATGATGGAGTTCGGCCCGCATGCCCCCCACCTCGAGGTTGAGGTGATCGCTATAGGTGCGGTCGGGGTAGCGGTACTCGGTCGGCCATTCGAGATCCTCGATGTTGAACTGCCGACGGTTGATGATCCCGTTGTATCCGGCGGTCAGGATGTACCTGTCAAAACGCGCCGGTAGGGCTTCGTGGGCGATCACGGTGGGTTGGGACCAGCCGTTGGATTCGGACTCCGACTCCCACACCGGAACGCCGAAGACATGATCGATATGACCGTGGGAGTAGACGGCGGTATTGAGTCGGCTGTCCGACCACTCTCGCAGCGTCCGGTGGATCTCACCGGCCATCAGTGAGCTTCCGGTATCGACCAGAAACAGGCCCTCGTCGGTATCCAGTGCCGACACGTTGGCAAACGACGGGGTAAATGCCACCCCGTCGGCTACTTCGGCCAGGCCACCCCAGGTGTGCAAGGGGTGGGCCTCCGACGTGGATGTCTCACCTGTCCACAGGCGCTCGGCGATGTCGAGTACGTCAGGCCGTTTGGACATTGGATTCCCCTATTCACTTCGGATGCAATGTACCGGTCGAAGCCGAGGTTGGCGAGATCCGGGGATCAGCCTGGTTTGGATCGGGGCCCATCGGGTCGGGATGCGGCCTTGCCCGCCAGGCGCCCGGCACTGCGGATGGTCCGCTTCACCTGAGCTTTGGCGATGGGACCGTGTTTGGCCGTCGACCTGGATGCCGCCGATGTGGCTGCACCTGCAGCCCGCCCCGCCCTCCGGGCGGCCGAGCTGACACCCTCCTCGGCGGGAGGGCGGGACCTGCCGGTAGAAGGGGACGCATTCCGACCGCGCCGTTCAGGCGCCGACGGATCGGCCACCCTCGCCCTGGCGTTGATCACCGCGCCGGACCCTCCGACGCCGTTCGGATTGGCCGGTCGTGGATCGGTGTTGACCAGGGTGGCCAGGCGGATGATCCCGATGGCGGCGACCTCGAGGATGATGATCCCCTCGATGTCGGGACGGATCGTGGACACCACCGGGGACACGGCCACGATGACCGCGACGGCCGAGACCAGGATCACGTGGAGTTTGCGACCACTGATCCGGAGGATGCCGAGTGGGCCATCGGCAGTCAGGGCCAAGGCGGCGAAGACGGCACCGGCGACCGCCAGAACTCCACCTCGGCTGACGTGAAGAGAGAGATAGGCCAGAGTCATCACCGAGAGGATCTCGGTGGCTTGGAGAATCCAGAACGGAGCCACCCGCTGGGAGCGCCGGTCCGCCACACCGACACCACGGCCGACACCGTTCCCGCCGTGAGCGCTCATACCCGCAGCGTTGCCAGCGTTACGACGGGGTCCCGGAGGAACCGTCGCCCGGGGGCTGTGCCGGCTGGGCCACCGGAGTCACCACCGGCGCTGGAGCCGGAGCTACCGGGGCTGGAGCCGGGGCCGGGATAGCCGCGGCGGCCTGCACACCTTTGTCATCGGCCGAGGCGCCCTCATCCAGGCCCTTCTTGAACTCCTTCTGGGCGGAGCCCAGCGAGCGGGCCAGCTTGGGAATTTGGGTGCTCCCGAAGAGAACGAGCACGACGACAATCAAGACGATGATGCCGTCAACACCAAAGATTTCTGCGGATGGAGCGAAATGCATGGTTACACCTCCTACGTCGGCCTCTACAGAGGTTAGACCCGTCTACGGACAACCTGTACTTCGGCGCCGACCACCAGGCCGGATGACCGCGGATCGATCAACCGGCCAGGAACACCCCCAGGACCAGCGCGGCGATCGAGGCGATTCCCCCGATCGATCCCCACACGGCCAATCCCCGCTTCGAGGTGGCCCGTTGGTGCAGGAACACTCCGACCCCGGCAACGACCACCACGGTGATCTTGATCATGAGCACCGACTTCCAGGCCGACGGCGCATCTTTGAAGGTAAACGCCGAGATGTTCCAGAATCCAGTGATGACCAGTACGGCATACGCCGGCCACAGCAGCCAGCCCAGCGCCCGGGCCACCTTCTTGGAAGCGTCCTCTCCCAAACTGCGCACGGTCGGGAGGAGCCCGGCCACGGTGAACTGACCACCCACCCAGATGGTGGCGGCCAGGACATGGAGGGTCAGCCGGATGCCGTTGACGCTGGGGCTGAGCGCCGGTACTTCGCCGACCAGGTGGGTGATCACGTCCATTGACCTTTTCTACCTACCGGACCAGTTTGGTTTCCGCTTTTCGGCGAAGGCCACCGGGCCCTCCATGGCATCGGCGGAGCCGAAGACCTCGGGTACCGCGGCGTTGTTGATCTCCCAACCCTGCGCCTCGGGAAGTTCACCGGCTTGCTTCATCACCCGCTTGGACGTCCGTACTGCCAATGGGGCGTTCTCCGCGATGGTGGCGGCAAGCGCCAATGCCTCTTCCATCAGCTTGTCGGCCGGGACCACCCGGTTGATGAGGCCCAGGGCCAGGGCCCGTTGGGCGTCGATGGGCTCGCCGGTCATGGCGAGCTCGAGGGCGATGGCCGGCGGGATCCGCTTGGGCAGGCGGATGAGACCACCGGCAGCGGCCATGAGGCCTCGCTTGACCTCGGGGATACCGAACTTCGCCCCCTCGACGGCCACCACCAGGTCGCAGGACAGCATGATCTCGCACCCACCGGCCAGAGCCGATCCATTGACGGCGGCGATGAGCGGCTTGGCGAAGTCACGTTGGGCAATGCCGGCGAAGCCGCCCTTGGCACCCATGATGTCCCCCGCCTCTCCGGCGGTGAAGGCCTTGAGGTCCATGCCGGCGCTGAACGCCTTGTCGCCGCTCCCGGTCACGATGACGACCCAACAGTCGTCGTCGGCCTCGAGCTCGTCGAAGGCGGCGGAGAATCCCCGGGACACCGCGCCATTGATGGAATTTCGGGCATCAGGCCGGTTGATCGTCAGGATTTCGATGTGACCCTGTCGCTCACGGAGCAGTTCATCAGACACGTTGTTGTCCCTTCCTTGGATCTCAGCGTTCGGGCAGACGGTAGCGCGGCGGCTCGCCCTCCACGACAATTGCCGTGCCGACCATCCCCGGAGTGTCGCCCCGACCGACCTCGGCGACGACCTCGGCGTCGGCCGGCGAGGCCGCTACGTGCCGCCCGTCGGGAAGCCGGGCGATGACCGGCGCCCCGGTTGGGGTTCCCCCGTGGTCACGGACCACCGTGACGGCCAGCACGGTGGCGGTTGTCGTGTCGGGCACCTGAAGGGCCATCTCCATGGCGCCGGCATCGATGCGCTGTTGGTCTGCGGAGGTGTCCCCCAGCTGGAATCCGCCTGGGGGCGGGGTGGCGCCGTAGAGTCCGAGCGCGTGTTTGGTGATGAACCAGCCCACTCCGGTGGCCAGGCCCAACCGAGGTCGGTCCCCGGCGGGGCCGGGACCGGCCTGGCGGAGGAGGCTGGTGACCGAGGCAATCCCGTGGGTGGTGTAGTTGTTCCCGGGCCCACCGAAGTAGGGGAGGCCACCGGTGGACGTAAGGCCCCGACTGTCGTCGAGGTTGAGTCCGAGGGCTTCGGCGGCCAGCTCTACCGCCGAGGGGAAGCACGAGTAGATGTCGAGGACCTCGATGTCATCGATCCCGATCCGGCCCAATCCGTTGGCGGGGCCGGAGGCAATGTTGGCCGCCTCGAACAGCGCCCGGCCGGCGGCGGCGATGGCCGGAGACCTCCCCGGGTCGGGCCGGGAGGCGGGAAACCGGACATCGACCGTCCCGGAGCCCGACCAGATGAACACCGACCGGTCGGCTACCCCGGCTCGTCGGGCCGCCGCCAGCGAGCACACCACCAGCGCTGCACCCTGATCGGAACCGAGGAAGGCGGTCATCCGCTTGGTATAGGGCTCGCACACGATCCGGTTGTCCGGTGAGGGAGTAGCGATGTCCGCGGCCGTGTATTCGACCGGGAACCACGCGAACGGATTGGTCGACGCCACCCGGCTGAACGGGGCGAACAACTCACCGATGGCCTGGCGGTGTTGAACGGCGGTATGGCCTGCCCGGGCTGCCACCACGCTTTCGAACAGCGGATAGACGTGGAGCGGGGCCAGCAAGCCAATGGCAGATTCCGCCGGCCCTACGCCCGGCAGGTCATCGCCCACTGCCGGGTCGGGGGCCAAACTGGTGTCCCCGCTGTCCCGGGGTCGACCCAGCTTGTGCCGCAGGCGAGACGACCGGATTGCCTCGGCCCCGGCGATCAACGTCGCGGACAAGGTGCCGGCGGTGATGTCGGTGGCCGCTCGGTTCACCAGCCATTGAGGGGAGTTGCCTCCGATGGTGGTCACCTCGCGCACCGGAGGCGACATGCCCAGGGCGCGGGCCAGTTCGGATGCCGGTGCAGGGCCGGTGCGCGTCATGATGGCGACCACGGAGAGCCTGTCGATCCGATGGCGGAGATCGGGCACGTCAGCGAGCGCCGCCTCGCAGGCCCGGGCCATCAGGTCGATGGGGGTGACCGGGTCACCACGTTCGATGGATTCCCCCGATGCGATGACCACCGGAATCCGTTCGGCGTCCTGCTCGGAGATGCTCATCGGCTCGGTCGGTGACCGGTGGTAATGATGCGGTGGGTGCGTGTCATGATCGGACGCGGAAGCTATCACTGTGGCCGGACCACCGGCTCTTCGGCCTTTTCGTGCCAGCGGCTCTGTGCGGACGGGGACGAGAAGCTGAGAGGCTGGGCCGGTGGCTGTGGACTTCGTACCCCCCTCTCCTCGCACCGGCACGCCCTCCGGCGGGATCCTTCCCGACGGCTTTCTCTTTGGGGTGGCCACTGCCGGTTTTCAGATCGAGGGTGGCTTCAACGGTCCGGGCGAGCCCGCCAACAACTGGCTTCGATGGGAGCAGGATGGCCGGGTGGAGCCCTCGGGGAACGCCGTCGGGTTCTGGGAGCGACCCGAAGAGGCGCTCGATCGGACCGCCGATCTCGGGTGCGACAGCTTTCGTCTTGGCCTCGAGTGGGCCCGGGTGGAGCCAAGGGAGGGAGATATCGACGAAGGAGCCTTGGCCAAGTACGGCGAGATCATCGACGGGTGCATCGAACGCGGGTTGAAGCCATTGGTGACCCTTCATCACTTCACCCACCCGTCGTGGCTGGGAGAAGACTTCTGGCTCCGGCCAGATTCGCCGGATCGTTACCTGGCCTGGGTGGAGTTGGCACTGTCCCGGCTGGCGACCAAGGTCCGACTGTGGGTGACGATCAACGAGATCAATGTTCTGGCATTCGGATCGTGGCTACTCGGAATATTCCCGCCCGGCCGCCTGATGGCGTTCGGCGATGCCGCAATCGCCACTGACAATTTGTTGACAGGGCACGTGCTCGCCTACCAAGCCATCCACCGGGCATCTCCTGGAGCCGTAGTGACCACGAACAATGCCTGCGTCAGCGGCTACGAGTTTGATCGGCTGATGACTGACGTCTTGATGGCGCGAAGCTTGGGGGTCAACCGAGACGAGCTCGATGACTGGATCGACGGACGGCGGGCTGCGCACTATGGGTGGCTTCCGGCATCGGGCCCGGGGGAACGTGCCTTCCGTCGCTTGAGTGCCATGACGTCAGCCTTTGGCTCGGCGGGGCGGCGTCATCCGTTGCGAGGGCACAACGGAACTAGCGCGGGGATCCCGCGGCGGGCGGTCGATGCCGTCTACGCCAGTACCCATGAGCGGACCCTCGACGTGGTCGGTCTCGACTACTACGACCCCATGGTGGCCCGCCACTTCCGAGCCCCTGGCCACCGAACCGCCGGTGGCCGAGGATGGCACCCGACTCGAGCGCTCTGGGACGACGTAGTCGACCCGACCGGTCTCACCCGATGGCTTGGTGCCCAACAATCGGTGACCCCCGAGGCGCCCCTTTGGGTGGTGGAGAACGGACTGTGCAACCGGGTCCGGAACGGGCATTCCTATCCGCGCCTCGACGGGTGGACTCGCTCCGGTTACCTCAGGGAGAATCTCAACGCGGTGGTGTCCGCCATCGATGGTGGCGTACCGGTGGCCGGATATTGGCACTGGTCGTTGGTCGACAACTATGAGTGGGGTTCCTATCAACCTCGGTTCGGTCTCTACGGAGTGGACCGACACCGGGGCGGGCGCGGATTCCGCTGGCTCGACACCGACTCTTTGGGAGACGATGCCGGTGCGACCTATCGGAGAATCATGTCGGGTCTCCGAGCCGGGGACAGGTCGGTACTCGACGGCGAATGAACCGAGTAACGCCGACGACCTGCACTAATGTGTCCCCAGCACCCTCAAACAGGGTTGTCGTCATCGGCCCCCGAGCCTGTGTGGGACTGATGGGGTCGCGAGAAGGACAGGTCCTCGGAGCGGCCCGTATGGGGGAAACTTGGCAGAACGCGGATCGTGGGGCGTCGCCGGTGATGGCCGAGGCGATGCCATCGGAGTCCCCGGTGAGCGGTGAACCCGCACGTTGCGAAACGGCGTTGCTTCGATGGTGACTGTCTCCGAACCCCGTAGCGGTGCATCGCACCGGCTCCATAGTTGGGAGAATGTCCCCAGCCGGGCAGCGTTTGGCGTCGTCGCTGCATTGGTGCTGGTGGCCTCGTATGTGGGAGTGAACGCCCTTCACCCCTTGGGCCCCGGTGTGGTGCTGAGGGGAATCGTCACCGGCGGCCTGGGCTCGATGGTGGCAATGGGCCTGGTGCTGATCTATCGGTCAGCGCGCATCATCAACTTCTCCCAACAGATGATCGGTGGTGTGGCAGCCACCCTGGTGCTGCTTCTGGTGTCCTCCCAGGGCTACCCGTATCTGGTGGCGGTCGCCATTGGAGTTGCCGTGGCCATCTTCATCGGATGGTTCACGGAGCTGACGATCATCCGGCGGTTCGCCACCGCGCCTCGATTGGTCCTGACCGCGGTGACCGTCGGCATCTATCAGCTTCTCGGCGCCGCCGAGTTGGGCCTTCCCAAGCTGTTCACAACCAGTTCGAATACCACCGGTATCCATGTACCGTTCTCGTTGACCTTTCACCTCCGTCCGTTCACGTTCACCGGAGATGACGTGGTGGCGCTGGTGGTGGTTCCGATCGTGCTGATCTCTCTCAGTCTCTTCTTCGCCCGCACCGACTACGGCGTGGCCATCCGGGGTGCGGCGGACTTCCCGGAACGGACGCGTTTGCTGGGGATCCCGGTCCGTCATCTCAGCCGGATCACTTGGATGGTGGCCGCCGGCCTGTCGGGGATCGGGGTGATTCTGGCCGCGCCCAAAGGGATGGGGGGCCTCACCCTCGGAAACGTCTCCACCCCGGCGACACTGCTGCTCCCGTTGGCTGCCGCGGTGCTGGCGGGTATGGACTCCTTCCCGATGGCGGTGGCCTGGTCGGTGGTACTCGGGGTCGTCAACCAGGCGGTGTTCTCGATCTGGCAACGGGCCAGTTACGAGGACGTTGCCCAGTTCATCGTGATTATCATCGGGTTGCTGGTCATTCGTTCCCGGACCACCGGTGTCGATGAGCAGGGCTCTGGTGAGTTCATCTCGGTTCGAGAGATTGCGGGGCTCCCTGCCCACCTGGCCAAACTTCGAGGAGTACGGATCGCCAGGTGGACCTCGTACACGGTCCTGTTGGTGGGAGCCGCGATGATCCCTCTCACGTTTGTCCAGTCCAAGCAGCTACTGGCGGCCAACGTGGCCATCTATGCGGTGATCGGCATTTCCATCGTGGTGCTGACCGGCTGGGCCGGACAGATCAGCTTGGGGCAGTTCGCTTTCGTCGGGATCGGGGCCGCCACTTCGGGAGCACTGCTCGTCCATCAGCACGTTGGATTTCTGGTGGCCACATTGGCTGCTGCAGCGATCGGTGCCGTGGTGGCGGTGGTGATCGGCCTGCCCGCGCTGCGGGTCCCGGGCCTCTACCTGGCCGTTGCCACCTTGGCATTCGCGGTGCCGGTGTCCTCCTATCTGCTTTCGTCCTCGACATTTCGCTCAGAGAACCCGGCGTTCGTCGCCAGGCCGTTCCTGATCGGCCATGTTGACCTCGCGTCTCAAGCGACCTTCTATGAAGTTTGTTTGGCTTTCTTGGTGGTAACGGCGGTGGTCACCCGCATCCTTCGCAAGGGGAGTATCGGCCGGAGTGCCATCGCTGTTCGCGAGAATCCGAAGACCGCCTCCGCCTACGGCATCAGTCCATTGAGGAACAAACTTGTGGTGTTCGTCATTTCGGGCGCCATCGCCGGTGTGGCCGGCAGTCTCTACGAGGTCGGCATGGAGGGGATCAAATCGGGAGGCATACCTGCCGACCTTTCCATCACGGTTTTCGTCATGGTGGTGATCGGCGGTCTCGGTTCGATCACCGGTGCCGTGTTGGGTGCCGTCTACGTTCAGGCGGCCCAGTACTTTCTGCCCGAGGGCCTTCGATTCGTGGCCATGGGAGCCGGTCTCATCATTCTGCTCATGGTGCTGCCGGACGGTCTGGGAGGTCTGTTATTCCGCCTCCGCGACTTGGCGCTGGCAGGGATCGAGGTCCGGCAGGGCCGGCGGACCTCGGCGGGGCTCCGAGGGCCCAGCTCCGGTGGCGACGATGCGGCTGATGGAGCGTTGGCCCAGGATGGCGCCGGCCCCACCGTCCACGCCGCCGCTCTTCGCATCAAGGCAATCGAGAGCCGTGAAGACGAACATCCATTGGTCTCCCCTGGTGGTCCCGCGCCCGACGCCGGGCCGCCTGACAACGAGCGCGCCATCGTCGAGCTCAATTCCGTCGATGCCGGCTATTCCCGGCATGCCAAGGTGCTCCGGGACGTGGACATCGGTATTGCCCAGGGTGAGATCGTGGCGCTCCTCGGCACCAATGGGGCTGGCAAGACGACGGTATTGCGCGTCGTTGCCGGTTTCTTGCCGCCGACCAAGGGGACTGTCTGCTTCATTGGCAGGGATGTTGAGGACCTGGGCGTGCGCGACCGGGTGCAGGCCGGGTTGATAACACTGCTGGGAGGTCGAGGGGCATTCCATTCCCTGACCGTCAAGGAGAATCTGCGGCTGGCCACATGGATGGCCCGACGCCACCACAAGGATCCGGTCTTTGCCGCCGCCGCCACGGAGCGGGTGTTGACTCTCTTCCCGGTGCTGGGGGAGAGGCTCGAACAGCTGGCAGGTTCGCTCTCGGTCGGTGAACAACAGATGCTGGTCCTGGCTCAGGCTCTCCTGTGTCGCCCCAAGTTGCTGATGATCGACGAGCTCTCCCTGGGCCTGTCTCCATCGGTGGTGGTCCAGATGCTCGACGTGATCCGGGCACTGGCCGCCAGCGGTGTCACGGTGGTGATCGTCGAACAGTCGGTGAACGTGGCTACTGCAATATCGGGCCGCGCCATCTTCATGGAGCGAGGAAGGGTCCGATTCTCAGGCCCCACTCCCGACCTGTCCCAGCAACCTCATCTTCTGCGCTCGGTGTTCGTCCATGCGGCCCAACGGGCTGCGAGGCGAACGCAGGGGACCACTTCGGCGACCGTCGCCGCTGACCGGGTGGCTCCGGCACTTGCCGTGACGGATGTGTCCAAGCGCTTCGGCAAACTCGCCGTTCTCCGGAATCTCAGTCTCCAGATTGGAAGCGGCGAGATTCTCGGAATCATCGGAGCGAACGGCGCGGGCAAGACCACGCTGTTTGACGTGTGCTCGGGGTTCGTTGCCCCTGACCGGGGAACGGTGGCCATGCATGGCCACGACATCACCGGTCTTTCGCCTGCCCGCCGTGCCGACCGCGGCCTGGGACGGGTATTCCAGAACGGGCGGCTGTTTCCGTCGTTGTCGGTGATCGAGACTTTGACCACGTCGCTCGAACAGTCAGCTCGGGTTCGAGATCCACGGCCAACGGAAACCGGCCGTACCTTGCCTCCTGCCTCGCGGAAGGAAGTGCTCTCACGGGCCGAAGAGGTGATCGTCGAGATGGGCCTGGAAAGGTTCCGGGACACATTGATCTTCGAACTGTCATCGGGGACCCGTCGCGTCGTCGAACTGGCATGCGCGGTGGCACATCACCCCAAGGTGCTGCTCTTGGATGAACCGACGGCCGGGATATCCCAGTACGAAGGAGAAGCCCTGGGCGAACTCCTGCTCGGGATCCGCGATCAGACGGGTGCCACCTTTGTCATCATTGAGCATGACGTTCCCCTGGTGTCGTCGATCGCCGATCGGCTGGTCTGCATCCACCTGGGCGAGGTGATCTCAGAAGGCAGTACGACGGAGGTATTGAACGACTCAGCGGTGGTCACCGCATACATGGGAACAGATGAGGCGGTCGCACGCCTTACCGGGGGAGTCCCTGCGACGACCTCGTCATAGAGGCCTGGCGCTTCAGGTCTCGTAACCGAGATTGGCATCAAGAAGGGCGTGAGGGTGTCGAAGACCTGTGGGTACTGAGAACTCGATCCAAGCCGTCCACCTGGGCTTTCGCATGGTGAGTGGGCTGGCGAAGACGGACCATGGCATTGTCCTTCCTCTTCTGCATGACGTTCGTCCACCTGCACCAGTTGCTCCGGTTTCGTAGGAGTTGGCCCATCACCGAAGTGGTGGTGCATCAATGACCGAGGCCGATCGGAGGCTGTCGTCCAGTGCCCGAGAACACTGAACGAGCTGATGGAACCGATCGCGGATCTGTGCCAGGTCAAGCTCCTCGGGTACTTCCTCCTCAGCACCCCGCAAGATCATCTCGGCCTGCCGCAGGAGCACTGAGCGTTGCTGGCTGTTGGTGGTGCTTTCAGCAATGTGGGCAAGTGCGTCAATCATTCGGATGATCACGGCAGGCATGGCTCGGGCTGCTTGGCGGATCTTGTCGAAGGCCCGGTTCACCATCCGGCTGTAGCTCGGATCGAATTCGATCAGGCGAACATGTCCAGCCCGATCGCGATAAACGCCTTCGACAAGCACTCTGCCCGAGACCTCTGACAACCCGGCAGAGAGCCAGTCGATGCAGGTCATCGCGGTGAACGTGTCGTTGACTGCCGGAGACAGTGCCCGAATGGCGATCTCTACCAGCTGATCGATGGCAAACACCGGGTCCTGGGTGAGAGTTCGATGGGGTCCGGTCACATGTCCCTTGTCCAAAGCAGCAGCTACCCGCCTTGCGGCCCCAGCAGGCCAAACCGTGGCCAGCGGGCGATGGGCCACCACGAAGTGTCCGGGCCGGTGGGCCAGACGAATCACTGCATCCGAGGCCTCGGCAATCTCTATCAGTTGCCCGTAGCCGACGAACTGGAGATAGCCACTGTGTTTGGCGGTGACCACTGCGCCTGGTTTCCCGAGCATTTCCTCCAACTCGGTGAGGGACTCGGACGATCCGTGGTCATCTCCGTCCAAGGCATTGAAATGCACGGGGTACTCAGCACCGATAGCCCGGTTGAGGTCACGGGCTATGGCGGCTATGACCTCCGGAAGCTGAATGGACTTGGCGATGTGATGGATGAAGTAGATGAGCACCGCCAGATCCACCAGCAGAAAGGCCTCTGCCACGGTGATCGAAAGGTGGGGGACGAAGTCGCCCTCGGGGAGGCTGGTGATCGAACCCAGAGCCAGGACCGAATAGACAAAGGTCGCAACAAAGACCCCGAGAGTCATCTGGTTGCCCAGGTCCCGTATGAAATTCCGCATCATCCGAGGTCCGAACTGCTGCGAGGCGAGCGTCAGTGCCAGAATGGTGATCGAGAACACCACCCCAACGGTGGTGATGATGGCCGCAGCGATGGCGGTCAGAACCTGGCGGCCGGCGTCGGCACTGCCGGTCCTCACCCACCAGGGCAATCCCAGGTGGCGGTGATATGCGGCCAGGTCGATTTCGTAGGTGATGGCGAACAAGATTCCGGCGGCCACGATGAGCAACGTGGGCACCACCCAGAAGGTGGTGCGAAGGGCTTCCCGACGCCAGCTGGGAAGGCGTAGCTGACTCCGCCTGGCATGCTCCGGTATTTGGTGTGCCGGGCTTATCTTTGTTTGGTCGGTCACCGCGCTCCTCCGCAAGGACAGGCACTTGCACCTGTCCAATGCCGACCAGACTTCCCGGCGCTCCGATTCAAGAGTACCTGGAAGCGGGAGCCAAGAAAGCAAAAGCATCCGGGGACCATGTCCCTGAACAGTGTCCTGAAGCGGAACTGAGGTGACGTGCGGGTGCCAGGGGCTTGGGCGCAACTTGGCAGCAGCAGCGACCCTCTGGGCTTCTTCAGCGATTCACACGATGTCCACAGGTCGGTATGCTTGCGTTGTCGTCTCGTATCGACTGCGTCGGCAAGGAGTTCTCATGTTCCGTTATGGCCACCATGCCTCTCACCCTGCATTCGGCATACTGCTCGTGGTCTTGCTCGGCGCGTTGTTGGTGGTCGGAGTTGTCGCTTTGGTGCGGATATGGAGGACTCCACCAGGCCGCAGCAGGCCGTTTCGGACGGTGACGTTGCCCGGAGCGGTCAACGACCCTGCCCTTGCGGAACTGCGAATCCGCTACGCGCGAGGCGACGTCACCTGGGACGAGTACTCACAGCGAGCGAGCAACCTGGGTTACCCGCTCCCGCAAGGGACCGGCCCAGCCGGTTCATCACATGAAGGCCAAGCGCCGCCTCCCGCTGCGTAACGGGGCCCTAGACGCTAAGAGTGGCCCCAAATCGCTTAATACACGGGTGATCCATCGTGTATCCCATGTCTTCCACACGCAGCTGGGAGGGTGCGAGAATGACCATCTGCCCGTCCCTCGTCCGCTTCGCCGTCCGGTGAGGCCCGATATTTGTGGCTCTTGTGACCAATCCGTGGGTCGATCACGCAGCCTCTTGACGGCCCGGTAGCGGCGGGCAGTAGCCACCTCGGTCGAGCAGGCACCGGGCGATGAGGTTGTCGGTGGACCGCGGGATCCATAGGCCACGCGCGTAAGCAGTCGCAGCTTGCTGTTCGTCGACTCGACCAACGGATTGGACAGGGTGTCAGACGGAATGCCTCCCATCCGGGACGGCTGACCCGGTGGATTCCCGCTTGAGCGTGTCTTCTCTGTGGGGAGGTAGCACACACCTTGCGGCACGCGAATGTGAAGAGCGGGGATCGCCCCACCGGTAGGCGCCAGCAAGCACCGCGGCCAGTCCCTACCGCTGCCCTAGGATTCAGTACGTGTACAGCGAGATCGCCAGCAACAAGCGACGCAGCGTCATCTTCATCGTCCTGTTCTTCGTGATATGGCTAGCCGTCGGCGCTGCCTGTGGCTACCTCTTCAAGGCCGTCTACCGTCACTCGGCCAACACCGGCTTCGCAACCGTCCCGCCGGCAAACTACGGCTGGACCCCGGTCATCACCGGCATGGTGATCTGTGGCCTCTTGGCCGTCTGCGGGGTCCTCTACTCCCTGAGCGCGGGAGCGAGGCTGGTGCTTCGGGTCTCGGGGGCCGTGCCAGCAGACCCAACCCAGTACCAGCAGCTGCACAACCTGGTAGAGACACTGGCCATTGGCGAGGGGATTCCCAAGCCTGCCGTCTATGTGATCGACGACCCCTCGCCCAACGCCTTCGCCACCGGGGTCAGTACGAACAAGGCATCCATCACTTTCACCACCGGGCTGCTCGCCATCATGAACCGCGAGGAGCTCGAGGGCGTGGCCAGCCACGAAATGAGCCACATCAAGAACCACGACATCCGTCTCCTGCTCGTGGTGGGCACCATGATCGGCATGGCCGCCCTGCTGGCCAGCATCCTGTGGCGGAGCGCGTTCTTTTCCGGAGGCGGGCGAGGCAACAGCAACGGCAACCAGCTGATGCTGGTGGTCTTCGCCGCCGGAGCCCTGCTCGCCGTAGTCGGCTTCATCTTCGGCCCACTGATTCGCCTGGCACTCTCACGCCGCCGCGAGTCGTTGGCCGACGTCAGCGGTGTGGAGCTGACCCGCAACCCGGCGGGGCTGCTGAGCGCCCTCAAGAAGCTGCAGCAGAACGACAAGCCATTCAAGAAGATGAACCATGCCACCGCGGCGATGTGCATCGACGACCCGTTGCAGCACCACGAGACCTGGTACCACCGGCTCTACGACACCCACCCTCCCATCGCGGAGCGGATCGCTGAACTCGAGAAGATCTCCTCGGGCCAGTCTCTCTGATCGGCCGGGCAGCCCACTCGATCGTGTCAGCCGGCTGGCGGCGGGCCTTCGGGGGCAGTGGCGGAGGGCGGAAGCCCATCGGGTCCACCAGCAAGCGGGGGTCCCGATGGTGCGGGACCGACCGAACCTGGGCCAGGACCGGAGAAGTTCACCTGAGGCACGGCGCGGTCGTCCTCGTCGGTAGCGAAGAACGCCACCGCCTTGAAGCCGAAGGGCCCGGCGATCATGTTGCGTGGAAACGTCTGCAGCCCGATGTTGTAGTCGCGGGCACTGGTGTTGTAGTAGCGGCGGGCGAATTCGATCTTGTCTTCGGTGGCAGTGAGCGTCTCTTGCAGCTGGAGGAAGCTCTCGACCGCCCGCAGCTGGGGGTAGTTCTCGGCAACTGCGAACAGCGAGCGCAGCGCCCCGGAGAGGGCGTTCTCAGCCGGGGCGATTTGGCCCGGGTCGCCGGTCGCGCCGGCAGTGACTGCGTTGGCCCGGGCCTGGGTGACCGCCTCGAAGGTCCCCTGCTCGTGGGCGGCGTAGCCCTGCACCGTCGACACGAGGTTGGGGATGAGGTCGTGGCGGCGCTTGAGCTCGATGTCGATCTCGGACCACGCCTCCTGGGTCCGGTTGCGCTTCTTGACGAGGCCGTTGTATGCGGCCCACAAGCCGAGGCCGAGGAGCACCACGATGACGATGACGATGATAAGGACAACCATTTTGGAGCGGACCCCCCTCGAAGCTTCAGTGGCGCGAACTCTATCGGCTGTGTCCCCGAGCGGCCAGAGATCGGTTGTCCGTCCATCCCGACAGCTAGAAGAAATTTGGGTATGTGGTGCAGCCCAGGGCACTCGTCCGGCATTCCCGCGGTCTGGGGCTGGCTGGGCTTCACCCCGCACCGGCTATGAGCATTCAGTGCGGAGGTCGGAGAAACCCGGGCTATCTCGCCGAGCGGCACCGACAATTGGCCCCGGCAGGGTCAATGTCGCAACTGAGCACCGGACGTTCCACTCCGCGCTTGTGGCCCGAATAGGCTGTCCTCGATGGGACCAAGCGGAGGTGGGAATACGTCATGACGAATGAATGGGGTCCCCTCGGGGCATTGGCCGGTGAATGGGAGGGCGAGGGAGGACTCGACACGGCGTTCTCACATGCCCAGAACAAAGTGCTCGGCACCCCATACCTCGAGAAGTGCTCGTTGAAGCCGTTCGGGCCGGTCGACAACGGAAGCCAGCACCTCTATGGCCTCGACTACAGGAGCGCCATGTGGAGAGGCGATGAGGAGAACCCTTTCCACACCGAGGTCGGCTACTGGCTCTGGGACGCAGCGACAGGTGAGGTCATGCGGGGTTTCGTCGTCCCTCGCGGCATCACGGTGCTCGCCGGAGGCGCTGCCGCCGCCGACGCCAGCGAGTTCATGCTGAAGGCCGCCCAGGGCGGAGCGCAGTACAACATCGGCGAGAACCTGTACCTCGCGGAGAACGCCAGCACGTTGAGCTATGAGGTGACCATCACCGTGGGCGATGACACCTGGTCCTACGACGAGACCACGATGCTGCGAATGAATGAGTTCGACGAGCCGTTCGCACACACCGACCACAACATCCTTCGCCGGGTGGGCTGAAACCGGAGCGATCCCGCGATGGTCGCGCCGCACCTGGCCATCGCGGCCTTGAAGCGTCTCGTCAACTGGCCCAGATCGGCCGCTTGATCTTCCTTGTCCCCACAAGGACGCCGCGATCGAGCCGCACAACAATGGCTACCCGGTCATAGGTAGGGGACCAACCCCTGGATAGGCTGGGGGCGTTGCCGTCAGAAGGGACCCGAAATGGACTTCGCATTCTCTCCCAAGGTCGAGGAACTGCGCGGGCGGTTGCTCGACTTCATGGACAGCCACGTCTATCCGGCGGAGCAGGTTCACGCGGAGCAGGTGGCGGCAGCGGGCAGTCCCTACGCCCACCCGCCCATCATCGAGGAGCTGAAGGCCGAGGCCCGCAGCCGGGGGCTGTGGAACCTCTTCCAGCCCAACGAGAAGTGGGGGGCCGGGCTGACCAACCTCGAATACGCCCCGCTGGCCGAGGTCACGGGGCGTAGCCCCGCTATCGCTCCCGAGGCGCTCAACTGCTCCGCTCCCGATACCGGCAACATGGAGCTGCTGACTGAGTTCGGCACCCCGGTGCAGCAGGACCAATGGCTGGTTCCCCTCCTCGCCGGGGAGATCCGCTCCTGTTTTGGGATGACCGAGCCGGATGTGGCCAGCTCGGACGCGACGAACATCCGTAGTCGCATCGAGCGTGACGGCAACCACTACGTCATCAACGGACGCAAGTGGTGGACGACGGGGGCCATGAGCGACCGCTGCAAGCTGTGCATCGTCATGGGGGTCACCGACGCCGACGCCGACCCGTACCACCGCCAGAGCATGATCTTGGTCCCCCTCGATGCCCCTGGCGTCACGGTCCTGCGACCTCTGTCGGTCTTCGGCTACGAGGAGGGCGGAGGGGATGCGGAGGTTCTGTTCGAAAACGTGCGGGTCCCGGCCACCAACCTGCTCGGTGGGGAGGGCAGTGGCTTCGCTCTTGCCCAGGCCCGACTCGGCCCGGGCCGCCTCCACCACTGCATGCGCTCAATCGGTATGGCCGAACGGGCGTTCGATCTCATGTGTCAGCGGGCCCAGTCACGGCGGGCGTTCGGCAAGCGGCTGGCCGAACAGGGGGTGGTCGGCGACATGATCGCCGAGTCACGCATCGAGATAGAGCAAGCCCGCCTGCTCGTGCTCAAAGCGGCGTGGTTGATGGACACCGTGGGCAACAAAGGGGCGCGCATCGAGATCTCGGCAATCAAGGTCATCGCCCCCCGGGTGGCGTGCCAGGTGATCGATCGGGCTATCCAGGTGCACGGTGGTGCCGGGGTCTGCCAGGACTTCCCCCTGGCGCGGATGTTCTCCGTCGCCCGCACCCTGCGCATCGCCGACGGTCCCGACGAGGTGCACAAGATGTCCATCGCCCGCCGCGAGCTTCGCCGGTTCGAAACCGACCTTTCCAGCTGATCGATTCAGGTCTCGGCGCTGTTGGAGCAGTTCGCCACCGATTGAGCGGATGACGAGGGGGCCGTGACGAAGTGATCGACCAGGTCGACGCCGGGACTCCGCCCCCCCGCAGCGCACGCCGTTCTCGGACGGGTGCGATTCCTGTCACAAGGCGCGGTGGGTGATGCGTCGCCCGGAAATGACCGGAGACGCGATGGCGACCCAGTGGTCTTTTGCTCCGCCACCCCACGGTACGAGTTCACGTGCCCGGATGTGCTCGGACCAAGTGTCCGGAGCATCGGTGATCTCCTCACCAATGCCTTGTACGAGGACGCTCCACCCTTCTCGGTAGAACAGATCAATTGATTCGATCTCAAAGGCCACGTGACCGTGCGTGGCCCAGGTGAGCTTGGTGCCGGGATCGGTCCGGAAGACCACTGTTCGCCCTTCGAGGATGTAGTTGACGGGAAAGATGAGTGGCTGGTTGTCACGGACGACGGCGATGCATCCAACCGAGCGGCAGCCGAGTAGCTCAAGGCACTTGTCCTCGGGGAGCACTTCCAACGTGTTCACGGTGGGAATGCTACTTCCCGACCAGGAGTCGTGGCCGGCTGCTGGCATCGTGTGGGCCTCCATCGGTCGGGTGACGCTCGCCGCACCTCGTCGATACGCCAGCAGTCGGTTGCACTCGTCAACTGGTCGGCTGTGGCGTGCTGGCCGGCATTGCGCGCCGCTCGCCTGGCCGGACCCGCACACCGAGCAGGTTTCGAGGTTTCCGCTCGGGTTCGGCTGCCCGGGCCGGGACTGCCAGTCACGGGCGATCGCGAAGGGATAGCCTGGGCACCGGGTGCCGGGTCCTTCAGGAGGAACGAATGAGCGAATCTCTCACCAAGCCACGTGCCAAGTTCCACTCGATGGACGAGGGCACCAAAGCCGACTGGGACATCATCGCCACCGAGGCCATGTATGCCGCCGTCGGGCTACCGGATCGGGTGCTGGATCACCTCCGGTTGTTGGGTGGGGACTACGGGGGCTTCGCCGTCGATCGACTCGAACACAGCCTGCAGACCGCCACCCGCGCCCAACGCGCCGGGCGCGACGACGAGTACGTGTTTTGCGCTCTCCTGCACGACATCGGCGACACGCTCGGATCGTTCAACCACGCGGACATCGCCGCGGCAGTAGTGAAGCCGTTCGTGAGCGAGCAGAACCATTGGATGGTCGAGAAGCACGGGATCTTTCAGGGATACTTCTTCTTCCACCATCTCGGTCTCGACCGCGACTCCCGTGAGCAGTTCCGGGGGAACGAGTACTTCGACTACACCGCCGAGTTCTGTGCCGAATACGACCAGCCGGCCTTCGATCCCGCTTATGACACGATGCCGCTCGAACACTTTGAGCCGCTGCTGCGCCAGATGATGGCGGCGCCTCGATCCAGCATCTACGTAAAGGATCCTGGCGCGGAGCTCGCTCCCACCTGATCTGCGCTCCAGGCTCATCCGACGAAGCCCCAGCAGGGCCCTGAGCCCTGACCCCAGAGCCATCGTGGCTCTCCGTGCCCGGTTCTACCCCGTGCGATCCGACATGGGGTCAGCCGACGCTATGCAGGGAGGGGACACCCGTTCGGGATCCCGAGGTGGTAGCGGCTGTGCGCGCCGCCGGTCGGCCGTTGAGCAATCGCCACCGTTCCTCGACCTGCTCGAGAAAGCCGAGCCCGACATCGAGGTAGCGGAGAACCTCTGATTGGCCCTGGGGACGAGCGAACATCCAGGCGTGACCGCCGGGAACCCACTGCACCTTCATGCCGGAAAGTACTGCGAACTCATCGGCCGTTTCGCGGTTGACGATCCGGTCGAATACCCCCCAGATGGGGAGGACCGGGATGTCACCTTGCTCGGCAATGGCCTCCACCTCGGCCCGCAGATCCATGTCCAGCAGCATGCTGCCCACCGGCAGGGTCCGACCGATCGCCCGGATATTGCGTCGGGCATCGGGGAGCAGGGAGCGAACGGTGGAGTACATGCGACCCACGAAGAAGTCGGGGCCTTCAACCAGCAAGGAGAAGGCGAAGTCGGCGAGGGCGGCGATCTCCGGTGCGATCGGGGCCAACAGGGTGGGGATCAGCCCATGCCGCTGTTTCCACGCCGGCGTGCCGACACCGTCGCGGTAGATGATTCCGAGGGTGAGTTCGGGGTGGGTGGCAGCGTACTGGACCGCCACCGCACCGCCCATCGAATGCCCGAGGACCACCGCGGGACCGGCTCCGACATGGTCGACGATGGCGGTGATCTGTTCTGCCAAATCCGCCATGGAAACATGGCCCCATTCGAGCGGATCACTGCCGCCGAATCCGGGGAGGCTGGGCGTGATGATCCTCCAACCGAGGGTCTCGGCCAACCGGGCACTCTCTCGCCAGTACATCCCGCCGCCGGCAAAGAAGCCGTGCAGGTTGATGGCCCACACCGGCGGGCTCCCACCACCGTCGGGCCCGACAACCTTCTCGTTGTCCGACACCGCAAAGCGCAACTGGCGTCCGTCCACCGAAATGGCTCCGGGCACCATACGGACGCTGGACTTCATCGACCGTCGGAGCGCCTTGGGGAAACTGGTGGCCGGAATCCGGTCGGGGTGGCGCCGTGCCGTGGTTCGCAGTCCAGCCACCGTGGCAGATCGGGAGGTGGAGCTGTCACTCATGGTGACCTGGACAATAGCCGTCGACCACCCGCTCCCCGGTGATCAAGAGGCTCCTTGGGCCCCGATGATCTGGCCCATGCGGCTGAGCACCATGGTGGCATCCTCGACAATCTGTGCAACCAGCGTGGCGGCGGGAATCAGTGTTCGGATGGCCCCCACCCCCTGCCCGGTCGGGTAGCACTCGCGGTGCGGATCGATGTCCGGTGTGTCTTCGCCTCCACCCAGGTGGAACGTCCCGTCGGTGATCGATCGCCCGAGTTGCCCGGGGAAGGCGGTGAGCTCACCGGGGTTGTTCTCGAAGAAGGCGGTGTACTCATTCCGTATCACCCGCATCGTCTTTCCCGAGTACGCCCGACTCACCACCGTGCCGTCTTCTGCGGTATTGATGAGCGCATCCTTGTACCCGGAAACCCCGTGGGCCTCAGGAGTGGCGATGAAGCGGGTCCCGATCCACACGCCATCGGCACCGAGTGCCAGTGCCGCCGCCAATCCCCGGCCGTCGAAGATCCCCCCCGCCGCCACAACGGGAACTTGGCCACCCACCGCGTCGACCACCTGGGGAACCAACGGCATCGTGGCCACCGTGCCGGTATGCCCGCCAGCCTCGGTGCCCTGGGCAACCACGATGTCACACCCAGCGTCGACGGCCCGACGGGCGTGATCGACCTTGCCGCACATATTGACCACCAACAGCCCGCGGCGGTGGCAAAGGTCCACCACATCACTGGGAACCCCCAGCCCGGCCACGAAGACAGTGGCGCCACCTTCGATGATCTGTTCCACCTGAGCCTCCATGCCCCCGGGCATGGCCGTCAAGAGGTCGACGCCGAAAGGCTTCGAGGTGGTCTCCCGCACCTCTTTCATCTCGGCCACCATGCGGTCGGGGCCCATGGTGGAGGCACCGAGGCAACCGAACCCACCGGCTTCGGACACCGCGGCCACCAAGGGGGCGTAGGCAACGCCACCCATGCCGGCCAACATCACCGGGTGTTCGATTCCGAGCATTTCGGTCAGCCGTGTCTGCATCAGTGACTCCTCTGTAGTGACGCTGCACTGTAGATCTCGCTTTGGAAGACCGCGAACAACCTGGCTGATGGCCCGTCAGCGTCGAACTTGGTCAACGGGCGTCGGCCCCGCCGATGAGGCGGGTCAACCGGCAGGGGCGGCGGCCGCAGGGGCCGGCGCGGTAGCCCCTGATCCCGGTCCACCCGTCGGTCCCGCTCCCGGCGTGCCGGAGGCATGATCGATCACGAAATCGCGCTGGCGCACCAGAGCGAATGCCGCCACCGATCCGGCGAAGGAGACCACCGTGGAGATGATCATGAGGTGGTTGAAGGTAGAAGTGAACCCGACCTGGTAGGCGTGGAGCAGCGCGTGGCGGACAGCGGGCACCGGAATGTTGGCGGCGGCCTGCCGTACCCCGCCTTCGGTGATGGCCTGGTTGAGGCGGGCCCCACCCTGGATGATCACCTGGTGACCACTGGCCGATCCGGCCAGGGTGCTGAGCGTCTTTGATTGAACCTGACTCTGGTACACGGCGCCGAGCCCGGCGATACCGGTGGCGATCCCCACTTGCCGGAACGTGTTGGCCGACCCTGAAGCCATGCCGCTGCGCTCGTGCGGCACCACAGCCACCGAGGCCGCCGCCATCACCGGGTTGGCGATTCCCATGCCGAGACCGGCCACGATGAAACCGGGCAAGAGAACCGTCCAGGTGGAGTCGGCGGCAGTGTTGGCCATCAAGAGGCAGCCGATCGACACCATCAGCATTCCCAGCCCCATCAGGTACCGGGACCGAACCCGTACCGTCAGCTTTCCCGCCACCGGTGCGATCACAAATGCCAGCAGGGTGATGGGGAGGAAGCGGACCCCGGCGGCGAGCGGGCCGTACCCGAGGACGTCCTGTAAGTAGAGCGTCTGGTACAGGAACATGGCGAAGATCGACGCGGAGATGGCGAAGGAGGCGAAGGAAACGCCGACCATGGCCGGCCGACGGAAGAGCGAGAGGTCGAGCATGGGGTCCTTCTGCCGTAGCTCAGCCGCCAGAAAGACAACCATCAGCACACCGGACCCGATGAGCATTCCTACGATGGTGGTGCTCGACCATCCTTCGCTGTTGCCCCGGACCAGCGCGAAGACCAACAGAAACAGCGAGACGGAAAACGAGATCACGCCAATCCAGTCGATGCGTCGGGTGTTCGGGTCCTTCGACTCCTCGATACGGGTCAGGGTGGTGAAGATGGCCACCGCCCCGATCGGGAGGTTGACGAAGAAGATCCACCGCCATCCGATGCCGCTGGTGATGATGCCGCCGATGAGGGGGCCGACTGCCACCGCCCCCCCGATCACCGCACCGTAGATCCCGAAGGCGGTGCCACGGTCCCTGCCCCGGAAAGCCTGGGCGATCAGGGCCAACGAGGTGGCGAACATGACCGCGCCGCCGAGACCCTGAGCTCCGCGGGACAGATTGAGCATGAGCGCCGATGTCGAGAGCCCGCACACCAACGACGACACGGAGAACACGCCGAGCCCGATGGCGAAGACCTCCCGACGGCCGAACATGTCCCCGACCACGCCAGCGGTGAGAAGAAATGCGGCCAAGGTGAGGGAGTAGGCATCGATCACCCATTGGAGATCGGTGAAACTCGAATGCAAGGACTGCTGGATGTCGGGGAGTGCGACATTCACAACTGTGATGTCCAACAGGAGCATGAACGTTCCCGTGCACACGGCGATAAGGGTCCACCACTTCTTATCCATCACGCCGCCTTTTGATTCATCGGGGTGTCGTCGGGAGGTCATGGCTCGGAGGCTCACACCGGCGTACGTCCCACGCGTCGTGAGCGGCCAGCAACTTCTGCAGAACTCGTCGCAGCGTCTCGTGATCATCGCCATCGAGATGCTCACCGAAGGCGGAGGTGACTCCGGCCAAGAAGATCGGCCTCGATCGCACCAGGGCGGATCGGCCGGTAGGGGTCAAGACGGCGAACACCAACCGCCGATCGATGGACGATGGCTCGCGCTCCACCAGTCCCCCGGCCGCCATGCGGCCGACCAATCTCGAGCACCCGCTCTTCGAAGCCAGAAGCATGTCGGCCAGGCCAGCCATGCGGAGTCGACCGCCGGGGGCCAGGCTGAGGCGATAGAGCACCTCGTGTTGGGCCAAAGTGATGCCGGCGGAGACGCGGAGGTGGCGGTCGAGGTTCTCCGTCAGCAGCGACCGGGCAAAGCACAGATTGAGGAAGCCGGCAACGTGGTCGCGCACTTCGGAAGTGGTTGGATCGTCGGCGAAGAGTTGATAGAACGGGATATCGCCGCTATCGGGGCTTCCGGCCACGGACTCCCCGGCTGCGCATCCGCCCAGGTTGCCGCCATTCGGGTTCGCCCGGACTCCTGTCCGGTCTGCGGGGCGACCGGTCACGGCAGAATGTTGACATGGCAACGACCTTCGGGTCAAAGGGACGTCGCCGGGGGAGTGCAAGGTAGGCGACTACCCGGTCCCGTAGGTGGTTCCGCGGTTGGCCGCGGTGGCCCCCGACACTGCCAACTCGGCAGCTACCGCGGTGATATCGGCGGCCAGGTCGTCGGCTACTGCGGCGTGACCGGCGTGCACGGTGGCGTGCAGGCTGTCGGGCGGAGACTGTCGGTCGAAGTACCAGCCTCCCCGATCGGCCAGATGGTCACCCAGGGCGAAGGTGTCGATGCCCCCCACGGCCGACCCGGCTTGAGCCGGTTCGCCCCCGAAGGCGAACACGGTGGCGTCGGGGTCTCCCCGGACGGCCAGGCCTGGAGCCCGCTCGATGGCACCGCGAATGGTGGTGGCAGCGCCCCAGGTGTCCTCGGCCAACCGCAGATAGCCGTCGTTCCCCAGGTAGTGGAGGACCGCCCACCCGGCCGCGATCGGACCGGCCGGCCGGGTGCCGGCCATCGAAGGAGAGCCGTAGAGGCCGCCCAACCAATTGCTGGTGATGAACGGCTGGAACCGGGCCAACTCGCGGGTGCGGTAGAGCACCACCGATACCCCCTTGGACCCGTAGCCGTACTTGTGGAGGTCAGCCGAGATGGAGGTGACGCCGGGAACCGACAGGTCCCACCGTCTGGCCACGTGGCCGAGTTGTCCGAGGAACGGCAGGATGAAACCACCCATGCATGCATCCACATGGCACAGGATCCCGCGTTCGGAGGCCAGTGCGGCCAGCTCAGGGATCGGATCGATTACGCCCTGGGGATAGGAGGGGGCTGAGCCGACAACGAGCACCGTGTTGTCATCGATGGCATCGGCCATGGCATCCAGGTCGGCCCGGAAGTCGAGTCCCACCGGCACACGGCGGGACTCGACATCGAAGTAGTGAGCCGCCTTCTCGAAAGCGGCATGGCCGCTGGTGGCCAACACCATGTTCGGGCGTTCGATGGGCCGGTCCGACGCCCGGCCCCAGTCCCGGGCGGTCTTGGTCGCCTGCAGTAGCGATTCGGTTCCCCCTGAGGTCAGGTACCCACCCACGTCGCCGGTCCTGTCCGCGGCCACCTGGTCGGCACCGAGCAGTCCGGCGGTGATGGTGACGATGTCGTGCTGCATCCAACCCAGGCTGGGGAACACCATGGTATTGAGGGCGTTCTCCGCCGAGAACAGGTTGGAGGCTCGTTGGAGGAGGTCATGGACGGCATCGCCGGCGGAGTAGACGAGGCTGAAGACCCGGCCACCCTTCCAATCGCGGTCGTCGGCCCGGAGTTCGCCCATGCGGGCCAGTACGGTGTCCGCATCCGCACCGTGGGCCGGAAGCCGGTTGTCGGGGAATACGGTGGCCATCGCCGGTTCAGGTGATGTCGCGTCGGGTGAGCATCATCGACCCGATGAGGGCGAAGACCAGTCCGTACGCCAACATCAACAGGGTGCCCTGCCACCAGTTGAATAGGAACAGCGACAGATCCCCGCGATTCCGGGTGAGGTTGGCAGCGGCCTCGGCCGCGCCGGTTGGGACCCACTTGGCCGCACCGTGCACCAGGCTGACCAGAATCCCCTCCAGGATGATGAACCACCCCAGTGTCACCACGATGGCAGCCACCTGGTTGGTGAGGAGCGATCCGATGCCGACACCCAGGATGGCGAACAGGATGAAGACGAGGATCATCCCGGGGGCCACCGCCGGCACCTGATGGAGGAGGGCGGAGAATGATCCTCCCAGCCCGACCAAGGTGAGACCCCCGCCGACGAGGCTGGAGACCAACATGATGATGGCCAGGCCGGCCCCGCCGATGGCGGCCATGAGCAACTTTCCGGCCACCATGATCGGGCGCACCGGCGTGATGAGAAACGCGGTGGTGACCGTCTTGTGGCGGAATTCGGTGGTGATGCACAACACGCCGAGCAACAGCGCGAACAGGTAGCCTTCGAAGCCCGACCCCACCAGGTTCCTGAGCTGTTGGGTTGTATGGGGATAGCTGACGACGGAGGTGGTGACAGAGGAGCCACTGTTGCCACCGCCTCCCCCGCCAAAACCACCGCCGTTGGAATCGTGGTTCAGGTAGATGACCAGAATCAGCAGGCCGTTGATGAGGAGAGCGATGCCGGCCAGCACCCACGGCACCGCGGTGGTGCGGAGCTTCAGCCACTCGGAGCGGACGATGGCAATCACGAGACACCTCCGGGCATCGGCGTGGGCTTCGCATGTGGCGTTCCGGGCCCGGCGCCGGCGCCGGCGGTGGCCCCGGGAAAGGTGGCCGCGAATCCCTGGGTCAGGTTGAGGAAGACATCTTCGAGACTGCCACGGTCGTGGATCAGTTCGTAGACGACTATCTGGTTTTGGGCGAGGACCGGACCCAGCCATTCGGGGGTGGCACCGTCGATGGCGATGGTGTCGGGGGCGGTGGGTCGGAAGCCAACCTGGGTGGCAGTCAGGATCTCGGTAAGCCGGCCGATCTCGGGGGACCGCACCCGCATGCCGTTGGAGGTGCCTGCCCGGCCGGCCAGATCGGCCAGGGTGGTCTGAAGCACCAACCGACCCTCGGACACGATCACCACATCGTCGACCGTCTCTTCCATTTCGGACAGGAGGTGGGAGGAGACGAGAATGGATCGACCGATGGACGCCTGATAGCGGATGAAGGTGCGGAGCCATTGGATGCCCTGGGGATCGAGACCATTGGCCGGCTCGTCGAGGATGAGGATCTCGGGGTCGCCCAGCAGGGCAGTGGCCAGCTGCAACCGTTGCCGCATGCCCAGGGAGAACTTGCCCACCCGGCGGCGGGCGACATCGGAAAGGCCGACCAACTCGAGAGTCTCGTCGACCCGGGACAGGGGGATGCCGGCTCCGATCGCCACCATTTTGAGGTGGTCCTCCGCCCGGCGGGAGGGATGGAAGCTGGTGGCCTCGAGCACAGCGCCCACGTGGTGGGTCGGCTTGTGGAGCTTTTCGTAGGTGCGACCGCCGAACGTGGCCGTCCCGCTGGTGACCGCCACCAAACCGAGGAGCATGCGCAAGGTGGTGGTCTTCCCGGATCCGTTGGGACCCAGAAATCCGGTCACCCGACCGCTATCCACCTCAAAACTCAGGTTCTCGACGGCATGGACGCTGCCGAAGTGTTTGGTGAGACCGTGGACTTCGATAGCCGAAGGCATCCCAGACGATACCGTGGCTGAGGGGCCGGGTAGAGCCACCCCCGGATCTGCGGATGGCGAATCGATGTGTGGCTCGACGACGGGTCGAGCAGGCTGGTCAGGCGGTGGCGTAGATGTTCGCGGGCAGAAGGAGTTCGACCGCCACCACCAACTCGTCGTGCACCCGGCTCATATTGCTCCAGCCATTGACCCATCCGACCAGGGCCGAGTACCAGACGTGGCCGATCATGCGAGCTCGATCGCCGAGGTCGGGTGGCTGGGGTTCGCCGATGGCCCGGGTGATGATGCCTTCCATCAGGATTGACACCTGTTGTTGGCACTCGACGGCTGCGGGGTCGGGAGAGGCGAGGGCAGTGAACACCGCGCTGACCAGTTGGGGCTGGCGACCCATGGCTCTCAGGGCTCGATCGAGCACGTCGATGACCCGGATGTCCACGGAATCGCCCTGGGCGGGAAGCTGCGCCAACCTGGCGTCCAGCTGCTCCACCCAGTGGACCAAGGTGGCGGCCAGAAGATGATCCTTGCTGGTGAAGTAGCGGTACACCGTGCCCATGGCCACGTCGGCCCGGGCGGCGACATCACGCATCTGCACGGCGTCGTAGCCACCGTCGAGGCCGAGCGACATGGCGGCATCGATCACCCGTTGGCGTCGGGCTTGTTGTGTGCGGGTCAGGGATCGAGGCACCGGACGGATCGCCATCAGACAATCCTACTCGGGGCACCTTTGCTACTTCGGATCTGACGCTCCGTCACACCTTGGCGGTCCCTCGGTACCATGGAGTGGTCATGGCGCTTCCTGAGGATCCGGAGTTCATAGCCACCACCGATGGGCGGGTCCCCGGACGCCGGGGGAGGGCGACCCGTCAACGGCTGCTCGAGTGCACGGCTGAATTGCTGGTGGCCACGCCGTGGAGGTCGATCAAAGTGATCGACATCGCCCGCCGGGCCGGGACGTCTCCGGCTGCCTTCTACCAGTACTTCGAGAATGTCGAGGCCGCCATCACCGTGCTGGCCGAGGAGTTGGTGGAAGGCGTCGGGGTCTTGGCCGATCTGGTGGACGGCGATTGGTCGGACGGCGCCAGCTGGACCACCGCGGTCGCGGTGGTCGAAGGGTTCATGGAGTACTGGGAGACCAACCGGGCCGTGTTTCGGGTAGTGGAGCTCACCACGGTGGAGGGTGACCTCAGGTTCCAGGGGCTGCGGGTGCGGGCCCTCAACGCGGTGACCGTCACTCTGGCCCGGGTCATCGCCACCGCTGGTGACGGGTCAGGATCCCCGACCGGAGCTGACCCGATGGCGGCGGCCGGGACCCTGATCGCCATGTTGACCCAGGTAGCCGGGCACCGATACGGATTCGAGTTCTGGGGGATCCGCACCGCCTCGTTGGTCGACAGTCAGGCCCGGTTGCTCCACTGGGCGGTCACCGGGCGACCGGCTCCCGATGGGGCGTCGGTGGCCGGTGCCGAGAGCCCTCGGCCGCGCACCGGTCCGGTCGTGGGTGGTGGTGCGGCAGCGGCGCGTTCCGCCCAGGTCAAAGCGGCTTCGTCCAGAGCCAAGGCGATCCGGTCCAAGAAGAAGTAACCGGCGGGCGGCCTCCTTTCGGCTGCACCATGGCGAATGTCCGACTGACCAGCCTGGACGCGATTGAACGATCCTGAAGCTTCAGTCGACGAGCAGTTGGGCCACCCGCTCGGCCGGCCGGGCGATGACAACTGAATCGCCACGAACCAGGATTGGGCGTTGCATCACCTCGGGATGGCCGATCAACACCTCGACCACGGAATCTGGGGTGGTCAATGTCGCCGGGTCGATGTCGAGATCTCGGAAGGCGGCGTCATCGGTTCTGATCAGGTCGACCAGGGGGCCCTGATACTTTCCTACGATCCGGTCGAGGGTGGCACGGTCCGGCGGCGCCTTCAGGTACTCGACCACCTGGTACTCGGTGCCCTGGGCGTCGATCAGCTCGAGGGCTTCACGGGACTTGGAGCAACTGGGGTTGTAGAAGATGGTGATCGGCTCGGTGCCGGTTGCGGGGCGGGTCTCTTCAGCGCTCATGCGGCGAGGGTACAGGGAGAGCCGCCGATCGCCTCACCCGCACCGGGGCAATGCCTCATGTCGGTCGACCCTTGGTCACCTCGACCGACAAGTCATGAAGCATGGTGTTCAACTCCTCGGGACATTCGAGCATCACCATGTGCCCGGTCCCGGGCAACACCACGAGCTCTGCGTGGGGGATGCCTTCGGCCATGGCCTTGGCGTGTCTCGGCGGCGTGGATACTCCCGCCGTCGCTCACCGGGATCTGGCGGTGCACGAGGAGGTCGTCGAGCACCAGGCCGGCTGCTTCCAGGCCGGCCTGGTCGGACCTCCAGCGGTCGGACATACGACGTTGCCCGGCGTATCCCGCCAACGCTCCGGTCGCAGCCACCGCGGCGCCGAATCCGAGACGGCGACGGGTGAGCGGTGTGATCATCGGAGGGCGACCGGGTTGACGGGGGAGCCCAACCCGTTGGTGAAGGGCAGGGGTGTGGCATCGAGCAGAAACTCGTATCGTCCGTCGGCGGCGCAGGCATCCGCCAACTCGTCGAGAAACCAGTTCTGGCCTTGGATCATCCCCATCTCGACCAGGTGGATGAGGTGGACGGGAAGATAGAGGTCCTTGTCCTCGCACGGATAGACCTCCAGCACCATGGTGTCGGTGGCCACCGCGGCTACGTCCCTGGCGTGGAACCACTCGGTGGTGGCCAGGGTCAGACCCGGAGCGGGCCAGGTGTAGGCGATCAGGTCCCGCTTGGGTGGGGCACCGGCCAGTCCCGGCCGTCCGGGGAGGGCCAGGTGGGCGGCTTGCCCGGTGCGAACCAGCAGCACATCGCCCGGCTCCACCGTCAGATTGCCGAGTTCGCAGGCGGCATCGAGGTCGTCGGGAGTGATCGGGTAGCCGGCATCGAGGACTTCCAATCCCTTGGCCCGCGCCACGTCGAGGAGGAGCCCACGTGACACCAGCGAGCCGATCAGCTGGATGCCGAGCTTGGTGGTGCCGGCCTCGGTGACCGACGATGCCGGGTAACCGTTGTAGAGCTTCCCGCCGTCGGGCCCGGCGCCATAGGAGACGTGAGCCAGCCCGTCCCAGTGGGTGGCGCACTGCATGGCGAAGGTGACGACGTCCTCTGACGAGGCGATCCACTCGGGATCGGGCGAGAGCGGGTTGTTGACACAGATCATCGAACGGGTGGGATTGACCCTGCCCTCGATGAAGCCCATCTGGATCCCTTCCGCCTCGGACATGGGCAGGCCCAAGGGAAAGGCATTCCCCTCGTGCACCGCGGCCACCCCGCGGAGCCTGGCGGTGGCGTCGATGAAGTTGAGGGTGCCGAGTTGATCGTCGTCGCCCCACCTTCCCCAGTTGGAGACGCGCCGGGCGAGGTCGATGAAGGCCGATGGCACGGAAGGGGAAACGGGTACGGGCACGGGACTGTCTTCGCCGACCGGGGAGTGTCTCAGCCGGCCCAGATGATCGACTGCAGCTCCGAGTAGGCCTCCAACCCGTAGTCACCACCATCACGGCCGATTCCACTCATCTTGAAACCTCCGAAGGGTGCGTCCATGTTGCGTTGGGCGGTGTTGATCCCGACGTGGCCGCAGCGCAATTGTTTGGCTACCCGGAACGCCCGGGAGGTATCGGCGGAGAAGACGTAGTCGTACAGGCCGAACTCGGAATCGTTGGCGATGGCAACACCTTCGTCGTCATCGTCGAAGGGGATGGCCACCACCACCGGCCCGAAGATCTCCTCCCGGGCCACGGTGATGTCGTTGGTCCCGGTGATCAGGGTGGGCTCCACGTAGTAGCCGGTGGGAAGGTGCTCGGGGCGATTGCCGCCCACCACCACTTCGCCTTCTTTGCGGCCGGTCTCGATGTAGTCGAGGACCCGCTTCTGCTGGGCACCGGAGATGAGCGGCCCCACCACTGTCTTTCTTTCGGTGGGGTCCCCGACCGTGAGGAACCCGGCGAACGTGGAGAGCCCTTCGACCATCTGGTCGAAGATGCTCCGGTGGATGACCGCCCGGGTCGGGGCCGTGCAGATCTGGCCCGAGTGGAATGCCCACGTGGATCCGATGGCGGTGACGGCGGCCTTGATGTCGGCGTCGGCGAAGACGACAGCGGCACCCTTGCCTCCAAGCTCCATGAGGAGGCGCTTCATGGTGGGGGCGCCGGCGGCAGCTATCCGTTGGCCCACGGACGTGGACCCGGTGAATGACACCATGTCGATATCGGGAGAGGTGGTGAGGGCGGAGGCCGGCTCGGGACCTTGGGCGCTGATCAGGTTGACCACCCCGGGCGGAAAGCCGACTTCATCGAGGACCCGGGCCAGCGCCACCACCGCCAGTGGATCCTGGGGGGCGGGTTTGATGACGACCGTGTTGCCCATGGCCAGGGCGGGGGCGACCTTGCCGGCCATATTGGTCAGGGGAAAGTTGTAGCTGGCGATGGCGGCCACCACTCCGACCGGTTGGCGATAGGCCAGGGCGCTGACCAGGCCGCCGGGGGCCAGGGGGGTGGCGGAGGTGGCGATGGGCGGGAGCATCTTCTCCTGCACGTGGCGGATGTCGCGGGAGTACCTGTCGAATCGGTCGGCGCTGATCGGGACCTGCATGCGCGACCCGACCGAGGCGGTGGCACCGGTTTCGGCGATCACCAGGGGAACCAACTCGTCGTTCTTGGCCCGGATGGCGGCGGCTGCTTTCTTCAGCAGGGCCAGGCGCTCCTCGACAGGGGTGGCCGACCATGCCGGAAACGCCTCGGCGGCGGCCGAGGCGGCGTTGTTGGCGTCATCGACCGAGGCGTTGGGGGCTTGTCCGACCACCTGTTCGGTGGCCGGGTTGATGATGTCGTAGGTGCCGTTGCCGGCGGCAACCCACGCCCCCCCGATCAGCAGTTGGGTCTCATCTCTGGTGGCCGGGTCGGCCATGTGCGGGGTCCCCTTTCGCGGTATCTGACGACGTGTCAGCAGTGTACGCCGACGACCGCTGGCCCGGCCATGCGGCGACCGCCATGCGGCGACCGCCAGCCGACCGCCTCAGACGCTGACCGCGGCCGACGGATCGACGGTTGTCGTGTCGCGTCCCGACTTGAGCAGCGTCCCGGGCAGGTTGCCGGTGGGCTTGCCGTCGACAATGGTCTCGATCCCGTTTACGAGGACCCGCACCACCCCGATGGCATCGGCCACCAGACGCGGGCTCCCCCCGGGAAGGTCATTGACCAGCGTGGCCGGTTCGGAACCGATGGTCTCGGGATCGAAGATGAACAGGTCGGCCTGTTGGCCCACCGCCACTCGGCCCCGGTTCTGGAGCCCGAACAGGTCGGCCGGTGCCTCGGTCATCATCTGAATGGCGCGTTCCATCGGCACCAACTTCCGCTTCCGGAGGCAGTCACCCAAGAAGGAGGTGGGATAGTTGGAGCCGCACATCCGATCGAGGTGGGCACCGGCGTCGGATCCTCCGATCATGACGCCCGGGTCGTTCCACGCTTCCAGTCGGGCCTGCCACGATGCATCGTCACCATCGGAGGCTTTGGGCCACAGCACCGTGCGCAGACCGTCGGCGATGACGATATCGAGGAGGGTGTCGAACGGCTCCTTGCCCTGCTCCGCGGCGATCGAACCGACGTCGCGCCAACTCAACCCTTGGTTCTCCGGGGCGAACGTGTCGCCGATGATGTAGTTGGCCCAGTGCGACAGCCTCCGGAATACGCCGGCATCCTTGGAGTGGGCGATCTCGTCGAGTTCGGCCCGTACCGCCGGGTCCCGCAACTTGGCCATGCGCTCTTCCGCGGGAAGTCCCATCACGTCGCCCCACCCGGGGATGAGGAAGAGGGCGCAGTGGGTGCGAAAGCTCATATTCATGGGGACCAAGGTGGGCATGGTGAGGGCCACGACCTTTCCGCCGGCCTCGGCCGCCTTGGACGAAGCCTCCAACTGACGGGCCACCTTCTCAGGTGAACGGGAGTCGATGGTCAGCAGGTTCCAGTTGAGGGGTCGCTTGGCCGTGGTGCTCATGTCCACCATGAGGTTCATCTCCTCGTCGGAAAACATATCGAGACAACCACTGGTGATGTATTCGAGGGTGGTCCCCGGATGGGCGGCGACGACCTCGGAGAACGCCAGCATCTCGCGACGATCGGCGTAACGGGACGAAATCGGGTTTCCATCGCCGTCGGAGTGGGTGCGTGACTGGGACGACGAGAAGCCCAGGCCCCCGGCTTCGAGTGACTCGGCCAACAGGGTGGTCATGGCTTCCAACTCCTCGGCATTGGCCACCTCTGAGGCCCGATCCTCGCCCATCACCCATCGGCGAAGGGCGCAGTGCCCAACCAGGAATCCGGCATTCACGCCAAGGTGTCCCTCCAGCCGGTCGAGGTAGTCACCGAAACTCGTCCAATCCCAGGGCAGCCCGTCCTCGAGGGCCACGAGGGGCATGCCCTCCACTTTGGCCATCATCCGACGGATGTAATCGTGGTCCTCGGCCTTGATCGGGGCCAGGGTGAAGCCGCAGTTGCCGCCGATGACGGTGGTCACCCCGTGCAGGTTGGACGGTGAGGCGGTGGCATCCCAAAAGAGTTGGGCATCGTAGTGGGTGTGGGGGTCGATGATTCCCGGAGCCACCACCAAACCGGTGGCATCGAACTCGGTGGTGGCCTCTTCGGTGACGTCGCCGACGGCCACGATCTTTCCGTCACGGATGCCGACGTCGGCGCGGCGACCCGGAGATCCGGTGCCGTCCACTACCAGACCGTTGCGAATGGCGTAATCGAACATAGTGAGGTTCCCCTTTATTGACATCGTCTTTGCGCAGTTGGGTGGTTGCCCACCCTCCGGATGGCTGGGCACCGTCCAAAACTGACAGACCGTCAGTTTACGACACCGTGCGGCCCGATGCGCAGGGGAGGGTTTCGGTGGGGTCGGGTTCGGACTGCCGACCGGAGCTGTTCCGGTGGCGGCGATGCCGAGACGGCGATGGTAAGTTCCGATGACCGTGCACTGGCTTCGTGACTCTTGGTTGGACAACTCCCTGATCCCAGCCGTGGTTATCCTCCTCGGCGCGGGGTTGATCGTCCGTCTGGCCCACTGGGCGGGAGCGGTTCGACGTCGCGACCTCGACGCCCGCATCAAGAAGGCCATCGAGGCGGGGCTGGTGGCGTCGGAAGGGGCCAAGAGGTCACGGGCGCTCAGCGAAGCCGTCGAATGGGTGGTGGTCGCCCTCACGTTCTTCCTTGGCGGGATTCTGGTGCTCGAGAGCCTGGGTCTGCCCCTCACCACCCTGGTTGCCCCGGCCACGGTGATCGGCATCGGCCTCGGGTTCGGTGCCCAACAGCTCGTGGGGGATCTGCTGGCCGGTTTCTTCCTGTTCGCCGAGCATCAGTTCGCCTTCGGTGACGTAATTCGGCTGTCGATGCCAGGTCAGAACACCGGGATCACCGGCACCGTGGAGGAGATCACGCTTCGGGTCACCAAGCTGCGCACGGCCCAGGGTGAGCTGGTGATTGTGCCCAACAGTGCCCTGCGCCAGGTGACCAACCTGTCCAAGGACTGGTCGCGGGCGGTGATCGACATCCCGGTGCCGGTGGACGAGGATCTCGAACAGGTCACCGGGCTCCTGCGGGAGGTCATCGATGCCATCGCCAATGACGATCATTGGCGCACCCTGATCCTCGGCGAACCGGTGGTGGCCGGCGTGGAGTCCATCGAGGTCGGTTACGTGCAACTCCGGTTGATTGCCCGCACCCTCCCCGGTCGCCAATTCGAAGTCGGCCGGGAAATTCGGCTGCGGGCGGCGACCGCACTCCGGTCCGCCGGAATCACCTCACCCCCGATCGGCGATAGCGCCACCAAGGGGGTGCCGTGACCGACGATTCCGGGGTGGCCGACGATTCGGGCGAGGGATCGACCGACGGATCGGCCGACGAGCCCACCAAGACGATCAGGAAGGCCTCAGCGACCCCTACCCTCCGCGTCACCAAGCGGCACGGCCTCCCGGGATGGATGGGACGTCCGGTGCACGACCGGTTTCCGGTCAGGCGCTCCACACTGTTGCTGGTCCTCCTGTTCGCGGGCTTCGAAGCGCTGCATATCCAGTATCCATCAACGCCTCCGGTGCAGAAGAACACCAACATCCCCGCCGGCTACGTCCCGGTGGTGACGCCGATTACGGCGCCATCCACCACCACCGTCACTCCGACGTCGACCTCCACCACCCAACCGGCCCACTCCTCTTCCACCACCTCGACGGTCGTCACCGGCGGCAATGGATCGACGACCACGACCACCAAGGGGCCTTCGAGTTCCTCCACCTCGACCACCAGCCTCGGCGGATCGGGGACCACCACGACATCGACATCGCAGCCATCGTCCCAGGGGAACTCAACTACTTCGACCACGTCACCGGGCTGACCGGCTGACCGGCCGAATAGACCCCGGTTGGGCCCGCGCGTAACATCTCGCGTCATGCCGATCAATGCCGAAGCCGTGGGGGCCACGTCCGCGCCGGAACGGGTGTCGTGGGATTCGAAGGATGCGCTGGTCTATGCCCTGGGGGTGGGGGCCGGTGCGCTCGATCCGGCAGGTTCGGAACTCGAGTTCACCACCGAGAACTCTTCAGGTGTCGACCAGCGTGTGCTGCCGACGTTCCCGGTCGTTCTGGCCCGCGGCGGCAGTGCCTATCGATCGATTGGCCAATTCAATCCGGCCATGCTCGTCCACGGTGAGCAATCGGTGCGTCTGCATTGCTCGCTGCCGGTCGAGGGTGCGGCCCTCTCGGTGACCACCATCACCGGTATCTACGACAAGGGGTCCGGCGCGGTGGTCGTCACCGAGACCACCGCCAGCGATGAGACCAGCGGCGAAGGCCTGTGGACCACGTCTTCGTCAGCATTCATCCGGGGCGAAGGCGGGTGGGGTGGTGACAGGGGTCCATCGAGCAATGTGGCTGCACCCGAGAAGGAGCCCGATCATGTGGTGGTCTATCCCACCCGGATAGACCAAGCCCTGCTCTACCGGCTCTCCGGAGATCGCAATCCTCTTCACTCCGATCCAAAATTCGCGGCTATGGCCGGTTTCGACCGACCCATTCTTCACGGACTGTGCTCGTTCGGGTTCACCGGGCGAGCGTTGCTGCATTCGCTCTGCGGTTCGGATCCCGATCGCTTCGTCTCGATGGCGGCCCGTTTCTCCAAGCCGGTCATGCCCGGGGATGAGCTGACGGTGAGCATCTGGGAGCTCGGCGATGGCAACGCCTACTTTCGGACAGCCACGCCGGCCGGCATCGTGATCGACGCCGGCCAGGCCACTTATCGCTGAATCCAAGTGAGTGCCGCCCATTCCGGGGCCGGCGCCTCGGTGGGATCGATGATCAGGCGTCCACCAACGGGGTGACCTCGGCACCGAAGGTGGCGATTTGATCGCAGAGCTCC
>JADGOI010000060.1 GCA_017883075.1 Acidimicrobiales bacterium
TGGTGCGCTCGGAGGGATTCGAACCCCCAACCTTCTGATCCGTAGTCAGATGCTCTAATCCGTTGAGCTACGAGCGCTGGTCGCCCGATCAGGTTGCCGATCGGGACAGCGGGCCATCATATCGGGTCCGGTCGGCCCATCTCCTCGGGAGCTTTCCGCCGCCGACGCCAGCCGAAACGATTTCATTCGACCGGACACACGTCGCAATGGTCACGGCCCGCCCATTCATGGACCGATTGCCACGGGACCTGGCCTTGTGTCCGCCAATCCGACGGATCAAGGGACCAGGATCACACGACCGAACGCCTGACGGCTTTCGATATACGCGTGGGCCTCGCCAGCCTCGTCCAAAGGGAAACGTCGATCGATGACGACCCGGAGTCCGCCGGAGGCGATGTCGTCGAGCAGGCTGGCGATCATCCCGTGGGGGCGGGGGCTGAGGAACAATTCTGCGCCGAGGAAGTAGCCGACGAGTGTTTGGTTGTTGGCGCGCATCGTCGAGATGTCCAACCGGGATGTGCTCTCCCGGCCGGCATCCCCGAAGGTCATACACCTCCCCCGGTAGGCCAGGCAGTGCAGGCTCTTCTGCAGCGTGGACCCTCCGATCGAATCCACGATGACATCGGCACCGCGCCCGTCGGTGAGGTCGCGTACGGCGCCGACAAAGTCGTTCGACACGTAGTTGATGCCGTGATCGAGACCGTATTCACCCAGACGGGCGAGCCGCTCATCACTCGATGCGGTGGCGAGGACCCGGGCTCCCGCTCGTTTCGCCAACTGGATGGCGGCGATTCCGACACCGCCGGCCCCGGCGTGGATGAGGACGGTCTCGCCGGCCTGGAGGCGACCGAACTCGAACAGGCAGTCACTGGCTGTCCCGAACGGAACCGGGACGCACGCCGCCTCGTCGGTCGACATCCCCTCCGGGACGATCCAGCAGAACGATTGGCCCACCGCTCGGAGCTCGGCATGTGACCCGTCCAATCCAACCGTGACCACCCGATCGCCCAACCTGATCTTCGTGACGTTCTCGCCGACAGACAACACAGTTCCGGCGCACTGGTACCCGACGATGTGGGGCGTGACGGTGAGCGCACCTTGAAGTCGGTTGAGCGTGTCACCGCCTTCGATGCTCACCGCCTCGACCCGTATCAGGACATCGTCAGGCCCGACGATCGGATCGGGCACATCCTCGAAGCGGAACACGTCGGGTCCACCCGTCTCGTAGAACACGGCTGCTTTCATGGCTCTCTCGTTCCTGCTCGGCGCTACGCGATTGTGGCGAGGACGACCGTGCCGATCGTAGGCCTCGGATAGGCTTCGCAGCCGCACGACGCACGCTCTCTTGGAGGACCGCATGGCCGCCGCCGCAGCTCCACTCTCGGGTATCCGGGTCATCGAGTGCTCGGCGCTCGGGCCGGCCGCCATCACCATGCCCCTGATCGACCTCGGCGCCGAGGTCATCAAGGTGGAGCCTCCGGCAGGTGACTACATCCGCGAGATGACCTGGCCGATCGTCGAGGGCGTGTCCCTCATGCACCTCCATCTCAACCGGGGGAAGCGCAGCATCGTGATGGATCTCCGCCAACCGGAAGACGTGGCCACCTTCAAGGAGCTGGTCAAGACCGCCGATATCGTCGTCGAGGCCATGCGCCCGGGCGGCTTGGCCCGTCGCGGTGTCGGATTCGACGACCTCCGCATCATCAACCCCAAGATCGTGTTCTGCACCATCTCCGGATACGGGATGACCGGTCCGTACCGGAACCTCCCGGCCCATGGCGTGGCCTTCGACACCTGGGCGGGCATCGTCTCCCCCCAAGTCAACGACGAGGGCTTCAGCTACCTGCCCGAGCACGCGTCCATGGGCATCCACGCCGGCCCGCTCTTTGGAGCGCTGGGCATTCTGGCAGCCGTCATCCGGGCCAAGCAGACCGGCGAGGGATCGTTCCTCGAGGTGGCCCAGTCCGATGCCGCCGCCGCCATGGACTGGTACCGGAGCGAGACATGGCGCGCCTATCAACGACCCGAATCCGAGGTCACCGGCAACAAGGCCGATGGCTACGAACGGCGCGCTCCGGGCACGGCGGGGATGATCGAGGGTGTTCGCTACCAGGTCTACGAGGCCAAGGGCGGCAGGCACATCCTCTTCATGGCATCCGAGCAGGCCTTCTGGAGGAACTTCTGTGAAGCAGTGGACCGCGCTGACCTGTTCGAACGCTGGCCGGGGTCCAAATTGGCCGATCACGCCAGGAACAACACCGAGATGCGCTCAGAGCTGAAGGCCATATTCCTCACCAGGACGGCGGAAGAATGGATCGAATTCGGCGTCACCGCCAACTTCCCGGTCGGCCCGGTCAACACTCCTCAGACCATCGCGGAGGACCCCCAGTTCAGGGACCGGTTCCACTGGTTCCCCGCCAGCGAGCTCGGGGCCGACCAGCTCCCCAGCCCGATCAAGTTCATCGATGAGGACCTTCCCATGCCCACCAGGGCGCCCACCGTCGGACAACACACCGAAGAGGTGGTGCGCGATCTCCTGGGTTGGGATGACGACCGGATTGCCGAGTCGCGGCGGCGCGGAGGGCTCGGCGGATCCAAAGGCTAAAGGCTCGGCTCTGCCGCAAGACGCGAATCTGACGGGGCGTTAGACTTTCCCAATGCCTTCGGCCAAGACCCGGGTACCCGCCATCGACGGCTGGTTCACCCTTGATGATGACGCTCCCACCCTTCTCGGGAGCCGGTGCACCAGCTGCGGCACCTACGCCTTCCCCAAGGAGACGTTCTTCTGCCGCAATCCCGGATGCCAGGGGAAGGAGTTCGCCGAGGCCCCACTCAGCCGGCGGGGAACCGTGTGGTCCTACACCGATGCCTGCTACCAACCACCCAAGCCATATGTGGCAGCCGACCCCTACATGCCCTTCTCCATCGCCGCGGTGGAGCTGGCCGCCGAACAGATGGTGGTGATGGGTCAGGTGGTCCCCGGGGTGGGTGTCGACGAGCTCTCGGTCGGGACCGAAGTGGAGCTGGTGCTGGACACCCTCTATGAGGACGACGAGCACGAGTACATCGTCTGGAAGTGGAAGCCGGTCAGTGGAGGCTCGGAGGTGTCGGATGCCTGACGACAAGCGGGTCGCCGTGTTGGGAGCAGGCATGCACCCGTGGGGTAAGTGGGGACGTAACTTCGTCGAGTACGGCCTGGCCGCGGCCGGAGACGCCCTCTCCGATGCCGGAGTGGCCTGGACGGACGTCCAATATGTGTCCGGCGCCGACACGATTCGGAACGGGTACCCCGGGTTCATCGCCGGTGCCACCTTCGCCCAGGCTTTGGGTTGGACCGGTGCCCGGGTCTCGTCGTCCTATGCCGCTTGCGCATCCGGGGCCCAGGCCGTAAGCAACGCCCGGGCCCAGATTCTGGCCGGATTGTGCGATGTCGCCCTGGTGGTCGGGGCCGACACCACCCCCAAGGGGTTCTTCACCCCGGTTGGCGGCGACCGCAAGGACGATCCCGACTGGCTGCGTTTCCACCTCCTCGGGGCCACCAATCCCACCTACTTCGCCCTGTATGCCCGTCGTCGGATGGAACTCTTCGGAGCCACCGAGACCGACTTCGCCGCGGTGAAGGTGAAGAACGCCCGGCACGGTCTGGAGAACCCGTACGCCCGCTATCGCAAAGAGGTCACCATCGATGAGGTCCTGTCCTCGCCGATGGTGGCCGACCCGCTCCGGCTCCTCGAGATCTGCGCCACCTCCGACGGCGGCGCGGCATTGGTCTTGAGCAGCATGGAGTTCGCCCGCCGTCACGCCGGCAGCGACAAGCTGGTCACGATCGACGCGGTGTCGACGGTGACGCCCCGCTACCCCCAGACCGTCATCGAGATGCCCAACTTCTCCACCGACTCCGCCGCCTCGACCTCGACCCCGGGTCCGACCTTCAAGCAGTCAGTGGCGCTGGCCGCCTACGAAGAGGCCGGCATCGGCCCCGAGGACATCAACGTCGCCGAGGTCTACGACCTGTCGTCCGCCCTCGAGCTCGACTGGTACGAGGACATCGGGTTGTGCAAGGAGGGCGAGGCCGAGCGCATGCTCCGGGACGGGGACACCACCATCGGGGGCCGGATACCGGTCAACCCCAGCGGTGGACTGTCGTGCTTCGGTGAGGCCATCCCGGCCCAGGCCATTGCCCAGGTGTGTGAGTTGGTGTGGCAGGTCCGGGGCCAGGCCGAGGGACGCCAGGTGGAGGGGGCACGGGTCGGGATCACCGCCAATCAGGGTCTGTTCGGCCACGGGTCTTCGATCATCGTCGCCTCGTAACCCTGTCACCGGTTGACGAGGACGACCTTTCCGAGCTTGGCGCCGGCAGAGAACCGCTCATAGCCGGCTGTCGCATCCTCCATCGGAAAGGTGGCGGCAACCGGTACCCTGATCTGACCCGACGCCAACAGAGGCAGGACATGGGCTTCGACCGCCCGGGCCACCTCGGCCTTTTCGCCCACCGGTCGGGACCTCAACGTGGACCCCCCGATTCTGGCCCGCTTGTTCATCACCGCCAACAGGTTCAGCTCGACGTTGGCGCCGCCCCCTATTCCGATCACCACGATCCGTCCACCGGTGGCCAGGGCATCCAGGGCCACGGTCAACCCCGGTGCGCCCACCAGTTCGAGCGAGACGTCGTAGGGGCCGCAGTTCGCCACCTCACCGGGCTCGATGACCTCGTCCGCCCCGAGGGCCCGGACGGAATCGTGCATGTCGGCATTTCGCACCGATGCCACCACGAACGCCCCGGCGGCGTGGGCGATCTGCACGCCGGCCGTCCCCACCCCACCGGCTGCCCCCGATATCAACACCCGTTCGCCGGCTGTCAGATCAGCTTGTGTGAACAGGGCGTCATAGGCGGTGGAGTATACCTCGGCGAAACCGCCGGCTTCTTCCCATCCGATGGTGTCCGGCACCGGTAGGACCGTCTGCTCCGGAACCGCCACCAGTTCGGCTTGGGCGCCACCGGCCACCACGGCCATGACCCGGTCCCCCACCTGAAACCGTTGGACCGACGACCCGGTACCGACGACCTCACCGGCGAACTCGAGACCGGGGATATCTGCCGGTGCCCCGGCCGGCGCCGGGTAGAAACCCCGACGCTGAAGCAGGTCCGCCCCGTTGATGCCGGCAGACCGCACCGCCACCAGCAATTCGTCGGCAGCCGGCTCGGGATCCGGCCGTGTCTGCCAGATCAGGTGGCCATCGACGATGGTGACAGCATCCATTTGATCCAGGGTAGGCGCGACGCCTGGCTTCCCTGGCCGTTCACGCGCGGCCACCTCCATTCACCCATCCGCCCCTAGGATGATCCGGGTGAGATCATGGCCATGACGACCGAGTCGACCCAGCCGACCACAGGCATGGTCCTCCATCAGGTGTTGGCCCTCTCGGCACTCAACTTTCTGCTCAATGACGAAGGGACGATCGAGGCCGACGACCCGGCCCGGACCGAGGTGGCCACAAGTGGTCCACGGCGCCGCTCGACCGAGACGGAGCGGGTACACCAGAGCCGGGTGGCACTCCGTCGGATCCGCTCCAACCTGCGTACCTTCCGCCTGGTGGTCGACCCGGCTTGGAGCACATATTTGCGGGCCGAGTCGGCCTGGTATGGCGAGTGCCTCGGAGAATTGAGAGATCTCTTCGTGCTCCGGGACATGTTGTCGATCAACGGCCCTCTGCTCTTGGACGAGGGAGATCTCGAACCGATCCTCACTATCGTCAGCCGGTCGATCAGCGGTGCCCGAACCCGGGTGGCGGAGGCTCGGAACGACGATCGTCACGCCATACTCGTCGAACAGATGAACCTCTTGTGGGACAGCCCGCAGTTCACCGACAAGGCAGAGAAACCTGGAGGCGAGTTGATGCCCAAGCTCCTCCATCGGTCGTGGCGCGATGTCCGGGGGGCCGGTCGTACCGCCAAGAAGCAGCCGACCGACCAGAATCTGCACAAGCTCCGGATCCGATCGAAGGGCCTCCGCTACGGCTGCGAGACCGTCGCACTGGTGGCGGGGGATCCAGCCCGCCGGACAACCCGGGCGACGGAAGTGCTGCAGGGCAAGCTGGGCGATCTCCATGACGCCTGTACCTCGGTGGAATGGCTGGAGGCCCTGGCCGAGGACCATCCCGAGTTGGCTCGATCCGCCGAGGGGTTGCTGGTAGTACAGAAAGCCACAGCCGCGGTCTCCCGCAGGGGGTGGAAGAAGGACCTGAAGGAGATCGAACGGAGATGGCACAAATGGCAGGGGTAGCTGCACCGTTCGAACCGTAGCGACAAACGCCTAATCGTCCGTTTGGTTGACCCCGATGTGATCGACTTCCCACAATTTGATGCCACCGAGGATCCCGGCGGTGTTGTCGACGATGGTCACGTCGTCGTCGAGGTTGTCACGGATGACCCGGCGGGAGTTTCCACCGCCGATGTACAGGTGGTCGAAGAACATGAGGGCCCGCATGTTCCTGATTGCCTTTTGAACCCGCTTGTTCCAACGCTCTTCGCCGATCACCTTGCGGGCCGCTTCTCCGAGTTGGTCGTTGTAGGTCTCACCCTTTCGAAAAGGCTGGTGGGAGATTTCGAGATGGGGCATCAGGCCACCCTCGTAGAAGACACCCGTCCCGAACCCGGTACCCAGGGTCATGACGAACTCGAGACCGTCGCCACTGATCACCGCCGCCCCTTGGACATCGGCATCGTTGGCCACCTTGGTGGGCATGCCGAATGACTTGGTGAGTGCGGTGGCCAGATCGAAGCCGGACCACAGTTCGAGCAGGCGGCCGTCAACCTCACTCCCCGGCCCATCTTTGGTGGAGAAGTGTGGAGCGGAGAGCACCCGGCCGGCCCTGACCATTCCCGGAAAACCCACCGACGCCCGTTCGGCCTTGGGCAACGGGGCCACCAGTTTGCCCAATGACGCCACCAGCTTGTCGGGAGGGAGCGGATAGGAGGTGGCCACTTTCAACCGGTCGGCGACCATGGCACCGTCGGCATCGAGCACCGAGGCCTTCAGCCCGGTCCCACCGATGTCCACTGCCAATGTCAGCGGATGGCGGGGATCGGATTTTGCGGTATCTGTGGGCGTCGGGTCTGGCGACCCACCCCCGTTCGATGATTGGCGGTCGCTCATCTCCACACGCTACGCCGCCGAGGAAGGCTAGCGTCGTCCACCATGCACGATCAGCCCTGGCAGGGGGATGCCTGCTCGCTCGTCGACGCCTTCCGCTCCGGCGAAGTCACACCCGTCGAGGCCTTGGAGGCGACGCTGGCCGCCATCGACGTTTCGACCCTCAACGCCTTCACCCATCTCGATCCCGACGCCGCCCGGGCGAGCGCCACCCATGCCGACGTCTCCCTGCCCTTCGGCGGTGTCCCCATCGGGGTGAAAGAACTCGAGGCCGTCGACGGATGGCCGTTCACCGAAGCCTCGGTCGTCTTCAAAGACCGGATCGCCGACCACGACACCACTCAGGTCACCCGCCTGCGGGGCGCCGGCGCCGTCCTGGTCGGGCACACCGCCGCTCCCGAGTTCGGTGGTGTCAACTACACCCACACCAAACTGCACGGCACCACCCGCAACCCATGGAACCCCGAACGCACCCCCGGGGGATCCTCGGGAGGATCGGCGGCTGCGGTTGCGGGGGGGATCGTGCCGATCGCCTCCGGTGGCGACGGGGGAGGTTCGATCCGAATACCGGCCGGCTACAGCGGACTGCTGGGACTCAAGTCCACCTTCGGTCGCATACCGAAAGGGCCGGGGACACTGCAGCCACCGCTGACCGTCGTCCTGGGGTGCATGGCCCGATCCGTGCGGGACACCGCCCGCTGGTTCGATGTCTGCAATGGCTTCGATTCCCGCGACACTCTCAGCCTGCCTCGGGTCGAAGGGTGGGAGGCAGGTCTCGGCACCTTCGATCTGGCCGGCAAACGCGCGGTCATCTCCATCAACCTGGGAACGGCCATCGTGGAGCCGCGGTTGGAAGCACAGGTACTCGCCGCCGCCGAGGCACTCATCGCCGATGCCGGGCTGGCACGGGTGGACATCGTGGTGCAGCTTCCCCGGGGTGGTCTCGAGTGGGCCATGTCCAACCTGGTCGGGCTGGCCGGAGAGCTCGGTGATCGCTACCCCGATTGCAACGACGACCTCACTCCGGAGATCCAGCTCGGCATGAACCTCGCCAGTCACAACTTCAACGTCAACACTGCCGGCGCGACGGAGATGTTCCGGATCGCAATCAACGAGACGATGGCATCCATCTTCGACCAGGTCGACTTCATATTCGCCGCCACCAACCCCGATGTCGCCTTCGCCGCCGAAGGCCCGATGCCCACCACCGTGGGCGACATCGACCTCATCGCCGAACATGGCTTCGAGACGGCCCTCTCCAACAACGGGTCGCTGACCATCCCCGCCAACCTGACCGGTAATCCCGCCGTCGCCATTCCGGTGGGTTCGGTGGATGGCTTGCCGGTGAGCCTCCAGGTCATCGGGCGACATCACCAAGAGCAGTTGCTGTTGGAGTTGGCCCACATCGCCGAACGTGAGCGGCCGTGGCCACTGGTGGCGCCATGAAGGTCGACCTCTGGGTTCCAACCATGGATCCGTTCACCACACCGGAACTCCTGGCCGTCATCGGCAGGGAGGCCGAGGAACGGGGCATCGGCACCATCTGGGTCGGGGAGCACGTGGTGCTGTTCGACGAGTACACCTCCGAGTACCCCTATGCCGAAGACGGCAGAATCCCGGCCCCTCCCAACAGTGGTCTTCTCGAGCCGCTGTCCACGTTGTCGTTTCTGGCCGCCCACACGTCCACGGTTCGACTGGGCACGGCCATGGTGCTTCTGCCGCAGCGCAACCCGGTGTACACCGCCAAAGAAGTCTCCACCCTCGACTGGCTGTCCAATGGGCGGGTGGATTTCGGCATCGGAGTGGGTTGGCTCGAGGAAGAGTTCAATGCGGTCAATGTGCCGTGGGCGCATCGGGGTAGGCGTACCGATGAGTACCTCGAGGTACTCCGGACACTGTGGTGTGACGAGCGCTCGGAATTCGAAGGCGAGTTCTACTCACTCGACAAGTGCTCGATGTTTCCCAAGCCGGTACAGAAGCCACATCCGCCGATCCACATCGGTGGAGAGAGTGACGCGTCCCTGGCCCGCACCGCCCGGTCCGGGCAGGGTTGGCACACCTTCAACCGGAAACCGGCCGACCTCGCCGTGCCGCTGGCCAGGCTCGATGAGTTGCTGGCCGAACAGGGGCGGGCCCGGTCGGACATCACCGTCACGGTGTGCCCCTACTTCGAGCCACTGGACGCTGCCATCGCCGAGCAGTATGCGGAGGCGGGCGCCGACGCGGTGTCCGCCCTGCTGTTGCCCCTGGGACCCGACGAGGTCGCCTCGGCTCTCGATGCCCTGCAACCCACGATCGAGCGGGCCGCCGCCGGCTGATTGCGGTCGCCGACGTCCCAGGCGGTGTCGCCGGATCAGCCGCGCATGGCGACGGGCAGTGACTCCATGCCGCGCAGCACGACGTTGGTCTTGTAGGTGGGCTCGTCGACGGTGACAGCCAGATCAGGAGCCCGCCGCACCAGTGAGGTGAGGGCCACCTGGGTCTCCATCCGGGCCAGGGGCGCCCCCAGGCAATGGTGGATCCCGAAGCCGAACCCCAAGTGGTTGTTGGGGGTGCGCCCGACGTCGAACCGCTCTGGGTCCGAGAATTGGTCGGCATCGTGATTGCCCGAGCCGATCAGCAACATGGCGAAGTCGCCGGGCCGCAGGGTCACCCCGGCGATCTCGATGTCCTCGATCACCGCTCGCCCGGTGAGCTGTACCGGTGACACGTACCGCAGCATCTCCTCCACCCCGCTGCGGTTCACCGCCGGGTCGATACGGAACCGCTCGAGCTGATCGGGGTGGTGGAGCAGGGCGAGGGTCCCGCCGGATATGAGATTGACGGTGGTTTCGTGGCCGGCCACCAGCAACAGGATGCAGGTCGACAACAGCTCACCCTCACTGAGTACGCCGCCATCGTCCTCCACCTCGACCAACCGGCTCAGCAGATCATCACCGAGTGACCGCCGGCGTTCGGCCAGCAATTCGAAGAAGTACCGGGCAAACTGCATCACCGCGTCGTCACGATCCTTGATGGCCTCGTCGGTGAGCAGAAATTCGGGATCGAGGCCCCGGGCCAGGGAGGTGGACCACGACTTGAAGCCATCCTGATCCGCCACCGGCACCCCGAGCATGTCGCAGATGATCCGCACAGGTAGTGGGTAGGCGAAGGACTCGAGCAGATCGACCCGGTCAGCCTCGAAGGCGGCATCGAGAAGTTCGTCGACGATCTGTTGGGTCCGCGCCCGCAACGACTCGACGACCTTCGGCGTGAAGGCCTTGGAGACAAGCCCCCGCAGCCGGGTGTGATCAGGTGGGTCCCGGAAGAGGAAGGGGCGCATGTCCCGCACGGCCGCCGCCTCGAGGTCGTCGGCAATCGGACCGGATCGGAACTCGGCCGACAATCGCTCGCGATCGATGTGGTCGTCGTCGGCGCTGGTCCGGCGATCGCGTAGCAGGGCGAGACAGTCGGCATGCCGGGCGAATACCCAAAACCCCAAAGCATTCCGGTGCACGGGGGCCCGCTGACGGAGGTCGGCATAGAGCGGGAACGGATTGGTGGCCCACTCGGGGTCGAACGGGTCGAAGACCGGGTCGGGCGAGGAGGGTGGCGAGGTCGAAGAGGTCACCTGGTGTCGGCGGTGGCCGTGGGCGTGGCCGTGGGCGTGGGCGGGTCGAGCAGGGTGGGATCGAACCGGAGCTCGCGACGGGCCATTGCTTCCCAAAACCCGGCGAACCCGTTCCCGTCATGTCTCTCGAAGAACGACCGGGCCGGTTCGGGAAGTGGACGTCCCTCCCCCACCGCGGCCACATGCCACGCCGTCCGGCAGCGCTGTTCGAGGGCCACCGCCCGTTGGTGGGCGGCCCGGATGCTCGAGCCCAGCACGAACACCCCGTGGTTGGACAGCAAGGCCAGATCGGCGTCCCCCATGGCGGCCACCGCCCGGGCCGCCGAATCCGGGTCGTTGACCGGGCCGTCGTACTCGTCCACCATGGCGAGGCGCCCGCCGCCCAGCGCGGAGCTCTGGTCATGGCAGGTGGGAATGCGCTGCAGGTCGGCCCAGACCGTGCCGAAGCGAGGGTGATTGTGCACGGCCACCGTGACGTCGGGACGCACCCGGTGAAGGGCCAGATGCAGTGGGATGCCGAGCGGGACCGGCCATGTGCCCTCGAGGAGGTTGCCCTCGAGGTCGATGCGGATGACGTCCTCGGGTCGGACCTCTTCCCACAGCAGCAGCCATGGGTTGCACAGCAACGTGCCGTCGTCCTGACGGTAGGTGATGTGTCCGGCCAGGTGGTCGTCGTACCCCTCGCGCCACAGGGTGCGAGCCAGGATGGCCAACTCCTGATGCGGGGTGAGGTCGGGCAAGAGCCTGCTCATGGGAGGCACACCTCGGGGAGCGGCCACCGGTAGAGGCGGGCGGCGTTCTCGTGGGTCATCTTGCGGAGGTCGGCCACCGGAAGGTGGCCCCACTCCCTGTCGATCACTTGTTGGGTGTCGGGCCAGGTCGAGTCGCCATGGGGATAGTCCACCTCGACCATCACATGGTCGACACCGATGCGGTCACGGGTGCTGATGGTGGAAGGGTCGTCAATGGTGCAGAACCAGAAGTTGCGCTGGAGCACGTCGGCCGGCCGCAGCGAGCCCCCGGCGAACTGGTTGCCATAGCCCGAGCGATCCACGATGTTGTCGAGGCGGTCGAGAAGCATGGCCACCCATCCGATCCCCCCCTCGCTCATTGCCACCTTGACGCCGGGGAAGCGCACCGGGAGGCCCGACCACAACCACTCGGCACAGGCGGTCAACGACAGCTGGCCGAACAGGGTGGCCCCGAGGGCGACCATGGGGGAATCCATGGGAAGGTCCCCCATGCCCGACGACCCGACGTGGAGCGAGATGACCGTGTCGGTCTCCTCGCACGCCGCCACGATGGGATCCCAGTACGACGTGAAGATCGACGGCAGGCCGATGCGGTGGGGTCGCTCGGGCAGGGTCACCGAGCGGAAGCCCCGAGCGGCGTTGCGCCGGATCTCGTCGGCACCGAGTTCGGGGTCGGACAGGATGGTGATGCCACAAGGGATGATCCGGTCGGGGTAGGGCTGCCACCATCCCTCGTACAGCCAGTCGTTCCACGCCCGGGTGACGGCCACGCCGAGCTCGGGGTCGGTCGCACCGGAGAAGACCCGGCCACAGAACCCGGTGATCTGCGAAGGGAAGTTGAGCGAGGCCCACACCCCGTTGATGTCCATGTCGCGGATCCGCTCGTGGATGTCCCAACAACCCCGTCGCATGTCCTCGAAGCGGGTGGGCTCGAGGGTGACCGACTCGGGACGGCGCCCGGCCACCGCGTTCATCCCCACCTGGGTATAGCGCTGGCCGTCGAACTCCCACAGTTGGTGGCCGTGCTCGTTCTCGACGATCCGAGGGGCGAGATCGGCGAACCGGTCCGGCAGGCGCCCCTCGAACATGTCCGGCGGCTCGACCAGGTGGTCATCGACCGAAATCACCGTGTACTTGACGACACGGGGTTCGGGATCAGGCAGCAGGCCGACTCCTGCACTTCCCTCCTGCACCATCTGACTCCTGACCGGCTCACTCGTGACCGACATCATCGTACCGGAGCCGACGTTTGGTCCGGCGGTGTTCGCTGCCGCCCCGGCCCACCGGCTCGCTCACCGATCCGGATCGATCTCAAGCGTCCCCCGACCCGACGCCCGGGCGGCGAGCACCGGGTCGTCGAAGAAGGTGCGCAGTCGTAACCACGCCGGCGGTAGTCCCCCGTAGACGAGCACGCCGTCGCCCAGAGGAATGCGGCGCAGGGCGTGCGGGGGCGCCAAGCGACGGCTCGACGGTGACCGGGTGGTGGTCGGGCCTCCCTGGCCGCCGAATGTCGTCGCCGGCAGAAGCACCTCCTCGTCGCCGATCAGGTGGCTGGCGTGATCGAGGGTCGAGGGATCGGAGATCCCCGAGAGGAATACCTTGGCCCGGTGATTGTTGACCACGGTGGCCGCTCGGGCCCCGTAGCGGGCGGTGATCTGGGCCAAGTCGTGCCAGATGGTGACCAGCTGTATCCCGTGACCGGCGGCCGTCGAGGCCAATGAATCGAGGTCTGAGAGTGGAGCGATGTTGGCCGCCTCGTCGAGCACGACCAACAGCGGCGGGTCGAGGGGTCTCCCGGTGCGGGCAACTGTGTCGTAGACATGCTCGAGCACCTGCCGGAGTACAGCGGTGAACAGCGGGCTCAAGCGACGTTGATCGTGGGCCGGGGCGCAGAGGTAGAGGGTGTTGTGGCCCGACAACAACCGGGCCGGTTCGATGTCGGCTCGGTCGGTGCCTTCGAGAACACTCTCGGGGCCGAACTCGCCGGTCCCTTCGCCGGCGAACGGTTCGAGGATGGTTTCGACGGTCGTGTAGATGGAACTGCGCTGGCGCTCCTCTTTCCCGAACAGCGCATGAGCGGCGGCGATGGCCTCGGGTATCCCCGCGGCATACAGGTGGTCGAGCACTTCGGATTCCTCCTGGGTATCCACCCACCTGACGACGTCGACCATCTGCAACCCACCGCTGGCCGCGGCAAAGAGCAGCGGCGCCAGCATTTTGGTGGCCGTGGCATACCAGAAGTCCCCGTCGCCCATGGTGCCGACCGAGCTCTTGCCCACGTCGGTCATCGATGCTGCCGCCCGACGGGCCCCGGGCCAGGTCCGTGACATCGGCAGCGGAGACCACCGCACGGCCGGGAGCCCGGTGGACCCGGTTGGATCGAAGCAGGCCACGTCGCCGCGACTGCGCCGGTAGGCCATGGTGTCCCCGACCAGATCGGCCTTGATGCTGGTGGCAATCACCGGTCCCTCCCACCCCAGGATGGCCGGCACCGCGAAACCGCTCGTCTTGCGTGACTGGCTGGGACCGAACACGATCACCGACTGACGCGGCTCGGCCGAGATCACCCGTCTTCCGACCAACCCGAGGACCAGGCGCCCCGGTGGCGCGGGCGGCGACACTCCGGTTCCCTTGACCATCAACGATCGGAGATCGGCCGGTCGGGCCCACCGGGCGGCACCGAGCCCCTGATCTCCGAGCCGGACGCGCCGAACAAGCCCACCGAGCCTCGACTCCCTCCCCTCGCTCGGCCGAATCTGAGGACGGATCTTTCGACGGGTCGACGCCGGCGCCCGGCGCCCGGGGAAGCGGGTCGAACGTCGGACGTCGATCCGAGTGCCGCCGGTGGCACCAGACCCACTGTTTGCACGTGGGCGATCCCGACCGACCAGACCGACCACCGCGAATGCCGTCACCGCGATCACGGTGTCCGCGAGGGTGGTCACACTCACGCCATCACCGGCCGTCCGGTGCGCCGACCGGTCCCCCTGAAGGCCGGTCTTTCTCGCCGATCATGGCTGCGTCGGTATCGATCAACACCCGCTCGCTCGATGCCAGCCGGTGCTCGACCAGAAACGACCTCCGACCCACCTTCCAGAGCGCCATGCCGCGACGGAGTTGGGTGACAAGGGCTGCCTCTGTTGCGGTGAGGCCCAACAACTCGCCCGTTCGCTCCACTTCGCCGGGAGACTGGGCATAGATCACCCGGGTCTCAGAATCTGCCAACAACCCTTCCGCCAATGCCACCTGCTCGGAATCACTGGCTCCCACTGCCCGAAGGTCGGACATCCGGTGGAGTACCGCAATGTTGGCGATCCCCAATGCCCGTGAGAGCTTCCACGATGCCTGCAGCCACCGCGCGACCCCGAGATTGCTCAGCATTCAGCTAACCCACGTCTCGTGAGCGGTGACCGAAACGTCGTCTCAGGCGTGAACCAGCAGTTCAGAGGGGCCACACGGCCAGATTTGCCCCGGTTCACTGGTTCAGTCAGGACCTATTCCTCTGGGCAGGCTATTGCAGCTACGCCAGAGTGGGACGTGTGGTTACCAGCCGCCTTTGGCGAGGCGATGTCTCATGAGCATGAGAGGCGATCCACTATGGCAGGAAAGACAAAGCAGGTTGAGGGGCAAGGCCAACGAGGCATCGGAACCTGACAGGCAACAAGGATCTTGAAGCCGCAGGAAAGGCTGACCATCCGGAGTGGCCAA
>JADGOI010000156.1 GCA_017883075.1 Acidimicrobiales bacterium
GTGTGGACAACAGCCGGGTCATGGCGCTGGCCGCGGCGCTGGCCGACTTCCTCGGCGTCGACATCGACCAGCTGCCTTTGGCCGGGGCTGCCCCCGAGTGGTACTCGGAGAAGGCGGTAGCCATCGGAACCTATGTCGTGGCCTCGGGCATCACCACCGTGCTCGGGGTCCAGCCCGCGATCTTCGGCAGTCCCCACGTCGTCGACCTGTTGGCCGGCGGCCTCGACGATGTGGTCGGAGCCAAGTTCGTGGTCGAGCCGGACCCCGCGAAAGCCGCGCTGTGGATCCGTCGCCACATCGAAACGAAGCGCCGTGATCTGGGCCTGCCGTTCGTCGAGATCGAGACGTCGAGCGCAACCGAGCCGGCAGCCGCCGTTCCCCTCGCCATCGGATCGGAGATCTGAGAACGATGTGCGAAACCTGCGGGGGCCATGGGCCGTCCGTCGGGCGCCACGAGGAACCGGGCCATGGCGAGGGGGCCCGTATTGTCGTAGTCGGCAAGGGCGGAGTGGGCAAGTCGACATTGACCGCACTGCTGGCCCGCATGTTGGCCCGCCAGGGGTTCAGCGTGATGGCGGTCGACGCCGACGAGCAGCGCAACCTGGCGGCGACGATCGGCATGGACCTGCAGGCAGCTGCAGCCATCATCCCGGTTGCCGATGACGCCGACTACGTCGAGGAGAAGACCGGGGCCCGGCCAGGTGAGGGGGCGGGCGGGATGCTCCGGCTCAACCCCGACACCTCGGACCTGGTGAACCGGCTTTCCGTGCCGGCGCCCGACGGGGTGCGCCTGGTGGTGATGGGCGGCGTGCGCCGGGCCGGCGGTGGTTGCCTCTGCCCCGAAACCGCGTTGATCTCGGCGGCCGTGGCCCAAATGCATCTGCACCACGAGGACGTGGTGGTCATGGACACCCATGCCGGTGTGGAGCACTTCGGACGTTCACTGGCGCGGGGGTTCGACACCGCCATCGTGGTGGTCGAACCGACGTTCAACGCGGTGCAGGTGGGCGTTGAGTCGGCCCGGATGGCGGCCGAGTTGGGAATCAGCTCGCTCCATCTGGCCGTCAATCGGAGCAGGTCGGACGGCGACATTGTTCGCGTGCTGTCCCACATCGAACGCCTGGGGGGGTTCTCGTTCGCATCGGTCACCGCCCTCCCGTTCGACGAATCGGTGCTCCAATGTGAACCGGCCGTCGACCAGCTGTTCGAAGGGTCGCCACTCGTTGACGCCATGGTGAGGCTGTCGACCGAGGTGGTGGCAACCCGCCTTCACCCGGTGGGTTCGGTGGCCTGATGCGGGCCATCGTCATCGGAACCGGTCCGGCGGGCATCACCGCGGCCGAGACCCTCCGACGGCTTGACCCGTCGGGGTCCGTGGTGGCACTGACCACCGAGCCGTTCGCTCCGTACTCGCCTCCGGCGATGGCTGACCATTTCCTCACCGGCCGCGACTTGCCCCTCTACTGGAAGGGCCAGGACGTGGCAGACCGCCTCGGGATCGATGAGCGGCGCGGCGCACGGGTGGAGGGCATCGACACCGGCAGCCGCGAGGTGGTGCTCGCCGACGGCCAGCGGATTGGCTACGAGGGTCTGGTGGTGGCGTCGGGGAGCCGGCTCCACGCACCCCTCGCGGGCGCCGACCTTCCCGGGGTCCTCGACTTCAAGTCCCTCCGTACGGCGACCGAGCTCATCGGTCGGGTCCGCCGGGGCGAGGCCACGAGCGCCCTCATCGTGGGCAACGGGTTCATCGGCATCGAACTCTCGCTTCTCCTGGCCGACCTGGGCGTGGACGTCACGGTGATCGGTCGCCGCGACTGGGTGATGCCGAGGGTGCTCGACCCGGTCAGCTCGAAGGTCGCCGAGGCAGCGCTCACCTCCCGGGGCGTGACACTGCGACTCGGGGTCGAAGCCGACGCCATCGTGGGTGACCCATCGGCCACCGGCGTCCGGTTGGCCGATGGAAGGCTCCTCGAAGCTGATCTCATCGTGGCGGCGACCGGAGTCAAGCCTCACACCGAATTCCTCATCGGCTCAGGGGTCGAGACCGGCTGGGGGATTCACGTCGACACGCGGCTGGCGACCTCGGTGACTGGGATCGTTGCAGCCGGTGATGTGGCCGAAACGGCTGACCGGCTCACCGGCGACCGTTACGTCCACGCCATCTTCCCCAACGCCGTGGCCCAGGCCCCGATCGCGGCGGCCAACCTGCTCGGGGCCGACCTGCGCTATGACGGAGCGGAGTCGATGAACAGCCTCAAACACCTCGGCGTACCCATCGTGGCCATGGGCACCATCGAGTCACCCGATGAAGTCCTGCGATGGCAGGAGGGCGCCGACCTGCGCGCCGTCTACCTGCGCGACGACAAGATCATCGGGGCTCAGTTGGCCGGTGACATCCGCGCAGCCGGCGTCTACCATTCCCTCATGATGCAACGCATTCCCGTCGACCGATACGGCCGGCGCCTGGTCGAGCCCGGCTTTGGGATGGCCGACATCGTCTTCGAGGCGTTAGGGCACGGATCGACGAGCCGGTCGGCAGCCTGACTGGATGCGGATTGTCTCGGTTGAAGCCCTCGTAGCCCGGCTCGGCAGCCTTCCGGGACCTGAGCCACGCATCGTCGTGTCAGGGAATTTCGCCACCCCCATGGTGCTCGTGCATGCACTTGAGGCTGCCCTCGACCGGTGCCGGGTGTTCGCCCTCAATGCCCAGTCCGATTGGCCCCGACGTCGTGGCTTCATCAGTGAAACGCCCTTTGTCGGGCCGGGCATGCGCGACGACCCGACACTGGACTACGTGCCCATGCGCCTGTCGCTCGTTCCGCGCCTGTTCGACTCCCTACGGCCCGTCGACGCCGTCCTGATCCACACCTCGACGCCCCGAGATGGGAAGATCTCCCTCGGGATCGAGGTCAACATCTTGCCGGCGGCAATCGAGCGGGTGCATGCCCGAGGGGGCCTGATCGTGGCCCAGTTGAATCCGAACATGCCCTACACCTTCGGTGACGGAGAGTTCCCGGTGGACTGGATCGACCTCGCTGTCGAGGTCGACGAGCCCCTCGGGCACCCCGAGCCCCGCCCGGCCGAGGAAGCGGAGAAGAGAATCGGCCGACAGGTCGCTGACTTCGCCGATGATGGAGCAACCCTGCAACTCGGCATCGGACAGATCCCCAATGTGGCCGCCGGCGAACTGGTCTCCCGCCGGCACCTCGGCATCTGGTCCGAGATGATCAGCGACGGCGTACTTGCCCTCGAGCGATCCGGCTCGCTCGACCTCGGCCGACCCGTCAATGCATCGTTTCTCTTCGGATCGCCCGAGCTCTACGAATGGGCCCATCGCAACCCCCGGCTGCGGATGGTCCGGACCGAGATCATCAACGATCCGGCGCGCATCGCATCAAACCCGGCCATGCTCTCGATCAACATGGCCTTGCAGATCGATCTGTTCGCCCAGGTGAATGCCAGCTTCGTTCGAGGCGCCATCTATTCCGGATTCGGTGGCCAGCCCGACTTCGTGGCCGGGGCCCTCCACTCGCCGGGCGGGCACGCTGTGGTCGCCCTGCACTCGTGGCATGACAAGACCGATGCCTCGTCGGTGCTACCGGTCCTCACCAGCCCGGTCACATCGTTCCAACACTCGGCGATCGTCAGTGAGCACGGTTGTGCCGAGCTCTTCGGTCGCTCCGAGAAGGCGCAGGCCCGATTGATCATCGAGCAAGTGGCCGACCCCCGGGCGCGCGAGGAGCTCACCGAGGCAGCGGGGACCCTCGGGCTCATTCGGGCGCACCAACCGGCCGACGGTTGAGCGGACGGCCCAGGGATGCGATCTGTCTTCCCGAACAACTGACCGATCTCGATGAGTTGGCGAAGGCCATCCAACGACGCCACGACGCAGCATCCTCTTCCTCCGTCGTGGTCGTGGCGGAGGGGGCTCTGTTCCGGGGCCCGAACGGCTCGTCCGAGGGATCGGCGGGAACGATGGTCTCGACAGGCCTGGCCGAGCGCACAGGCCACGAGACCCGGTTGACCGTCCTCGGACACATCCAGCGGGGCGGCACGCCAACAGCATGCGACAGGCTGCTGGCTACGAACTTCGGCGTCGCCGCGATCCAGGCCGTGCATTCCAAGGCATTCGGAACGGTGGTCTCCGTCGTCGATGAAGAAGTCGACCTTGTATCACTCGATGAGGTGGCCGCGGGCGCGTGTGAGGTGCCTGCGACGCTCCTCGAAGTGGCAAGTCGCCTGACCGTGGGATGACTTCGCCGGTGCAACAAGGGACCATTGGTGAGGACGACGCCATGGTGCTGGTGCTGGCGAGCACGATCGAAGACCGATGAAGAGGGCAGGTGGTCGTGCTCGTCCACACCGGCTCGAGGCTGGCCGCCTTGGGGGACAGATCTTGAAGATCAGTCCCCCAAGGCGGCCAGCTCGTCCGACCCGAACACCCGGGACCTGATACTGAAGTGCTGGTCATCGCCAGCTGGGAGTGAGAAGCCCTCCGGGGCTCCTTCGCCCACATCGACGATGAGTTGGGTGTGCTTCCACACGTCATATTGGCGGCCGTCGATGTAGAAGGGGCAATCGCCCACTGCGCCTAGCAGCACGTCATGGTCACCGATCACGAACTCCCCGTCTTCGAAGCACATCGGAAGGCTCCCATCGCAGCACCCACCTGACTGGAAGAACATGATCGGTCCCCGTTTGGCCACCAGTTGAACGATCGCTTCGAGCGCGGCAGGGGTGGCGATCACCCGCGGCACGGTCCTGTCCTCTTCCATGCTCAGCGACTTGCCACTCAGAAGAATCCGAGCGGCTGGGTACTGTAGCTGACCAGGAGGTTCTTGGTCTGTGAGTAGTGCTCCAACATCATCTGATGATTCTCCCGGCCGACGCCCGAGATCTTGTAGCCACCAAAAGCCGCTCCGGCGGGATAGAGGTGGTAGCAGTTGGTCCACACCCGTCCCGCTTTGATAGCCCGGCCCATCCGATAGGCGAGATTGCCGTTGCGAGTCCACACACCGGCACCTAAGCCGTAGAGGGTGTCATTGGCGATGGCCACCGCGTCCGCCTCGTCTTTGAAAGTCGTGACGGCGAGAACAGGACCGAAGATCTCCTCTTGGAACACCCGCATCTTGTTGTGGCCCTTCAACACCGTCGGCTCGAAGTAGTAGCCCCCATCGAGGTCGCCGCCAACTTGGGTGCGCTGCCCCCCGATCAGGCACTCGGCGCCTTCTTGACGGCCAATGTCAACATAGGAAGCAATCTTCTCGA
>JADGOI010000157.1 GCA_017883075.1 Acidimicrobiales bacterium
CAACAGCTGGGCGAGCCGGGGAGTTACCCCTATACCCGGGGAATCCGCCCCGACATGTACAGGGGACGCCTGTGGACCATGCGGCAGTACGCCGGGTTCGGTGATGCCACCGCGACCAATGAGAGGTTCAAGTTCCTCCTCGGGGCCGGACAGACCGGGCTTTCGTGTGCGTTCGACCTCCCCACCCAGATGGGGCTCGATTCGGATCATCCCCGCTCCGAGGGCGAAGTGGGGAAGGTTGGCGTGGCGATCGACTCGTTGGCTGACATGAGGCTGTTGTTGGTCGGCCTCCCGCTCGATGAGGTCACCACGTCGATGACCATCAACTCCACCGCCGCCATTCTCTTGCTCTTCTATCAATTGGTGGCCGAAGAGAACGGGGTCGACCCGAAGCTGTTGGGTGGCACCATTCAGAACGACATCCTGAAGGAGTACGTGGCACGGGGAACCTACATCTATCCGCCCCGCCCGTCGATGCGTCTGGTCACCGACACGTTCTCCTACTGCGCCGAGCACCTGCCCGCGTGGAACACCATCTCTATCTCGGGGTACCACATCCGCGAAGCGGGCTCTACGGCTGTGCAGGAGATTGCCTTTACCATCGCCAACGGCATCGCCTACGTCGATGCCGCCCTGGCCGCCGGGTTGGATATCGACGCATTCGCACCCCGCCTCAGCTTCTTTTGGAACGCCCACAACAATCTGTTCGAAGAGGTGGCCAAGTACCGGGCCGCTCGCCGGATGTGGGCAAAGATCATGACCGAGCGGTTTGAGGCCAAGGACGTGAAGTCCACACTGCTCCGCTTCCATACCCAAACGGGTGGCTCCACCCTCACCGCCCAGCAACCCGAGAACAATATCGTCCGGGTCGCCATCCAGGCCATGGCTGCCGCCTTGGGCGGCACCCAGAGCCTGCACACCAACGGCTTCGACGAAGCCCTTGGACTACCCACTCAGAAGGCGGCAAAGATCGCTTTGCGGACTCAGCAGATTGTGGGTTACGAATCGGGTATCGCCGACACCGTCGACCCTCTCGCCGGGTCGTGGTTCGTCGAGTCGTTGACCGACGAAGTGGAGAAGGGGGCCTGGGAGTACCTCGAGCGGATCGACGCCATGGGTGGGGCGGTGGACGCCATTGAGGCTCAGTACATGCAGGGTGAGATCGAACAGGCCGCCTATGCCTATGCCAAGGCCATCGACGACAACGAGAAGATCGTCATCGGCGTGAACAAGTACGTCGACGAGACCAACGATCCCGCCGACGTGTTCCCCATCGACGAGGAGTTGCAGCGGTCACAGGTGGCGTCGGTGAAGGCGGTGAGGGCGGAACGGGACCAGTCCGGAGTCGACGCTGCCCTTCTCGATGTGGAGGCCGCCGCCAGAGGGACACAGAACCTACTGGTGCCGATGAAGGTGGCGCTGGCTCGGATGGCCACGTTGGGCGAGGTTTCCGATGTGCTGCGAGGTGTGTTCGGCGAGTACAGGCCGAGTGCCTGAGAACGGGTGGGATCATCTGGACCCGCCCTCGCGGACGCGCCGCCACTATCGGACGGCAGCGAGCGCCAGGGGATAGACCTGGTCGATGCCTCTGAGCCTGAGGTGTCGTGCCACGACGGTCATCGTCCAGCCCGTATCGATGAAGTCATCGACCAGCAACACGGCCCGACCGGAGACCTCAGGCAATCTGCTCTCAACCGCAGAGGACGGGCCGTATGCGCTCCACACGTTGCGCAGTCGGTGGGCGCTGTTGGCGCCGCCTCTTGCCGACTCCCCATGGTGTGCTGCCTCCCCCAGATACGGCAGCCGGCCCACTTCGGCCAGTTGGCTGGCCAAGCTCGCCACGAGCAGCGGACGTCGGTTCGACCCGACGCTGACCACGGCAGACGGGCGCTCCGTCCATTCGCGCTTCCACTGGGACAGGACCTTGACCACGGCCTGGAACAAGCCGTCGTCCACCGGACCGTCAGGTGTGGTCTCTGCCAATAGCTTGCGAACCGCTGGTCCGAACCCGACGCCGGTCAGCCTGGTCAGGGCCCGACCCGGCTCGGCAACCTCACCGGGATCGATTCGTCCTCTCACGTCGACGCCGATCGCATCCATGTTCGACGGCCACATCCTCTTTGGCTCGACGACTACTCCGGGCATCGCTATGCGCTCCCGAGCCGCTTCCACGGACGACGCCGCTGTCTCCGAACGGAGGTGGAGGTCATCGCAGTTGTCACACCTGCCGCACACGGTGGCCTCCGCATCGTCGAGCTGGACACGCAGGAACTCCATGCGGCACTGGTCGGTGCCCAGGTACTCGCGCATCGCCTGTTGTTCCTTGTGGCGAACTTCTGCGACTCGCCGGTAGCGATCAGCGTCGTACTCCCACGCCTCCCCGGTTGTTCGCCAACCACCCCGTATCCGGCGAACCGCTCCATCCACGTCCAAGACCTTGAGCATCGTCTCCAATCGGGAACGGCTCAGGTCGACGAGGGCCTCCAGGCCATTCGTGCTCATCGGCCCGTCCGATTCGGCGAGAGCAGCAATGACCTCCCGCACCTGGTCCTCCGGAGGGAACCCGACGCTGGCGAAGTACCGCCAGATGGCTTCGTCGTCGTCGCCGGGGATGAGGATCACGTCTGCCCGCTCGGTTCCACGGCCCGCTCGACCAACTTGTTGGTAGTACGCCACCGGTGATTGCGGCGCGCCGAGATGGACGACGAACTCCAGGTCAGGCTTGTCGAACCCCATGCCGAGCGCAGACGTGGCCACCAGTGCCTTGACCTTGTTGTCGATCAGCGCCTGTTCTGCCACCAGCCGCTCATCTGCACCGGTGCCCCCCGAATAGGCGAGCACCTCATGCCCGGTACTTCGCAGGAACTCAGCGACGTCGTGGCTGGCCGCCACGGTCAGCGTGTAGATGATCCCCGAACCGGCCCAGTCGTTCAGGTGATCGGCCAGCCACGACAGTCGGTGGGCGTGGTCTGGCAGCCGCAGGACCGCCAGGTGGAGGCTCTCGCGATCGAGGGACCCTCGCTGGACGAGCACGTCGGATGACTCTCGCCCGAGCCCAAGTACGTCAGCCACGTCTTCCACCACCCTCGTATTGGCCGTGGCCGTGGTGGCGAGGACAGGGGTGCCAGCGGGGAGTTGCGGGAGGAACGTCCTGAGCCGGCGGTAGTCGGGTCGGAAATCGTGCCCCCAGTCCGAGACGCAGTGCGCTTCGTCCACCACGAGCAAACCGCAGGATTCGGCCAGTCGCGGAAGCACCTCGTCCCGGAATTCGGGATTGTTGAGTCGCTCGGGGGACAAGAGGAGCACATCGATCTCACCACGCTCGACGAGCTCGTAGACCTTGTTCCACTCTTCGGTGTTTGTCGAGTTGATCGTGGCAGCATGGATGCCTGCCCGTTCTGCGGCGAGGACCTGGTTTCGCATGAGGGCCAAGAGGGGGGAGACGATGACGGTTGGTCCCGCCCCGCGTCGACGGAGGAGCGCGGTGGCGACGAAGTACACCGCGGACTTGCCCCAGCCGGTCCGCTGGACGACCAGCGCCCTTCGGTGTCCGACGACGAGGGCTTCGATGGCATCCCACTGATCCTCCCGCAAGCGGGCGCGATCCCCCGCCAGCGCACGAAGGAGCTGCTCGGCCTCCGGGCGAAGGGTCGAACCGTCTGCAATGGTCATAGGGGTAACCGTACGCCGGAGGTGTACCGGCGCATCGGTCGGCCCTCAGGCTTCACCATCAGCCCGAGGAGGCGGTGTTCCCCACCCGGTCGCCGAGCTGATCGCAACCAGGTGCCCTGTATCCACCCTCTCTCGGCTCTTGTCCCCCGTGTAGTCCCGAACACACCCGCCCGGGCTGCTCAACCAGGCCCGTCACAGCCACCTGCGGCAGAGTGGGCCCCGGCCAGGATCTGCCCCGGCCCAGAGCACCCGTGCACGGAGATCACCTGTGAGATCCTTGCCTGGGTCCGAGGTCTCGGGGGGAAAATGTGCCGCCGAGCCAGGCTGCCCGTCCGGTGGTGGGGACCTCATACGATGATGCCGTCGAGCCTTGGAGGTAGGCCATGGAGCCAGTGCCGGAAACATGGGAGCGGGCGGTCGCGGTGGTGGCCCACCCTGACGACCTCGAGTACGGGATGGCCAGCGCCATCGCCCGCTTCACCGGCCAGGGAAAGCAGGTCTCCTATGTCCTCGTCACCAGCGGCGAGGCCGGCATCGACGGGTTGGCTCCCGGCGAGTGCGGTCCCCTTCGCCGGGAGGAGCAACGACGGAGCGCCGCCGCGGTCGGTGTCGACCATGTGGAGTTCCTCGGCCACCCCGACGGCTCTGTCGAGTACGGCCTCGGTCTGCGCCGCGACATCGCCGGTGCCCTCCGTCGCCTCCGGCCGGAGGTGGTCTTCGGCATGAACTTCGACCTCACCTGGGGCGAGAGCGGCTCGGTGAACCAATCCGACCACCGAGCCGTCGGCGTGGCCACCCTCGACGCCTGCCGGGACGCCGCCAACCGCTGGATGTTCGCCGAGGAGGGCGACCCGTGGCAGGGGATCTCCGCCGTCTACATCTTCGGAGGCCGGGCGACCACCCACTTCGTCGACGTCGGTGACACCATCGAATGCGGGGTGGCCTCCCTCGAGGAGCACCGCGCCTACATCGACGGGCTCGGTCAGGATTTCGACCCCGACCGGTTCCTCCGGGACATGGGCGGATACGGCGGGATGCTGGCCGGCTGCGAGTACGCCGTCCTCCTCCAGTCGTTCAGCGTCTGAGGAGAGGCCCGGCCCCCCTCCACGCCGACTTGATCGTGCTGGACCGCCCGTTTCGATTGGTGCAGCTGAGGAACCGGCTCCCATTCGGTAGCCGGTCAGTCCGAATCGCTCGCCATGCAGGGAGGACCTTGGCGGTCATACCGGTCAGCGTGATGTTGGCGGTTGATCGTGGCGACCACGGTGGACGCCTGCGGGAGCCTGGGGCTGGTGCGCCCCCCGAGACTTGCTCAACCGGGCGCCGGGCTCTCCTTGCTCCCGCCCGTTCTCTTGTGACCTAGCCCGATGGGCCGATCCGACGGGCCTGTCCGACTCAGCCGGCCAGCAGGCGATCCCGCAATGGCCCTGGACCGGCGGCGTCGATGAGCGTCCAAGCCATGGCCAGGGCCCCATCCCGAACGGCGGCGTCGGCCGAAGCGGTGACGCAGGCAGCAGCGAACTCGGGTTGATGGTTCACCGATCCGGCGGCATCGATGCCGAGCAGAGGGTGGATGGTG
>JADGOI010000010.1 GCA_017883075.1 Acidimicrobiales bacterium
CAGAAGCGGGGTCGACCCGCCAACACACACCGGCGGCGAGCCGAAGGACTATTCTAGCTGTTTGGCGACAAATTGCCAGTTCGATCGGGCCCGGGCATGGTTCGGACCACATTCCGGCGCCATTCGGAGCACGCTCACAACACCGTGAACACTTCGGGTCCATTGTCGGTGACCGCGATGGTGTGCTCGAAATGGGCCGAAAGTCGCCCATCGGCTGTCACCACACTCCATCCGTCCTCGAGCTGTTCGGTTTCGGGTCCCCCGGCGTTGACCATCGGCTCCACTGCGAAGACCATGCCCGTCTTGAGCATCGGTCCCGGGTTACCGGGCCAGTAGTTGGGGACCTGGGGTTCTTCGTGCATGGCCGTACCGATGCCATGACCGACGTATTCGCGGACCACCGAGAACCCGGCTGCCTCGGCCACCCGCTGCACGGCCCGGCCCACCTCGTGGAGCCGGTTCCCCTCCGTAAGCTGATCGATCCCGGCGAACAGGCTGCGCTCGGTCACCTCCATCAACCGGGAGGCTTCCGCCGATACCTCCCCCACCCCCACGGTATAGGCGGCATCGCCGTGGTAGCCCTCGATGATGGCTCCACAATCGATCGAGATGATGTCACCCTCAGCCAGCACCACCCCACGTGAGGGTATGCCGTGGACGATCATCGAGTTGGGTGAAGTACATACCACGGCGGGAAAGCCGTGATAGTTGAGAAAGTTCGACTTGGCGTCCCGACGTTCGAGGACGCCCCGTGCCACGCGGTCGATGTCCTCGGTGGTCACCCCGGGCCGGATGATGGCCCGGGTGGCCTCATGGATCTCTGCCACCACTCGGCCTGCGCGGCGCATTTTTGCCAGTTCTTCGCTGGTGCGTCTCATCAAACCCAGTTTCTCACGTGAGCCGGCCGCCCTTGCGGTCGCGCCGATCCTCGATCGCCTTGATGACCCGACGGGTCACCATGTCGGGTGCTCCGGTGCCGCTCACCGCGGCCAGCTGATCCCGCTCCTTGTACCAGTCGATGAGCGGCCCTGTCTGGCGTTCATAGAGCTCGAGGCGACGGGTGATCGCCTCTTCCCGATCGTCTTCACGCTGAATGACCTCACCGCCGCAGACGTCACAGGTCCAGTTGATCAGCGGCGGTGACGAGACCGAGTAGTTGGCCCCGCAGTCGACGCAGACTCGTCTCGCTGCCAGGCGCCGAAGTACCTGTGCGGTCGGCACCTCGATATCGACGGCCAGATCGAGATCCACCGGGTTGAGGAAGGCAGTCAGTTTTTCCGCCTGGGCCACCGTGCGTGGACAACCGTCAAGCACGAATCCCCGGGCCCGCACGTCGCTCTCGTCGAGCCGGGAGGCGACCATCTCCATAATGAGACCGTCGCTCAGTAGGTCACCCCGATCCATCCGATCCTTGACCTTCAGGCCCAGGGGGGTCCCTTGCTTCACAGCGGCACGCAGCATGTCGCCAGTCGAGACGTGCGGCACGACGTAGTGGTGGGAGAGGCGCACACACTGCGTCCCCTTGCCTGCCCCCTGCTTGCCGAGGACAATGAGCCTGGCGCCGGGTACCACCTACTTGAGGAAGCCCTCGTAGTTTCGCATCATGAGCTGGCTGTCGATTTGCTTCATCGTCTCCAATGCCACGCCCACTGCGATCAAGAGAGTGACCCCAAAGAAAGGGTAACTGTTGATGTTCCATGCCGCCATCAACAACGACGGCACCACGGCCACACCGCCGAGAAAGATGGCGCCGGGCCATGTGATCCGGTTGAGGATGTGGGCCAGGTACTTCTCGGTCTGCTGGCCGGGCCGGATACCGGGGATGAACCCACCCTGCTTCCGGATGATGTCCGCCTGCTGGTGGGGATCAAAGGCCACGTACACGTAGAAGAAGGTGAACAAGAGGATGAAGATGAAATAGCTCGCGATGTAGAAGAGGCTGGTCGGCGTGACGTTGTGGTTCACCCAGGTACGGAACCAGGCGGAGGGGACGATGTTCGACAACAACACGGGGATGTAGAGCACCGAACTGGCGAAGATGATCGGGATGACTCCGGCCTGATTCACCTTCAAGGGGATATAGGTGCTCGACCCTCCGTACATCTTGCGCCCGACGACCCGCTTGGCGAAGGTCACCGGGATACGTCGCTGGCCCTGGTCAACGAAGACGATGACCACCAGCAGGGCAAGGGAGACGGCGATGATGACCCCGAATTTGATCTTCCCGCCCTCTTGGAGCACGGCATTCATGCCGGTGGGGATACCGGCCACGACATTGGCGAAGATCAGGATTGACATTCCCTGGCCGATACCGCGCTGGGTGATGAGTTCGCCCAGCCACATGACAAAGGCGGTCCCGGCGGTGAGGGTGAGGACGATGAAACCGGCCCGCCAAATCGAGTAGTGGAGGATGAGGTCGATGCTGGAGCTCGAACCGAACAGCCCGCCCCCACCCTTGTGGAACAGGTAGACGAGACCGGTGGACTGCATCAGGGCCAGGGCCACTGTCAGGTACCGGGTGGTCTGGGTCAGCTTCTTCTGGCCGATGGCGCCCTGGTCGCGCCATTGCTCCAGCTTCGGGATCACGGTCGCCAGCAACTGAATGATGATGCTGGAGGTGATGTACGGCATGATGCCCAGTCCGAACACCGCCATACGGGTGAGCGCACCACCCGAAAACAGGTTGAGGAAGCCCAACACGCCGGATGACTTGGACGCCGCCGTCAGCTGTTGGATCTTCGAAAAGTCGACGAACGGCGACGGAATGTTGGCGCCGAATTGATAGATGGCAATAACGACCAACGTAAAGAGAACCTTCTTACGAAGGTCAGGTATCCGAAATATGTTTGCCAAACTGGCGAGCATGGTCGCTCCTCGACGCCGGGTGGTCGGCCGATGCTACCGGTTCATGAGGGCATTGCCCTGCGCTGGCGGGCGACCGTGGCCGAACGGCAAGGGAATCACCGTGATCGAACCACCAGAAGCCGTAATGGCGGCCTCCGCCGTCTTGGAGAACGCGTGCGCCTCGACCCGAAGGGCACGGTTCAGCTCCCCGCCACCCAGGATCTTCACCAGGGCGCCCTTTCGGACGAGCCCTCCGGCGATTAATGCGGCCAAGTCGACCGTGTCACCCTCGATCACTTCGAGCGCACCCACGTTGACCGGGGTGTAGTCGATGCGGAAGGGGTTCTTGAAGCCGCGCAGCTTCGGGATGCGCTGCATCAGCGGCAGCTGCCCACCCTCGAAACCCATGGGGATAGTGCCGCGGGCGCCCTGGCCCTTGGTGCCACGGCCGGCCGTCTTTCCGCCCTTGCCTCCGATGCCGCGTCCCACCCGGCGACGGGGTCGCGTCGAACCGGCCGGGGGACGGAGCTCATGGACCTTCATCGGGAACCTCTTTCGTCCTCACCCGCAGGCGTGACATTGATCAGATGGGGTACCCGAGCGATCATCCCGCGGATCTCAGCGCGATCGGGCAGTACGTTGGTGCGACCGATCCCGCGCAGTCCGAGGGCACGCAGCGTGCCCCGGTGCTTGGGTTTGGTGCCGATGCCCGAGCGAACCTGGGTCACCCGCAACCAGCCGGTCGTCGTCGACTCGTCAGACGTGGAAGGCGCCGCCATCTCAGTTCACCTCCGTGAACAGATCGCCCTGGCGCTGCCGCTCGCGGTATGCACGCAGGACACCGCCGGGGATGATCTCTTCGGCTGGCTTGCCCCGGAGGGCGGCGATCTCATCGGGGCGTTTGAGCGACTTGAGCCCGGCGATGGTGGCGTGGGCGACGTTGATGCCGTTGGACGAACCCAGCGACTTCGACAAGACATCGCGGATCCCCGCCATCTCCAAGATGGCCCGGGCAGCTCCACCGGCGATGACCCCGGTACCGGGAGCGGCCGGCTTCAACATCACTCGGCCCGCGCCACTCTCCCCGAGCACCGGGTGGGTGATGGTGTTGCCGGCCAGGGGAACGTCGAAGATGTTCTTGCGAGCCTCTTCGATACCCTTTTGGACAGCCAGCCCGGCCTCTTTGGCCTTGCCATAGCCCAACCCGACCTTGCCGTTGCCGTCACCGACGACCATCAACGCCGCGAAGCTGAATCGGCGACCGCCTTTGACCACCTTGGACACCCGGTTCACCCGGATGGTGCGCTCTTCGTACTGCAGGTCGGTCATATCCTCAGAACTCCAGTCCTTCGGCACGGGCGGCATCGGCCAGTGCGGCCACCCGCCCGTGATAGGTGAATCCCCCGCGGTCGAAGACCACAGTGGTGATGCCGGCAGCCTTGGCACGGGTGGCCACCAGTGTGCCCACTGCCTGGGCCGCGCCGATGTTGCCCCCCGACTTGCCTCGCAGGTCCGATTCCACCGTCGATGCCGATACCAGCGTATGGCCGGCGTCGTCGTCGACGATCTGGGCGGTGATGTGCTTGCTTGACCGGAAGACCGCCAGGCGCGGACGGGCAGAGGTCCCCGCCAGGCGACGGCGAACCCGCTTGTGCCGACGGATCCGAAGCTCGAGTTTGTGATCGGTTGCGCTGCCCATTACTTCGCTGCCTTTCCGGCCTTGCGGAGGACCCGCTCACCGGCGTATCGGATACCCTTGCCCTTGTAGGGCTCGGGCTTACGTAACTTGCGGATGTCGGCGGCCACCTGGCCGACCTTCTCTTTGTCAATCCCCTTGATGATGATGCGGGTGGGGATCGGGACCTCGAAGGTGACGCCGTCCGGAGCTTGCACATTGACCGGGTGCGAGAAGCCGAGCGCCAATTCCAGCGCGCCCGGGCCTTTCGGGATCGCCCGATAGCCCACTCCCACTATCTCGAGTTCCTTGGAGAAGCCTTGAGTCACCCCGTCGACCATATTGGCGACCAATGTGCGGGTGAGCCCATGGAGTGCACGATTCTGCCGCTGATCGTCAGGGCGTTCGACCACCACGACATCCCCGTCGGCGCGAATGCTCATGGCGGCGGGAACCGAACGGGTGAGTTCACCCTGCGGTCCTTTCACCACCACGATGTTGTCGTCGTCGACGGCCACCGATACCCCCACGGGTACCGGGATCGGAGATCGTCCGATGCGTGACATCAGCGATCACCGCCCGGGCGACACGCGGTGATCCGACCAATGGAGCGGTTTGCAGTGCACTTACCAGACATAACAGAGCACCTCGCCTCCCATGCGGCGCTTTCGGGCCTCGCGATCGGTCATCAGCCCTTTGGATGTCGATACCACGGCCACACCCATGCCACCCAGGACCCGCGGCATCTTGTCGGCGCGGGCGTAGATCCGGAGACCCGGCTTGGAGACCCGCTTGATTCCGGAGATGGTCCGGGCGCGGTCCGGCGCGTACTTCATGACGATCTCCAAGGTGTTGCCAGGGGAGGTCACGCTGTCGTCCACGGTGAATCCGGTGATGTAGCCCTCGCTGACCAGAATGGCAGCCAGGGACTCCTTGAGCTTCGAGCCGGGCATCTTCACAGTATCGAAGTGGGCCGTATTGGCATTGCGGATACGGGTGAGCATGTCGGCAATCGGGTCGGTCATTGTCATCGGTTGTCGTCTCCCCTCACCAGCTGGCCTTGGTCACACCGGGAATTTCACCGGCGTGCACCATGACTCGCAGACAGATTCGACACAGGCCGAACTTGCGGTAGACGGCCTTGGGCCGGCCGCACCGGCGGCACCGTGTATAGCCGCGCACCTTGAACTTGGGTGTGCGCTTTTGCTTTTCGATCAAGGCCTTTTTTGCCATGGGGTTACTGGTTCTCCTTGCGGAACGGGAAGCCGAACGCGGCCAGCAGTCCCCGGCCCTCGTCGTCGGTACGTGCGGTCGTGACGATGGTGATGTCCATCCCCCGAGTCGTGTCGATGCGGTCATAATCGATCTCGGGGAAGATGAGTTGCTCGGTCACCCCGAAGGTGTAGTTGCCGTGTCCGTCAAATGAGCGGGGGGAAAGCCCGCGGAAGTCACGGATACGGGGAATGGCCATAGCCACCAGCCGATCGAGGAACTCCCAGGCCCGGTCGCCCCGGAGGGTGACCTTGGCCCCGATCTCCTGACCTTCACGCAGCTTGAAGCCGGCGATCGACTGCTTGGCCCGGGTCACGATCGGCTTTTGGCCGCTGATGATCTCGAGGTCCCGCATAGCCCCCTCGATGAGGGACTTCTGCTGGGTGGCCCGGCCGACACCCATGTTGATGACGATCTTGGTGAGCCGGGGAGCCTGCATGATGTTGCCGAATCCGAGGGACTCCAGCAACTGGGGCCGGACCACCTCGTCATATCGCTTCTTCAGGCGGGGACGGGTGCGGGTGGCGGTGGCCATTACAGGTCACCCCCACACTTGCGGCAGACCCGGAGCTTGCGACCCTGCTCGTCGATCCGGACGCCGATGCGGGTAGGCCCGCACGAGCCGCACACGATCGCCACCGAGGACACCGCAACCGGCATGAACTTGTCGATGACGCCGCCCTGCATGGTGGCGCGGGTCGGCTTGGCGTGACGCTTGGCCACGTGGACACCTTCGACAATGACCCGGCCTTCAGCCGGAATGGCCCGAATGACCTCAGCCTGCTTGCCCCGGTCCTTGCCGCTCAGTACCTGGACCTTGTCTCCCTTGCGAATACGCATCTACAACACCTCCGGTGCCAACGAGACAATTCGCATGAAGCGCTTGTCGCGCAACTCTCGGCCGACTGGCCCGAAGATGCGGGTCCCGCGTGGTTGTTGCTGGTCGTTGATCAATACCGCGGCGTTCTCGTCGAACCGGATATAGCTGCCATCGGGACGGCGCTTCTCCTTCTTCGTCCGGACGACGACGCACTTGACGACTTCGCCCTTCTTCACCGCTGCGCCAGGCATGGCGTCTTTCACCGTGGCTACGAAGACGTCCCCGATCGAGGCATAGCGACGGCGTGATCCGCCGAGCACCTTGATGCACAGAACTTCCTTGGCCCCGGAATTGTCGGCCACCTTGAGCCGAGACTCTTGTTGAATCATCGGGCACGCTCCAGGATCTCGATGAGACGCCAGCGCTTCAGCTTCGACAGCGGACGGGTCTCGATGACCCGGATCCGGTCGCCGACCTTGGCCTCATTGTTCTCGTCGTGGACGTAGAGCCGCTTGGTGCGCTGCACGGTTTTTCCGTAGCGGGCATGCCGGACACGTTCGACCACCGCCACAATGACTGTCGCCTGCATGGCGTCGGAGACAACCATGCCCTCCCGAACCTTGCGGCGGTTCGGTCGTTCCTCGGTCCCGGTTTCGGTGGTTTGTTCCTCAGCCATCACGCCTCCTTCTTCTTGTCAGAGGCAGCGCTGTCAGCGGCGGCATCGTCAGAACTTTCTTCATCAGTGGTCTCGGCGTCGACCTCGTCGTCGGCTTCGGACTCCTCAACCCGGGCCAGGGCCTGGTCATCGTCCGAGTCCAGGCGCTCTTCTTCGAGCTCCAGCTCGTCGTCGTCGATCTCTTCGCCAGCCTCAGCGGCCCCGGCTTCGACCTTGGCTGCCGCCCGCCGCTCGGCGGCGGTGGTCCGGGTGCGTCCCAGCGCATCATCCTCGGATCGGAGGCGAGCGGCGGCTCGATGAGCCGGAATCTCTTCCGCGGCCAGGCCCTCAGCCTCGGCGATCTCCCGGGCCCTCAGCTCCGTCATCATCCGGGCGACATCCTTGCGCACATGGTTCAGCCTCGAGAAATTGTCCAGCCGGCCCGTGGCCAGTTGGAAGCGGAGGTTGAACAGTTCCCGACGCGTTTCGGAAAGCTGGGTCTCCAGCTCTTCGGTGTCGTACTCGGCAATCTCTACGGAGGTGGCCATCAGACCTGCACCTCCGACGTCCCGTGCGTGCCGGGACGGATCACGAAACGAGCCTTGAAGGGCAACTTCTGAATGGCACGATCCATGGCTTCCTTGGCCAGTACGGGGTCCACTCCAGCCAGCTCAAAGAGGATGCGGCCGGGCTTGACCACAGCCACCCAGTGCTCGGGGTTGCCCTTGCCCGAGCCCATTCGGGTCTCCGCCGGCTTCTGGGTGACAGGGCGATCCGGAAATACCCGAATCCACACCTTCCCACCTCGTTTCACGTGACGGGTCATGGCGATACGGGCAGCCTCGATCTGACGCGCTGTCAACCAGGCCGGTTCCAAGGCCTGGATCCCGAAGTCACCAAAGGTCACGGAGCTACCGCCCTTGGCCTTGCCGCTCATCCGACCACGTTGTTGTTTGCGGTGCTTGACCTTACGGGGCATCAACATCAGTCGACCTCCTTGCGGAAGTGGGGTGTCTCGTGGTGCTCACGGGTCCGGCGCTCGATCTCTTCATCCTCGGTGAGGATGCGCTCTAGCTCGTCGGGGACCGCCGGAGTTGCCACGATATCGGCGGTGGACTGGTCGACCAAACCCTCTGGGACCTCGGTACCCTCGGGGGCTTCGTCGACAGTGACCACGCTGCCAGGAGCACCCTGCTCGGCCCGGCGCCGACCGCCTCCGGCAGTGATCAAGCGGCGCGGAGCCTCTCCACCCTGGCCCGACGTCTCTCCCACGGCCATGGCGGCTTCGCGGGTGATCTTGTCATCGGTCGAGATCTTGTAGGGCAGGACATCACCCTTGTAGATCCATACCTTCACGCCGATGCGGCCGAAGGTGGTCTTGGCCTCACGGAAGCCATAGTCGATGTCGGCCCGCAAGGTATGCAAGGGAACCCGACCCTCGCGGTACGACTCCCTTCGGGCCATCTCGGATCCACCCAGGCGGCCCGAGCACTGCACGCGGACACCGAGGGCGCCCGCCTTCTGCACGGTTTGGATGGAACGCTTCATGGCCCGGCGGAAAGCCACCCGGCGGGCAAGTTGATCGCAGATGCCCTGGGCAATGAGAGCGGCATCGAGCTCAGGCTGCTTGATCTCTTGGATATTGAGCTGAATCCGATTGCTCAGACCAGTGATCTCTTCGATCTTCTTCTTCAGGCGGTCGGCCTCGGATCCACGACGACCAATCACGATGCCCGGACGGGCGGTGTGGATATCCACCCTGAGACGGTCACGGGTTCGCTCAACCTCGATACGGCTGACGGCGGCTGACTCCAGTTGCGACATGAGGTAATCGCGGATCTTCCAATCCTCGATCACGCAGTTCTGATAGTTCTTCTCTTCGAACCATCGCGACTTCCAGTCGGTCGTGATGCCCAGCCGGAAACCGTAGGGATTGACCTTCTGGCCCATCTACTTGCCCTTCTCTTTGGCGGAATCGGCGTTCGTTTCATCGCTGGCGTCGGTGTCGGCGTCCGCTTCACCCACCGGGTCAGCCTCTAACTCGGTCGATTCGGTATCTGCCTCGGCACTGGTGTCCACTCCGGTGTCGTCGGTCTCCACGTCGCCCGGCTCGATGTCGTCATTGCCGATCGGCGTCTCTTCGATTCCGGTCTCCGTCACCTTCGACGCGACGGGAGCCGCCTCGGTCTTCCGGGTACGCCTCGATCCGGCCACCCGGCGCGAGCGCTGAGCTCCAGCGGCACCCTGCTTGGCCCGCCGGCGGGCGATGCGATCCTCGGGAAGACGGCTCACGATGATCGTGACATGACAGGTCCGCTTCCGGATTCGGGTAGCCCGACCACGGGCCCGGGGGCGCCAACGCTTCAGCGTGCTCCCCTCGTCGGCATAACAGGCGGATACGAAGAGCTCGTCGGCGTCAAGGCCGTCGTTGTGGACGGCGTTGGCCACGGCCGAGGCCAAGACCTTGCCGATGACTGCGGCGGCCTCCCGGTCACCGAGCGCCAGTGTCTCGAGGGCGCGATCGGCGTCGAGGCCGCGAATCTGGTCGAGGACCTGGCGAGCCTTGTACGCCGACATGCGGCTGTGATGCAGCACGGCTCGGGTTCCCTCACGCTCATTGGTCTTCACGCCGGCCACCTCAGCGCCTCCCCGCCCGCTCTTGGCCGGCATGGAACTTGAACGTCCTGGTGGGTGCGAACTCACCCAACTTGTGACCGACCATCGACTCGGTGACGTACACCGGTATGTGTTTCCTCCCATCGTGGACGGCAATGGTGTGGCCGACCATGTCCGGAACGATGGTGGAGCGACGGGACCACGTCTTGATGACCTTCTTGTCCCCGGCCGCGTTGAGGACATCCACCTTCTTGATGAGGTGGTCGTCGACGAACGGACCTTTCTTCAGGCTGCGAGGCATAGTGTGGCGTTCCCTCTGTTTCCCTACCGGCGGGCACCGCGGGTGCGGCGCCTACGGACGATCATCTTGTCGGATTCCTTGCCACGGGACCGGGTGCGGCCCTCGGGCTTGCCCCATGGCGACACCGGATGGCGGCCACCGGACGACTTGCCTTCGCCGCCGCCCAACGGGTGGTCGACGGGGTTCATGGCCACGCCACGGGTCTGCGGGCGCTTGCCCTTCCAGCGGTTCCGGCCAGCCTTGCCGATCTTGATCAGCTCGGCCTCCGAGTTGCCCACCGTGCCGAGGGTGCCCCGGCAGTCAATGGACACCCGGCGCATCTCGGTGGACGGCAGCCGGAGGGTGGCGTAGACGCCTTCCTTGGCCACCAGTTGGATGCTCATGCCCGCGCCGCGTCCCATCTTTCCGCCACCACCGGGGCGGAGTTCCACGTTGTGGATCACCGATCCGACCGGGATGTAGCGGAGCGGCAACGCGTTGCCGGGGCGGATGTCTGCTCCCTGGCCCGACTGCACCAGGTCGCCCACCTTCACTTGGGCCGGAGCCAGGATGTAGCGCTTCTCACCGTCGAGATAGTGGAGCAGGGCAATTCGGGCGTTGCGATTGGGGTCGTACTCGATCGAAGCGACCTTGGCCGGAATCCCGTCCTTGTCGCGTTTGAAGTCGATGATCCGATACTGCTGCTTGTGGCCGCCGCCGCGGTGACGGGCAGTCTTGCGGCCGTGATTATTCCGGCCACCGGTGGAGGGTTTGGGGGCCAGGAGCGACTTCTCGGGGCGGTCGGTGGTGATCTCGGCAAAATCCGAGACTGTCTGGAACCGGCGACCCGGGCTGGTGGGTTTGCGTGAACGGAGCGGCATGATCCTCAGTCCCTCAGTTCTCGAACAGGTCGATCGAGTCACCCTCGTGGAGGGTGACGATGGCCCGCTTGGTATCTGAACGGTGGCCCAGAGTGTTGCTCTTCCGGTTCCGCTTGGTCTTGCCCTTCCGATTCAGGGTGTTGACATTGGTGACCCGGACTCCGAACGCCTGCTCGACGGCATGGCGCACATCGATCTTCGTCGCCGACGGGTCGACGACGAACACATAGACGTTGTCGTCCATCAGGGCGTAGGACTTCTCGGACACCACGGGCCGGATGAGCACGTTATGGGGATCCCTCACGACTGGCTCCCTTCTGTGTCGGTGGCAACCTCGGTCGACTCGGTCGACCCGGTCGACTCGGTCGGTGAGGCGGTGCCGGTACCTCCGGGAAGGGTGGCATCGGTGAACACCACCCAGTCGTTGACCAGAATGTCGTAGGCGTTCAACTCGCCCACCACCATGGTCTGGATCTCGGGAAGGTTGCCGAACGAGCGGTCGGCGTAACCGTCCTCTTCTCCCAGCACCACCAGGACCCTGCCACCGAGCCCGAGCGCATGCAACGCGGCGACGGCGTCCTTGGTCCGGGGCAGGTCGAATGCCCAGGAATCGACCAGGGCCACCCGGCCCTGGGAGGCCCGATCGGACAGGGCCGACTTCAATGCCAACTGGATCATCTTCTTAGGGGTCTTCTGGGCGTAGGAGCGAGGCTTGGGGCCCAGGGCAACGCCACCACCGATCCATTGTGGAGAACGGGTCGAGCCCTGCCGAGCCCGGCCGGTGCCCTTCTGCCGGAACGGCTTGGCGCCACCACCACGGACCTCGGCCCGGGTCTTCGTCGACTGGGTACCGGAACGGGCGGCGGCCAGTTGGGCGGTCACGACCTGATGCAGCACGGCGAGGTTGGGCTCGACCCCGAACAGGCTCGGGTCGAGATCGACCTGAGCCAGGACCGTGCCATCGATGGAACGGCGGTCAACTGTGCGCTGGACGGGCGCCGGCCGGAGGAAGCGACGGATCTCCGCCGGAGATGCTGTTTCGAGGTCGAACGCGGATGTTGAACTCACTGGGTCTTACCTCCCTTGAGCAACGGAGCCTTCACTGCGTCACGCAAGACGACCATGCCACCACGTGGACCGGGGACCGCCCCTTTGACCAGAACCAACTCACGCTCCGGGTCGGCCCGGACGATCTCGAGATTCAACGTGGTCACCTGTTGGCCGCCCATCCGCCCGGCCATGCGGGTTCCCTTGAACACGCGTGACGGGGTGGCACAAGCACCGATGGAGCCGGGGGCACGGTGCTTCTTGTGGGTACCGTGCGATGCTCCCAGCCCCTTGAAGTTGTGGCGCTTCATCCCACCGGCGAAGCCCTTTCCCTTCGAGACAGCAATGGCATCCACCAGTTCACCCGCTTGGAGCAGATCGGCAGTGAGCTCCTGACCGACCTGGTAGGCACCCACATCATCGATACGCAACTCGACAAGGCGACGCCCGGGATCGACCCCCGCCTTGTCGTAGTGCCCACGCTCGGGCTTGGTCAGGGTGGAGGACCGACGAAAGCCCCACGTCACCTGCAGCGCGGCATAACCTTCGGTCCCGGCCGCCTTGATCTGCACGATCCGGACCGGCGCGACGCGTACCACCGTCACCGGTATCGCCCGGTGCTGGTCATCCCAGATCTGGGTCATGCCAACTTTTTCGCCCACGATCGCCTTGGTGGCCACTGCGGATTCTCCGTCTCGGTTCTTCGCTCTGCTCGACACCATCCGGTGCCGATTGGTACTGCTGGTGTTGTTGATTGGCGCTGTGCGCCCTGTAAGCCAACAGGTGTCGGCTCACACGCAGACGCTCCGCTCGGTAGAACCGAGCAGAGCGCTCGCCTGGTTTGGCCCGAGGTCCCCACCGTTCAACTCGGTGGGCGCTCAGACACGTCTTCGTCAGATCTTCGGCCCAAAATCGGACCAGTTGGCCACGCTACACCAACCAGGTCCCCTCCGCCAGAATCGGAACAGCCCGAAACCGAGCCTCAGACAGTCTGTATCTTGATTTCGATATCCACCCCGGCGGGAAGGTCGAGACGCTGAAGGGAATCGACAGTCTTGGGAGTGTGCTCGACGATGTCCACGAGACGCTTGTGCACCCGCATCTCGAAGTGCTCGCGGCTGTCCTTGTACTTGTGAGGCGATCGGATCACCGTGTAGCGGTGCTTCTCCGTAGGAAGCGGCACCGGACCCAGCACTTTGGCCTGGGTGCGAAGCACCGTTTGGACGATCTTCTCGGTGGACTGGTCGAGAATCTCGTGATCGTACGCCTTGAGGCGAATCCGGATCTTCTGGCGGGGGCCTTCAGCGGCCATGGGCGCAGCTTCCTCTCATGGGGATGTTCACAGCGGCCGGACTAGGCGAGGATCTTCGTGACCCGGCCCGAAGCCACGGTACGCCCACCCTCACGGATGGCGAACCGCAAACCTTCGACCATGGCGATCGGCTTGCCCAACTCCACCGTCATGTCGGTATTGTCGCCCGGCATCACCATCTCGGTCCCCTCGGGGAGGCTGATGGTGCCGGTCACGTCGGTGGTGCGGAAGTAGAACTGCGGACGATAATTGGTGAAGAACGGCTTGTGTCGTCCACCCTCATCCTTGTTCAACACGTAGACAGTGGCCTCGAACTTACTGTGGGGAGTGATGGTGCCCGGCTTGCACAACACCTGTCCGCGTTCGACGTCTTCCTTCTTCGTGCCACGAAGCAGCACGCCGACGTTGTCGCCGGCCTGTCCCTGGTCGAGGAGCTTGCGGAACATCTCCACGCCGGTGACGGTTGTCTTCTGGGTGTCACGAAGCCCGACGATCTCGACTTCTTCACCCACCTTGATGATGCCTTGCTCAATCTTTCCGGTCACCACAGTGCCGCGTCCGGTGATCGACATGACATCTTCGATCGACATGAGGAACGGCTTCTCGATATCCCGCTCAGGCTCGGGGATGAACGAATCGACCGCAGCCATCAGCTCGGTGATCTTCTCTGACCACTCGGGGTCACCCTCCAAGGCTTTCAGTGCACTGACCCGCACAATCGGAGTGTCGTCGCCGGGGAATTCGTACTCGTTGAGGAGTTCACGTACCTCGAGTTCCACCAGGTCGAGGAGTTCCTCATCGTCGACCGTGTCGGCCTTGTTCAATGCCACCACGATGTAAGGGACACCCACCTGGCGAGCGAGCAGCACATGCTCACGGGTCTGAGGCATTGGGCCGTCGGCGGCGGATACCACCAAGATGGCTCCGTCGACCTGGGCGGCGCCGGTGATCATGTTCTTGATGTAGTCAGCGTGGCCGGGCATGTCGACGTGGGCGTAATGCCGGTTCGGCGTCTCGTACTCGACGTGGGCAATGGAGATGGTGATGCCCCGCTGGCGCTCTTCGGGCGCTTTGTCGATCTGGTCAAAGGGGGTGAACGACGTGGTGGGGTCGCTGTCGTGCAGCACCTTGGTGATGGCCGCGGTCAACGTGGTCTTCCCGTGGTCGATGTGTCCCATCGTTCCCACATTGACGTGGGGCTTCGTGCGCTCAAACTTCTTCTTGGCCATGGCTGGGGTAATGCTCCCTAGTCTCGGGCGGCACCCCCTCGGGCCCGCCAGGACGGAGGCGGATGCCTGCCGTCGTTCCTCGTGTATCGGTGTGTATTGGGGTGAATCGTTACTGCGATGCTGTACTTACTCTCCGCGCGCCTTGGCGATGATCTCCCTGGCGATTGACTCGGGGACTTCGGTGTACGCGTGGAACTGCATCGAGTACGTCGCACGTCCCTGCGTACGCGACCGCAGATCGGTAGCGTAGCCGAACATGTCACTCAGCGGTACCTGCGCCCGAACAATGTGGCTGTTTCCCCGCTGCTCCATCCCCTCGACCTTGCCTCGACGGGATGACAGGTCGCCGATCACATCGCCCATGTAGTCCTCGGGCGTGGTGACCTCAACGGCCATCACCGGCTCGAGGAGCACGGGACTGGCCAGGTTGGCAGCCTTCTTGATGGCCATCGATCCGGCAATTTTGAACGCCATCTCCGAGGAGTCGACGTCGTGGTAGGTGCCGTAGGTCAAGGTGACCCGGATGTCGACGGTGGGATAGCCGGCCAAGACGCCCGAAGTGATCGACTCCCTGATGCCCTGGTCAATGGAGGGGATGTACTCCTTGGGGATGGCACCGCCGGTGATCTTGTCGATGAATTCGTAGCCGCCGCCCGGGCCGGTGGGCTCCACGGTGATCACCACATGGCCATACTGGCCCTTGCCACCGGTCTGGCGGATGTAGCGAATCTCGACCTTTTCGACCTTCTTCCGAATCGTTTCGCGGTAGGCGACCTGCGGCTTGCCCACGTTGGCGTCGACATTGAATTCGCGGAGCATCCGGTCCACCAGGACTTCGAGGTGGAGCTCGCCCATCCCCGAAATCACCGTTTGGCCGGTCTCCTCGTCCGAGTGCACCCGGAAGGTCGGGTCCTCCTCGGAGAGCGCGAACAGCGCCTTGGACAGCTTGTCCTGGTCAGCCTTGGTCTTCGGCTCCACGGCCACGTGGATGACCGGCTCGGGGAAGGTCAGCGACTCCAAGACCACCTGTTGGTCCGGATCGCACAGGGTGTCACCGGTGGTGGTCTGCTTGAGGCCGACCGCTGCCACGATGTCCCCGGCGAAGCAGGCGTCGAGATCCACCCGGGTATTGGCGTGCATCTGAAGTAGCCGCCCGACCCGCTCCTTGCGGTCCTTGGTGGAGTTCACCACCCCCGAACCCTTGGCCAGGGTGCCCGAGTAGACCCGCAGGTAGGTGAGTTTGCCGACATAGGGGTCGGTCATGATCTTGAACGCCAAGGCGGAAAAAGGAGCGTCGTCGGTCGCTGGGCGCTCGACCAGTTGATCCTCCTTGCGGGGCACGGTCCCCACCGTCGGTGGGATGTCGAGCGGGCTGGGCAGGTAGTCGACCACCGCATCGAGCATGGGCTGGACGCCCTTGTTCTTGAATGCTGAACCGCACAGGATCGGTACCGCCTGGCTCTTCAGGGTGACGGCACGCAGGGCGTTCTGGAAATCGAGAGGGGTGATCTCCTCTTCCGCCAGATATTTTTCCATGACCGTGTCGTCATGGTTGGAGAGCACGTCGACCAGTTGGTGCTGGGCCTCTTCGGCCTCGGCCTTCATATCGGCCGGGATCTCTTCGTTGGACCACTCTTCGCCCATTCCGTCGTCCCAGACCAGGGCTCGCATATGGATGAGGTCGATCACGCCCCGGAAGCCGCCTTCGGAGCCAATGGGCAGTTGAACCACGGCCGGGACGGCGTCGAGGCGGTCCCGGATCATCTCGACACACTGGGCAAAGTTGGCGCCGGTCCTGTCCATCTTGTTGATGAAGCAGATCCGCGGCACTTCGTACTTGTTGGCCTGGCGCCACACCGTTTCGGTCTGGGGCTCCACGCCGGCTACCGCGTCGAAGACGGCCACCGCCCCGTCGAGCACCCGCAGGGAGCGTTCCACTTCCACCGTGAAGTCGACGTGTCCCGGGGTATCGATGATGTTGATGGTGGTGTCGTGCCACAGACAGGTGGTCGCCGCCGAGGTGATGGTGATTCCGCGCTCTTGCTCCTGGACCATCCAGTCCATGGTGGCGGCACCCTCGTGCACTTCACCGATCTTGTAGTTCTTCCCGGTGTAGTAGAGGATGCGCTCGGTTGTCGTCGTCTTTCCGGCATCAATATGAGCCATGATCCCGATATTCCGGGTATGGGCCAGGGAGTGGGTCCGGGTGGGCATTTCAGCCATAATTGATCAGCTCTCGGATAGTGCTCGTAGGTGGTGCCTGGTGGAAGGAGTGCGGAAGGCCGCACTCCCTTACCAGCGGTAGTGCGCGAACGCCTTGTTGGACTCAGCCATCTTATGGAGGTCCTCACGACGCTTGGCCGCGGCGCCGATGCCGTTGGCCGCATCGCGAATCTCGTTGGACAGCCTTTCGGCCATGGTCTTTTCCCGGCGCTGCTGGGAATAGCCCACCAGCCAACGGATGGCCAGGGTGGTGGCCCGGCGGGGCCGCACCTCCACCGGGACCTGGTACGTGGCGCCACCAACCCGGCGGCTCCGCACTTCAAGCTCGGGTCGGGTGTTCTCGACCGCCTTCTTCAGGACGGCGACAGGATCGTTCCCGGACTTCTCCGCAACGTCGGCCAGCGCGTCGTAGACGATGCGCTCGGCCAGGGTCCGCTTGCCACGGCTCAGGACCCGGTTGACGACCTGGGTGACCAGGACCGAGTGGTAGACGGGGTCGGGAATGAGTTCGCGTCGGGGGGCGGGACCACTGCGGGGCACGTCAGGACTCCTTCTTGGCGCCGTAACGGCTCCGGGCTTGATTGCGCTCACGGACACCGGATGCGTCGAGGGTGCCACGGATGACCTTGTAGCGGACCCCCGGCAAGTCCTTCACACGTCCGCCACGCACCAGGACAATCGAGTGCTCTTGGAGGTTGTGCCCTTCACCGGGGATATAGGCGGTGATCTCGAGTCCACTGGTCAGGCGGACACGGGCCACCTTGCGGAGGGCCGAGTTCGGCTTCTTCGGGGTGTGGGTATAGACCCGCGTGCATACGCCTCGTCGCTGGGGGGCACCCTTGAGGGCCGGGGTCTTGCTCTTGGTGGGCTTGGTCGCTCGGCCTTTTCGGACGAGTTGAGAAATCGTGGGCACGCGTTACCTCTAGGTTATGAACTGCGGGGTGGGATGCAGCTTCAACTGAAAGCTGCGGACATGGACTGCGGACTTGTGTTGCGACGGGCTCGGAGCATCAATTATCCCGAGGCCGCGCGGACTATCAATGCTACGGCATCAGCCTCTGCTGGGCAAACGCGGCCCGATGTGCAGCGGTGGCCGGGGCCTCGGGAAAGACGAGCGTGGACCCAAAGGTCCACGCTCGTCACTACCGTCCTGCTATCGACCGGGCTCGGACCCAGCGGCCAAAGATCAGGCGCCGGCCTCCAATGGGCTCGGAGGCTCCGTTGCCGGGGCATCTTGCCCCCCGAGGCTGGGAGATCCGTCGGCCGGGTCCTGAGCCGTGGGCAGGGTACCCAGCCAACTGGCGTCGATGTCCGAGTTGAAGGTGCCGGTAGAGCCGTCGCCACCGGTATCGCGCAGCCACGCAGCCAGATCCTCGGTTCCGGCATCACCCTCGGAGCCCAATGCCCACAACGGCATGGCTTCCGCACCGGGCATCTCCAACTTGATGTCCCGGTAACGCTCCATCCCCGAACCGGCCGGGATGAGCTTGCCGATGATGATGTTCTCCTTCAGACCGAACAGTTTGTCCGACTTGCCTTCGATGGCTGCCTCGGTGAGCACCCGGGTGGTCTCCTGGAAGGAGGCCGCCGACAGCCAGCTTTCAGTGGCCAATGACGCCTTGGTGATCCCCATGAGTTCGGGACGGCCTTCGGCCGGCCGTTGCCCGTCCTGGACCAGTTGACGGTTGACCTCGGCGTAGGACCGATTGTCGACACGCTCGCCCGGAAGGAACGGTGCATCTCCCGGGTCCGCCACCAGCACTCGGCGGAGCATCTGACGCACGATGAGTTCGATGTGCTTGTCGTGAATGGACACGCCTTGGTCGCGGTAGACCTTCTGGACCTCTTCGACCAGGTATTGCTGGGTCTCGCGGATCCCCTTGACCTCCAAGAGCTCCTTGGGGTCCTTGGGCCCTTCGACCAGGGCGTCCCCCGCGCCCACATCCTGGCCGTCCACCACCTCGAGGTGGGCACGCTGGGCGACGAGGACGGTCTCCTCTTCGCCACCTTCTGCCACCACGGTGATCTGGCGTCCGCTCTCTTCTTCCTCGATGCGGACAACGCCGGATTGACGAGCCAGGACGGCGGCACCTTTGGGGGTACGGGCTTCAAAGAGTTCGACCACTCGGGGTAGGCCGTGGGTGATGTCCTCGCCGACGATGCCTCCGGTGTGGAAGGTACGCATGGTCAACTGGGTGCCCGGCTCGCCGATGGACTGGGCAGCGATGACGCCTACCGCCTCACCCAGCTCGATCATGAGCCCGGTGGCCAATGACTGTCCGTAACAAGCCACACAGATTCCATGCTCGGCCTCGCAGGTCAGCACCGAGCGGGTGCGGACCCTGTTGATGTTGGGATCGTCCCGGAGCCGGTCCACGATCTCGTCGGTGAGCAATGTCCCCACGTCGATCTTGGACTTGTCGGTGAGGGTGACTGCTTCGATCACAATCCGGCCATGAACCCGGGTCTCGAGGTACGAACGCTTCCCGGCTTCGTCGGGGACGATGTTCTCGATCCAGATTCCACGAGTGGATCCGCAGTCGTCCTCGCGGACGATGAGCTCCTGAGCCACGTCCACCAGGCGACGGGTCAGATACCCCGAGTCAGCCGTCCGGAGGGCGGTGTCGGCCAGGCCCTTACGGGCGCCGTGGGTCGAAATGAAGTACTCGAGTACCGACAGGCCTTCACGGAAGGAAGACTTGATCGGGCGGGGGATCATCTCACCACGGGGGTTCGAGACCAGGCCCTTCATGCCGGCGATCTGGCGGATCTGCTGCGAGTTACCGCGAGCACCCGAGTCGACCATCATGTTCAACGGGTTGAAGGCCAGGGCTGAGAGTGACTTCTCCATGGCTCGCCCGACCTCAGAGTTGGCTGACGTCCAGATCTCGATCTCTTTCTGCCGGCGCTCGTCATCGGTGATGATGCCCCGCTTGAACTGAGCCTCAGCCTTCTCCGCCTCTTTCTCGTAGCGGTCGAGAATGGTTTGCTTGTCAGGCGGGGTGCGGACATCGTCGATGGAGATGGTCAGACCCGACTGGGCGGCGTAGCGGAATCCGAGCGCCTTGATCCGGTCGAGGCTCTCGGCCACGATGTACTTGGGGAACCCTTCGGCAATCTCTTCGACGATGGTGGCGATGGCGGTATTCCGCTTGCCGACAAGGTCGTTGATGTACCGATAGCCATCGGGGAGCGCGGTGTTGAAGAACAGGCGCCCGGCCGTGGTCACCATCTCCAGCGTCCCGCCGTCGGCGGCGCCGACCACATGCCCGTCGGCATCGAGTTCGACCCCATTGGTCAAGGCGATCGACTGGGCCATGTGGGTTCCAACCACGGGTCGAAGGGTGATCTTGGCGTGCAGGTCGATATCTCCGGCATCGAACGCCGTCTCGACCTCGTAGGCATGCCGGAAGACCCGGCCTTCACCCTTGGCGCCGTCGGCGACGAGGGTGACGTAGTAGATGCCGAACACCATGTCCTGGGTCGGAACGGTGATCGGACGACCGGTGGCCGGGGACAGGATGTTGTTGGCCGACAACATCAGCACCCGCGCCTCAGCCTGTGCCTCGGCGGACAGGGGCAGGTGGACGGCCATCTGGTCACCATCGAAGTCAGCGTTGAAGGCGGTACAGACCAACGGGTGTACCTGAATGGCCTTACCCTCGACCAGCACCGGCTCGAACGCCTGAATCCCCAGACGGTGAAGGGTCGGGGCACGGTTCAACAACACCGGATGCTCCTTGATGACCCCTTCGAGGACATCCCAGACCTGCGGACGGCGACGTTCCACCATTCGCTTGGCCGACTTGATGTTCTGCGCGTACTCCGCATCGACCAACCGCTTCATGACGAACGGCTTGAAGAGCTCGAGTGCCATCAGCTTGGGCAGGCCACACTGGTGGAGGAGAAGGGTGGGCCCGATCACGATGACCGAACGGCCGGAGTAGTCGACCCGCTTGCCCAACAGGTTCTGGCGGAATCGACCCTGCTTTCCCTTCAGCATGTCGGACAGGCTCTTCAGGGGCCGGTTGCCAGGCCCGGTGACCGGCCGCCCACGCCGACCGTTGTCGAACAGGGCGTCGACTGCCTCTTGAAGCATCCGCTTCTCGTTGTTGATGATGATCTCCGGTGCGCCCAGGTCGAGCAGTCGCTTCAACCGGTTGTTCCGGTTGATGACTCGGCGATAGAGGTCGTTGAGGTCCGAAGTGGCGAACCGGCCACCATCGAGTTGCACCATCGGTCGTAGGTCGGGAGGAATGACCGGCACCGACTCGAGGATCATGGAGCGAGGCCCGTTGACCCGCTTGCCGTTCTCATCGCGTCGATTGAAGGCGGTGACGATCTTCAGCCGCTTGATGACCTTCTGGCGACGCTGAGCCGACAGTGGCTTGCGGCCGTCGGCGGCGTCGATCATGGCCCGGAGCTTGATCTCTTCTTCGTCGAGGTCGATCCGATCGATGAGACGTTGGATCGACTCGGCCCCCATGCCACCCTCGAAGTAGTCCTCATACCGGACACGTAGCTCGCGCCAGAGCATCTCGTCTTCGAGGATCTTGCGGGAGTGCAGGCTCTTGAACTCGTCGAACGAGCGCTGGGCCAATTCGATCTCACTTTGGAAGCGGTCCCGGACTGCCCCGATTTCCTTCTCGATGTTGCGCTGCCGGGCCTTGACCTCGGCATCCTTGGCGCCCTTCTTCTCCAAGTCGGCCAACTCGCCTTCGAGGACCTTGAATCGACGGTCGATGTCCAAATCGCGCTTCTTTTCGACATCGGCGATCTCATCGCGGAGCTCGGCCTCGAGGGCGGGCAGGTCGTCGTGACGCTTGGCCTCGTCCACCCAGGTGACCAGGTTCGCGGCAAAGTAGATGACCTTCTCCAACTGCTTGGCCTTGAGCTCCTCGCGGGGCTCGGTGCCCATCAGCAGGTAGGCCAGCCAGCTACGGGTGCCACGCAGGTACCAGATGTGGACGACCGGGGCGGCCAGCTCGATATGGCCCATCCGCTCGCGGCGGACCTTGGACCGGGTGACTTCGACCCCGCAGCGTTCGCAGATGATTCCCTTGAAGCGGACCCGCTTGTACTTCCCGCAGTAGCACTCCCAGTCCTTGGTCGGCCCGAAGATCTTCTCGCAGAAGAGACCGTCCTTTTCCGGACGGAGCGTTCGGTAGTTGATGGTCTCGGGCTTCTTCACCTCGCCGTTGGACCATCCGCGGATCGAGTCGGCCGTGGCCAATCCGATCCGAAGCTGATCGAAGTCGTTGACATCCAACATCAGAAGCCCCTTTCCGCTGCACGTCGGGCGTCTTCCTCATCCGAGCCACGTTCTGGCCGGCTGATGTCGATGCCCAACTCCTCGGCCGTGCGGAACACGTCCTCGTCCAGTTCGCGCATTTCGATCTCTTCTCCATCCGGCGCCAGCACCTCGACGTCGAGACACAGTGACTGCATTTCCTTGATGAGCACCTTGAAGCTCTCGGGGATCCCCGGCTCGGGGATGTTCTCCCCCTTCACGATGGCCTCGTAGACCTTCACCCGTCCGAGCACATCGTCAGACTTGATGGTGAGGAGCTCCTGAAGCGCATAGGCGGCGCCGAAGGCTTCGAGGGCCCAGACTTCCATTTCCCCGAAACGCTGGCCACCGAACTGGGCCTTGCCACCCAGCGGTTGCTGGGTGATCATCGAGTACGGACCAGTGGACCGGGCGTGAATCTTGTCGTCCACCAGGTGGTGGAGTTTCAGGATGTACACGTAACCGACCGAGACCGGATTGTCGTAGGCCTCGCCGGTGCGACCGTTGTAGAGCTGCGACTTGCCATCATCGGTGACCTGCACTGCACCATCGACTCCATCGGAGTTGAGGTTGCGGAAGATCTTCTGGATGGTCGGATGACGTCCAGCATCTTCCTCCTCGTCCCAGTGAGCACCGTCGAACACCGGTGTCGACACCCAGACCGCCGGCTCCGTCCGTGGACGGGTCTTCGTCTCGGTGCCTCGCAACGGGGTGCGAGCGACTTCGCCGGCGCCCTTCCAACCCCAACGGGCGGCGTAGCCCAGGTGCGACTCGAGGACCTGGCCGACGTTCATCCGGCTGGGTACTCCCAATGGGTTGAGGATGATGTCAACCGGGGTGCCATCGGCTTGGAACGGCATGTCCTCGATCGGGAGGATTTTGGAAATGACACCCTTGTTGCCGTGGCGTCCGGCCAACTTGTCACCTTCGGAGATCTTCCGTTTTTGAGCAACGTAGACCCGCACCAACTGGTTGACACCAGGGGGCAGTTCGTGGGAATCCTCGCGGGAGAAGACCCGGACGTCGATGACCTTGCCCTCTTCGCCGTGCGGCACCTTCAACGAGGTATCGCGCACCTCACGGGCCTTCTCACCGAAGATCGCCCGTAGCAGGCGCTCTTCGGGAGTCTGCTCGGTCTCACCCTTGGGGGTGACCTTTCCGACCAGAATATCGCCCGGGCCCACTTCGGCCCCGATCCGGATGATGCCCCGCTCGTCGAGGTCAGCCAGAATTTCCTCCGACAGGTTCGGGATGTCACGGGTGATCTCTTCGGCACCCAGCTTGGTGTCCCGAGCATCGACTTCGTGCTCCTCGATATGAATCGAGGTGAGAACGTCGTCCTTCACCAGGCGCTCGGAGAGGATGATGGCGTCCTCGTAGTTGTAGCCCTCCCATGGCATGAAGGCCACCAGAAGGTTCTTCCCCAGCGCCAACTCGCCATTGTGCGTGGAGGGTCCGTCGGCCAGCACATCGCCGGCGTTGACCTTCTGACCCTCTTCGACGATGACCTTCTGGTTGATGGAGGTGTTCTGATTGGAGCGGCGGAACTTGGCCAGCCGGTAGACCTTGCGGCCCAACACGGTGCCGTTGCGGTCCTTGGCCCCGGCCTTGTACTCCACGGCGACCTGCTCACCCGAGACATCGACCACTGTGCCTTCACCCTCGGCCTGCACCACGTCACCCGCGTCGCGAGCGGCGCGGGCCTCCACGCCGGTACCGATGTAGGGGGCCTCGGGAACTACCAGAGGCACCGCCTGCTTCTGCATGTTTGCACCCATCAGGGCACGGTTGGCGTCATCGTGCTCGACGAAGGGGATCAGTGCTGTCGAGATCGACACGATCTGCTTCGGCGAGACGTCCATCAGGTCAACTTCGGCCGGGGGCACGAAGTCGATCTCCGAGGTGGTGCCGTACGAGGTCGTCGTGGCTCCCACCCGCACGCCGGTGCCCTGGGGGCCGCGGCGAACCAGAATCTTCTCTTCGGTAAAACGACCGTCGGCATCGAGCACCGCCGAAGCCTGGGCGATGACGTGCTCTTCTTCTTCGTCCGCCGCCAGGTAGTTGATCTCATTGGTCACCTGACCGTTGACGACCTTGCGGTACGGGGTCTCGATGAAGCCGTACTCATTGACCCGGGCGTAGGTGGCCAGGGAGCCGATCAGGCCGATGTTGGGGCCTTCGGGGGTTTCGATGGGGCACATCCGGCCATAGTGCGAGGTGTGCACGTCACGGACTTCGAAGCCGGCCCGTTCACGCGACAGGCCACCAGGGCCGAGGGCGGAGAGGCGGCGCTTGTGGGCCAAGCCCGACAGTGGGTTGTTCTGGTCCATGAACTGGCTCAGTTGGGACGTGCCGAAGAACTCCTTGACGGCGGCGACCACCGGGCGGATGTTGATCAGCGTCTGGGGGGTGATGGCCTCGACATCCTGGGTGGTCATCCGCTCACGGACGACACGTTCCATGCGGGACAGCCCTACCCGGACCTGGTTCTGAATGAGCTCACCCACCGACCGGATCCGGCGGTTGGCAAAGTGGTCCTGGTCATCGATGCGATAACCCGACTCGCCGTCGGCCATGTGCTTGGCGAGATGGAGCATGTAGGTCGACGAAGCCAGGATCTCCGCCGGGCTCAGAACTCCCTGGGTCGGCGTGGGCTTCTCCAGCTTGATCTTGAAGATGTCCTCGATGCGATCGAGTTCCGGCCCGAGCTTCCGGTTCAGCTTGTACCGGCCGACCCGGGTCAGGTCATAGCGCTTGGGGTTGAAGAAAGCGTTCTCGAAGTACTGACGGGCAGCCTCGACCGACAGTGGCTCGCCGGGGCGGGCCCGCTTGTAGATCTCCATGAGCGCTTCTTCACGGGTGGGAGCGAGATTCTGCTCCTTTTCCCACTGACCTTCGAGGAAGTCGAAGTGTCGGACGAAACGCTCGAGGAATGCCTGGTCTTCGTAGCCGAGGGCCCGCAACAGCACAAACAGGGAGAGGCGGCGCTTGCGGGCGACCCGACAACCGGCGGTTACGTCTTTGGACGGCTTGGCCTCGACGTCGAACTCGATCCATTCACCTCGGTAGGGATGGATGGTTCCCGTAAAGACTGTCTTGGCGTCCCGTCCCGGCTGGAAGATGACCCCAGGAGAGCGGACCAGTTGGCTGACCACTACCCGCTCGGTGCCGTTGACGATGAAGGTGCCCTTGTCGGTCATCACGGGGAAATCACCCATGAAGACCGTCTGCTCCTTGATCTCACCGGTGCTGGCGTTCATGAAACGCGCCCGGACGAAGACCGGTGCCGCGTAGGTCATGTCCTTTTCCTTGCACTCCTCCACCGAGTATTTCGGCGGTGGACGCAGGTCGGGATCGGTGGGATCGAACTCCAGTTCGAGGCTCAGCTGACCAGTGAAGTCCTCGATCGGACTGATGTCGTTGAACGTCTCGGCCAGACCCTTGTCCAGAAACCACTGGAACGAGTCGCGCTGAATGGCGACCAGATCGGGCAGAGGCAACGCCTCATCAATATTGGCAAAGGAAAAACGTTCCGGGCTGTTGGACCGTGCAGGCAAGTGCCTATTCCTCCCAGTTTCGGGTTGCATGGGGCGACGACGGGATACTGCGGTACATCTGAAGCTGAAGGCGATACTTCTCGGGGGTCGACAACAACCGTTCGAGGAGTTGGAGGGGCGCCGACGCGCGCGTCATTCAGCCAAAGAACTGAGGAAGGCGTCAGAAGCAGGCACGGCAACGGGTAAGCATACCCTGGCGCGCACAGTTTCACAACCCCGGAGATACATACCACCGGAGCGAACGTGCACAGGGTAGGAGGTTCATCGCCCGCCGTCAAGGATTCAACCGGGATCACGCCGATCCGGAACCCCCGGAAAGGGGGCGAATCAGCCGATCCGGCTGCCTATCGGTACCCCTACCTGGTTCCCGGCCGCCATCGTGACGGCGGCAGGGAACCAGAAGGCGCTACTTGAGTTCGACGGTGGCGCCAACCCCTTCGAGTTGCGCCTTCGCCTTCTCTGCGTCTTCCTTCTTGGCCTTCTCCAACACCGGCTTGGGAGCACCATCCACCAGGTCCTTGGCTTCCTTCAGCCCGAGACTGGTCAGCGTGCGCACCTCTTTGATGACCTTGATCTTCGTGTCCCCGGCGGCAACCAGAATCACGTCGAACTCATCTTGCTCGTCCTCGCCGGCACCCGCGTCGCCACCACCAGCCGGGGCTGCGGCCGCTACGGCGACCGGAGCTGCCGCGGTTACGCCAAAACGCTCCTCGAACTCCTTGAGCAGTTCGCTCAGTTCGAGAACGGACAGCTCAGAGATGCCATCCAAAATCTGGTCCTTGGTCAGGGTGCCTGCCATTGTTATTGCTCCTTACTTACCTAATTGTTCTTTGATCGATAGGGGTGAGTCAGTGAAGCGGTGCCGGCTACTACTCGGCCGGGGATTCCGAGGTTTCCGCTGGGGCGGATTCGCCATCTGGGGCGGATTCGGCGGATTCGGCAGCTTCTGCGGCCGGGGATTCCGAGGTTTCCGCTGGGGCGGACTCGCCATCTGGGGCGGATTCGGCGGCTTCTGCGGCCGGGCCCGGGGCCTCTCCGCCTCCCTCTGAACGCTTCTGGTCGAGCAGTGCCGAGATCCCGTAGGCCAGATTCCGAGGCAGGGCCTCGAAGAGCCCAGCCAGCTGTTGCATGGGGGCAGAGAGAGCGCCTGCGAACTGTGCCAACAGGGTCTGGCGGGGCGGAAGGTCCGCCAACACCGTCATCTCCGAAGCGGAGAGCAGTCCATCCCCGACGATGCCGCCCTTGATCACCAGGTTCGGATTTGCCTTGGCGAAATCACGCAGAGCCTTGGCCACTGCGCTGACGTCGCCCTGCACGAAGGCAATCGCGGTCGGGCCGGTCAGCAGGTCTCGAATCGATTCCTTGGGACCATTGGCAACCGCCAAGCGAACCAGGGTGTTCTTGTACACTTTGTAGTCACCGCCGGCGGCGGCCAACTCGCGGCGCAGGTTGGCCAGTGCAGCGACGGTCAGGCCGCGGTATTCGGTGAGTACTGCGCCATCGGACGCGGCAAGACGCTCCCGCACCTCGTCGACTACGGCGACCTTGTCAGCCCTCGGATTGTCCATGGTCCCTCCACCGAGCGTTCCGCTCAGGGTTGCGCCGCAGACACCATCGAGGGGTGACGCCGGAGCAATGATGGCTCCGGACGGAACGCCTCATCAGGCGGACCCGGACAGGGTCCCTTCGGTACTGGTTTCCCGGTACACCGGAGGTCTACGGCAGTTCGAACTTGAGTTGTAAGGGTGTGACGCTAGCGCGTCTCGGCCCGATTATGCAATGCGGCTTCGTTGAAACCGAATCAGGCGGTGGCGGCCAGCTCCGCGTCGACCTTGCGGGCGAGGAGCGGATCGATATGGACCCCTGGGCCCATCGTCGACGAGACGGTGACGCCACAGACATAGCGCCCCTTGGCAGAGGCCGGCTTGGCCCGGTGAATCTCATCCATTACCGCGTGCAGGTTCTCCAGCAGCTTCGTCCGGTCGAAGGATGACTTCCCGATACGGATATGAACATTGCCGACCTTGTCAGTGCGGTATTCGACCCGACCACCCTTGAACTCGATGACAGCCTTCTCGACATCGTCGGTCACCGTGCCGGTCTTCGGGTTGGGCATGAGGCCACGGGGCCCGAGCACCCGACCCAGGGTTCCGACCTGGCCCATCAGGTCAGGAGTGGCGATGGCGATGTCGAAATCGAGGAAACCCTCTTTGACCCGGGCTACCAGGTCATCGGCGCCCACCTCGTCAGCTCCCGCGGCACGAGCCTCGGCTGCCTTCTCGCCGGCGGCGAACACGATGACCCGGGCCGTACGGCCGGTACCGGCCGGGAGCGACAGGGTGCCCCGGACGATCTGGTCGGCCTTTCGGGGATCCACGCCGAGCCGGATCGCCAACTCCACGGTTTCGTCGAACGAGGCCTTGGATGTGGCTTTCACCAGATCCACGGCGTCGCCGGCGGAGTAGAGCTCCTGGCGATCGAACTGGGCAATGCTCGACTTGTACTTCTTTCCTCTGGACATGCGGGTGGTTCTCCGTTTCCTCGAATGTGCTGGGTCGCCCGGCGATCAGCCGGCGACGGCAATGCCCATCGACCGGGCTGTGCCGGCCACCTGGCGTTTGGCGGCTTCGACATCGCTGGTGTTGAGATCGGGCAACTTCGTGGCGGCGATGTCAGCCACCTGGGCGTCGGTGACCGTGCCGACCTGCTCACGTCCGGCAGTAGCGGCTCCCTTGTCCAAACCCGCCGCCGCCCGCAACAGTGCCGGGGTCGGTGGGGTCTTCAGGATGAAGGAGAACGAACGGTCCTCGTAGATGGTGATATCGACCGGAACGATGGAGCCGCGCTGGCTCTCGGTGGCGGCGTTGTACTGCTTGCAGAACTCCATGGTTTGAACACCATGGGGTCCAAGGGCTGTGCCCACCGGCGGGGCAGGTGTTGCCCCGCCTGCCGGGAGTTGAATTTTTACATTCGCGAGGACGCGTTTCTTTGGTGCCATTGGTACTGCTCCTTACCTGTATCCGCCGGCCTACAGCTTCGCGACCTGGCTGAATTCGAGTTCGACCGGGGTCTCCCGGCCAAAGATGTTCACAAGGACCTTGAGCTTCAGTTGGTCCTCGTTGATCTCGGCAATCTGGCCCGAGAAGTCCGCGAACGGACCTTCCTTGACCCGGACCGTCTCTCCCACCTCGTGTTCGAGCCGGGGGCGGCTGCGTTTGGTCGGCGCCTCGCCACCCTCCACCTTGACCTGCAAAATCCCTTCGACCTCCCGACGGGACAACGGCGTCGGCTTGGTGCCGGGACCCACGAAGCCGGTCACGCCGGGGGTATTCCGGATGACGGACCAACTGTCGTCGTCGAGATCGCAACGGCACAGCAGATAGCCCGGGAACACCTTCTTCTGAACGACCACCTTCTTGCCGTTCTTGAACTCCACGACGTCTTCCATGGGGATGACGACCTCGTAGATGCGATCCTCCATGTTCATAGAGGCGGTGCGGCTGTGCAGGTTGGACTTCACCTTGTTCTCGTACCCGGCGTAGGTGTGGACCACAAACCAGCGCCCCGGCTGGTCGAACGGGCTGATGATGGTGGGCTCATCGTCGTCGAATTCGTCGTCCTCATCGGAGACCGATTCGGTTTCCCTCGGGTCGACCTCCGCCGCCTCGATGGTCGACTCCCCGGAGGCAGCGTCGGCGCTTTCCGGCGCGTCGGCGGTCTCGATGGATGCGGCACCCTCATCGTCACCGAGGGGTGCAGTGGTTTCATTTTGGGTCACAGTCACACCGATCACGTGTTGAACAGCCAAAAGACGCCCTTACTGAAGGCGTAATTGAGTATGAAGATCAGAAAGATCAACGCCACCAGAGTCGCGAACGTCACTGTCGTGTAGTTGATGACCTCAGAACGGTTCGGCCACGCCACCTGGTGAAGCTCAGATCGTACCTCGCGCAGGAACTGTCCCGGACGGAACGGGTCCCGCTTGGGTGGGCGACGGGCCGGTGGGGCTTTGCGCTGAGGCGCGGCCTCGCCATCGGGGTCCTGTCCCTGACGCTGCATCTGACGTTTTTGTTCTCGGTTCACGTGCTGTTTCCTTAGACCGGTGCTACGGGTGGAGAGCAGGGCAGGAGGGACTCGAACCCCCAACCGCCGGTTTTGGAGACCGGTGCTCTACCAGTTGAGCTACTGCCCTCTGTCGATCGCCATGCCGCGAACGGCCAATCGATCGCAGGAGCGGTTCAAGAGATTACCACTGGAAAGGGTCAAATTCCCAAGCGACCCGTTCGACCGCCCCCGACCGATGACCATGGCGACGGTGACCCCGACGGCCAGAGTGCCAAGAGCAGCCCCTCCGCCATACGCCAGGCGCCGCCCTGCCCGAACCGAGCGCACCGTCCGCCGGGTCGCGGTGGCGTCCAGCGCATCGAGCACGTCGCCGACAAGACCGGCGGGTAGGTCGGGACGGTACGAGCGAAGCTGGTGCAGACGTCGAAGAAGCCCGTGGTACCTGGCCAACTCGGCCTGGCACCGGAGACACGATGCCACGTGACGAACCGTCCGCCGATCGACCGCCCGGGAGCCGTCCACCGCCCCGGGCAGCCGCTCGGCAATGGCCTCACACCGCACGAGCGTCGTCTCCCACCGGCTCCTCGTGCCGCACTGCGATCACCGTTGCCACCCCGGCACCGCCCTCGACCTTCTCTGTACCGCCGCTCGACAGCTCGGGAAATATCGCCGCTCGGAGTTGCCGGCGGGCCCGATGGAGCCTCACCCTGGTGGCGGCGCCAGAAATCCCCAGTTCCGTGGCGATCTCATCGTGGCTGAGTCCGTAGATGTCCCGCAGCACGACCACCGTGAGCAGGGCCAAGGGGAGGGTGCGCAGGGCTCCGACCAGCCCGTCCCGCTCGACAGTGGCCGATGCCATGGCATCCGGGTCAGGATCGGTCGGCAACTCGCCACAACGAGGATCAGCGTCGATCGACACCAGACGGACACGCCGTTGACGACTGTGCATGGTCGCCGCGCAGTTGGCAGCGATGCGGTACAGCCAGGTGGAAAAGGAAGCCTCGCCCCGGAACTTGCGGATCGAGCGGAAGGCCCGAAGATAGGTCTCTTGGACAACGTCCCGAGCGTCGTGTTCATCCCCGGTCAGGCGGAATGCCAAGGCATACATGTCGTTCGACGTGACCCTGACCAGCTCTTCGAAGGCGGCATGGTCACCGCCCCGAGCGAGGTCGACCAAATCGAGATGGGCGAAACCGGCCGAGTCGTCAACCCTCGGCGGGTTTCGGCTGCTCGAGTCAACCCTCAGCGGGTCTCCTTGTGCAGCGTGTGCTGGCGGTCCCAGCGGCAGAACTTCTGCATTTCGATCCGCTCTCGATCGTTGATCTTGTTCTTCGTCGTGATGTAGTTACGGCGCTTGCAAACCTCGCAGGCCAATGTGACCTGGATCCGCTTATCGTTCTTTGCCACAATGGCTCCTCTGCTGTTATGCCAACGGGCCCGGCCTGCAGACCGGACCCATCTACTGTTCCAAACACCCGAAATGGTAGCGGCGGCCGGACTCGAACCGGCGACCTCACGATTATGAGCCGTGCGCTCTAACCAGCTGAGCTACGCCGCCACGGGCGAGCCCCCTGTCGGAATCGAACCGACGACAACCGCCTTACCATGGCGGTGCTCTGCCGACTGAGCTAAGGGGGCAGCGCAACTCGAGTGAGCTGCAGCGGGTCATCATAGCCAACAACGGCGTCGGACCCGCACGAGAGGTTTTCAACTCGCTACCATCACCGCATGCAGCTTCGACTGGCGACCCCAACCGATGCCGAAGCCATACGGTCCATCTATAACGCCGAGGTTACCGGGTCGACAACGACCTTCGACCTCGTCCCCCGGAATTCCGACGAGCAGCTGGTGTGGTTGGCCGACCACGGCGGGGCATATCCCGCCATCGTGGCGGAAGACAGCGCCGGCCTCATCGTTGGATTCGGCTCGCTTTCGATCTACCGTGACCGCCCCGCCTATGCGACCACCGTCGAGAACTCCGTCTACGTGGGGTCGGACCGGCGGGGATCCGGCATCGGACGCGCCCTGTTGATCGAGCTGATCCGGCTGGCCACCCAACACGGGTTTCACACCATGGTGGCCCGGATCGGCGGCGACAACGCCGCGTCGATCGCTCTCCATCAAGCCTGTGGCTTCGAGATGGTGGGCGTCGAACGCGAGATCGGGAGGAAGTTCGGCCACTGGCTCGATGTGTGGGTGCTCCAACGGATGCTTTGAAGAAGCCGTGCGGTTCGAGACCGCGGGCTCGACGTCAGGATTACGCCGAGGCCCTGGCCAATCCGAGCATTGGGCCCGGGACAGAAACCGGGTCCCGTCGCTCCCAGCTGGCCAGGGGCACCGTGAGCACGAAGAGGACCCACAACAACGTCAGGACGATCGACAACGGGTCGCCGTGGATCAGGCTGTTCAGCAGCTGGGTGGCACCGGGAAGTTCGATCAGGGCGGTCACCATGGAGAGGCCGATGATGAAGGAGCGGAGCCGACCGACCGCCACCGGAGCCAGAAGGATGAGACCCCAGGACAGGTACCAGGGTTGATCGACCGGTCCGAGGATCACGAACAACAACAAGGTGAGCCCCAGGGCCTTCAGCGTCCCGATCCGGTCACTGTTCAACAAGAGCCAGATGCCAATGATCAACGCGGCGAGCAGGCCGAGAAACCTGGTGACCGACAGGACGCCGCCCAGGCCCAATCCAATGCCGGCAAAATGGGCGACCCAGTTGACGAGCAGCGCCAGGGAAGTGGTGGGGGCCATCCATGATCGCACCACGCCGGGGGTACCCAGGTTTCCGATCCACCCCCAGCCCAGCCCGCTGACAAAGGAGAAGAACCCGAGGACTCCCAGTCCGATCAGACCGGCGGTGACCACCGGTCTGATCCGATCGCGCACAGGGACGCCGTTTCCCAGCCACGTCCAGCCCACATAGAGGATTCCGAGTCCCGCCGGTGCTTTGATGGCGGTGGCCAGGGCACAGAACAATATTCCGACTATCGGGCGCTTCTCTTTCGCCGCGGTGATGCCGGCGAGCAGGAGCCCCAGCATCAATGCATCGTTGTGAGCCCCGCCGACCAGGTGCAGGATGGTGACCGGATTCAAGACGGCCAGGGTGAACATCTCGGCCTTGTCGCGGTGATAGAGACCGGCCAGGCGAGGCACGCAGAACGCGATCAGTAGCACGCCGGCAAAGGCCAGCAAACGCAGCAGGACGATCGTGGCCAGTTCGTTATGGAAGGTGACCTTGGCGAAGAATCCGTCTATCTGCAGAAAGAGCGGCCCGTACGGGGCTGGGGCGTTCCCCCACAGCGAGTCGACCGGAGCGGTAAAGGAGTTGTTCCCCATTTCGAACGGCCCGTACAGGTACGGGTTCATGTGATGGCTGACCATCTCGCCCTGGGCCGCGTACGAGTACACGTCGCGGCTGAAGATCGGAGCGATGATCAGCATGGGGAGCGACCAGAGGGCGAACACCCACTTGAGGCGACGGATGTCCAACCCGGGGCATCGGGAGTAGAGGCGGGTCATCCCCCACCAGACCCGGACCAGCAATATCAGACCGCCATAGACAGCGGCCAGGACGAAGTAGACGCCCCAATGACTCGCACCTGTGGTCTTTGGAACCCCGAAATACCAAGCACCCGGCATTTCGAGTTTGAACGGAGAACTCGGGAGCGAGGCTCCGATGCAGATGGCCAGGATGGCCACGAATCCCAGAAGAGCGGGCCGTAGCACCAGACCCCTCGGGTCCCCGCCCCCGCCATCGATGGTGGGTTGATCAATGGGGATCCCAGCCGTAGTGGCCAATCGGTCCCGAATCGTATTGGCCAACGTCGCCGCGGAGCGAGCGCCGCTGGTCAACGCGGCCGACGCCATGGACCAACGGTCATTCCTCAGCAGCCCGGAGTCAGCTGCGCCATCGTCTTGATGCGCCAAGACTGCCCGGGACTCAGGGGACATGGTCGGGGGGAAGCTCCTCAATGGGCGTATATCGAATGGGGGACCGTGTAATGAGCGTCTGAACGGACGGGATTCTGGAGACCCGAAACGTCCTGACCGCAACTAATCGTAACGCTATTGTAACGAAATTTGGTGGCCCATCAAGTGTTACCCCGCCAGGTGCTCCGAAGCGGCCAGCGTATCGTGTCCTACCATCCTGGAGGCATCAGAGGGCCGGCGGGACCGGGCCTCGGCGCCCAACCACACCACCAACACCGCCGCTCCGCCCACCACCAGGACGTTTCCGGCCAGGTACGATAATGGCCCGTGCTGGATCCACCAATAGGGAGCCAGCACCGCCAGACCGACGAGCACCAGCAGCATGATCGCCACCACCCGGTGAACGGCCCACAAGGCAACTGCGACGATCGGGGCCAGAATGAGCCACGACCAGTGGTGGGTCCAGGATACCGGGCTGATCAACAACTCGGTGAGGGCCAACACCATGACAGCTTCGGCCAAGCGCCCGCCCTCCAGCAACCACCGGGTGAGGAGCACTCCGCACACCAACGTGGCCACAGCCAACACCACCCACAAAGCGGTGCCAGGATGACCTCCGTGGAATGGCGGGCGATGGACCAAACCGTTCCATGACTGGTTGCTGACATTGGCCAGCTGGCCGGTTCGGCCGGCGTCGGACACCTCGTGCAGCCAAAAGCGGGCCGAGTCCGACGGCAACACCGCCCAGCTGATGGCGGTCAACCCAAGAAAGGTCCCGACCCCGCGAGCCCACGACCGCCAGTCCTTGACCACGAGGAAGGAGAAGAGGAATACCAGTGGGGTCAACTTGATGGCCGCGGCCACTCCGATCAACAATCCTCGCCAGGGGGCCCGAACCCGAGTCATGTCGGCAACGATCATCACCATCAGGATCAGATTGATCTGGGCGTAATCCATGTTGGAACGAACCGGCTCGAGGGCCAGAGTGGCCACCCCACAGAGCACACCGGCCACGGCGACGGCCCGACGGGTCGGCATGGTGAATGAGGCGGAGATGACCAGGTAGACAGCGCCAACGAAGCAGGCCGCGCTGAGCAGCCACCACAGTGTCTCGATGAGAACGACCGACCCGAGCGCCAGGGGACTGAGGACCAACAGGGCAAACGGCGTGTAGGTGAAGGGAAGTTGGTGGATGGTGAAGTTGGTGGTGAACGGTGAACCGCCCGTGTAAAGGGCGTGCCCTGCATCCCGGTACACGAGGAGATCCAGGTGCCACTGCGCCCCGAAATGCACCATGTACGCACCCGATACCACCCACACGAGCGCGGCCCCCGCAGCGATCATCCACGTCGGCATGTGGCGGATGCGATGGACCAACATCGGATTACATCTCCTGAGTTCATGGAACCGGTTCACGGATCGGGCCCGCGAGCGACGGGTACCGGCAGTTCGCTCTACGGGCCGTAGAGCCCCGGGGGTGGCAGCGGACTCGTCGTCCCCTGCCACCCCCGGTCACATCATGTGGTGGGCCGGGAAGGATTCGAACCTTCGAAGGCAGAACCGGCAGATTTACAGTCTGCTCCCTTTGGCCACTTGGGTACCGACCCGCAGACCGGGAAGGATACGCCAAGCGCAGCGCTACTGTTTCTCCATGCCCACCTTCGACATTGTCTCGGAAGTCGATATGCAGGAAGTCCGCAATGCGGTCGACCAGGCCAATCGCGAAGCCACTACCCGGTTCGACTTCAAAGGTACCGACTCCACCATTGAGTTGACCGACCAGGAGCTCGTGCTCACCTCATCCACCGAGGATCGACTGCGCGCCCTCTACCAGGTCCTTCAGGAGAAAATGGTGAGGCGGGACGTGTCGCTCAAGTCCTTCGACGTCGGGAAGATCGAAGAGGCGACGCGGGGCACCGCCCGCCAGAAGTTGACGATTCAAGCGGGAATCTCCTCCGACCATGCCAAGAAGTTGAACAAATTCATCAAGGAACTCGGCTTGAAGGGGGTCAGCTCCCAGACCCAGGGCGACCAGTTGCGGGTGACCGGAAAGAAGCGAGACGATCTTCAGGCGGTGATCACTGCGGCCAAGGCGGAGGACTTCGGGATTCCCCTCCAGTTCAACAACTTCCGCGATTAGCTCCTACGGATTTCCGCTTCGCCTTCCATACCGAGCCACCGAGCAGGCCGGCCACCAGCACGGGCAGGAGGACGGCAGCCCAGGTACGGGCCGAGTGGCCGAGGCAGACCAGAGCGACCACTCCGAGGACCGTCACCGCGCCGACAAACAACTCAGGGGTGTCCCCGATCAGGAACTCCCACCAGAACCGACCGAACCCCACCATCATCCGAATCGGCAGTGACCGGGGCGCCGACGTCGGCAACGGTTCAGACATGGTGCCCTCCTCCATCTGCCCCGGCCGCGACCGGCTCGGGTCGGGCCACCGCCCTGGGACCCAGCGATGCGACGAGAGCCCATGCCACCAGGGCGTAGGTGGCCACCAGAACCGGGATGGCCAGTTCCGAACCCGGCCAGTGCACCCCCACGCCCTCCCCTGACCAGAAGGTGCCGAAGCTGACCAGCATCAGCCCGACCCCCATCTTCATGGCATTCTCCGGCACCGATGACAGCTGCCGTCCCACGATGACTCCCACCACCCCCACCACTACGATGGCGGCCGCGGCGGCCCCCGCGGCCAGCCCGAGGTCGTGGGAGGTCGTCCCCAGGGTGATCACAATCACCACCACCTCGAGACCCTCGAGAAACACCCCTTTGAACGCCACCACGAACGCAGTCGAGTCGCGACCGCTGGTGGCTGACCGAGTGGACAGTTCCTCGACCTGTTCGGCGAAGATGGCGTCCTCATCGTGTTTGGCTTTCATCCCTGCGGCCCGAAGGACCGCTTTGCGAAGCCACTGCAACCCGAACACGAGCAGGAGGCCCCCGACCACCAACCGCAGTGTGGCGAGAGGCACATAGTGGACGATCGCGGGGCCGAGGGCCACCACCATGGCACCGAGTACCAGCAAGGCCACCGCGGTTCCCTCGAGGGCGGACCTCCACCCCTTGGTGGCTCCCACCGCCACCACGATGGTGAGTGCTTCGACCATCTCCACCGCGCTGGCCAAGAAGACCGCCAGCACCAGCACCACGTTCCCGCTGTGCACGGTGGTGCCAATCATCGCGGCCATTCTGGCTCAGCCCCGTTCACCGGTTGAACCTCATCATCCCGGATCAGGCCGCTTCGACCAGTTCGTCAAGCTCTTCGAGAGGGTGCACTTTGAACAGCCGGTTGAACAGAAGGAATTTCAGTACCCAGAAGATGGCGAACGACATCACGTTGGCGAACAACACCACCACCGTCTGCTGAAGGTGACCCAGGTGATGTTCGATTCCAAAATGCCTGGCAATGGCAGCGCCGAAGATGGATACCACGATGCCGACAGCCGACAGCGTCCAGAAAGGCAGGATCTCCTTCATCAGATGGGATCGCCCGTTCTTACCCCACACCCAACTGCGATTGAGGTAGTACGAAGGCACTGTGGCGACCGCATTGGCAAAGACCGTGCTGCCGATCTCTCTCCAGAAATGGAAGACACCGAATACCAGGGTGAG
>JADGOI010000011.1 GCA_017883075.1 Acidimicrobiales bacterium
GGTCTCTTCTGACTCGGTCTCTTCTGACTCGGTCTCTTCTGACTCGGTCTCTTCTGACTCGGTCTCTTCTGACTCGGTCTCTTCTGACTCGGTCTCTTCCGGCCCTATTTCGGCCGGCTCAGTCTCTTCCGACCCTGTCTTTTCCGACTCGGTCTCAGCCGATCCCCCGGTCGGAGAACCGCCAGATCCACCCCAGGGTGCACTGTGTGCGCCGCCCCGTCGGCGTTTTCGGCGAGCCATGGCCCATGACGCTAGCAACCGCGGCGTCGGGTACGACGCCGCCTCCGAGAATGGCGATCAGGTGATGGTCCATGGCCGTCGTCCGGCCAACTTCGCAGACCACCTTCATCGCCGGATCTGCCACGAGATCGAGATGGGTCATGGTGAGCGCGGACGACTGATTATCCGACCATCCACGACTTGTGACAGTTGGACAGCTGGCGGTCCCCCTGATCCACCAACTTCTCGCCTCCTGAATGCATGGCCAGAACACCCACGCCGGCCGAGCGCTCAATCGGCTTCGCCCGTGCCCCCCGCCCGTATCTGCTCGTCGATGAGGTTCACCACCGTCGAGTCGAGGAGAGTGGTTACGTCACCGAGCTCCCGATGTTCGGCGACATCCTTCAACAGACGCCGCATGATCTTCCCGCTACGGGTCTTGGGCAGGTCGGGGGTCAAGATGATCTGCCGGGGTTTGGCGATGGGCCCAATGACCTTGGCCACGTGCGCCCGCAGCGCGTCCACCAATGTGTCACCTTCGTTCTCCTCGTCGGACACCTCGCCCTTGACGGTGACGAAGGCAACGATCGCCTGTCCGGTGGTGTCGTCGCTGGCCCCGACGACCGCAGCCTCGGCGACCCGGGGGAAGCCGACCAGGGCGTGCTCCACCTCGGTGGTGGAGATGCGGTGCCCGGATATGTTCATCACATCGTCGACGCGGCCCAGCAACCACAGGTCGCCGTCCTCGTCCCTCTTCGCCCCGTCCCCGGCGAAGTAGCGACCGGGATACCGGGACCAATACGTCTCCTCGTAGCGTTTCGGATCACCCCAGATACCCCGGAGCATCCCGGGCCACGGATGGTCGAGCACCAGGAACCCACCGGCGTCGTTGCCGACCGAGTGCCCGGAGTCATCGACGACGTCAGCGCTGATTCCGGGGAACGGTCGCATCGCCGCACCAGGCTTCGTGGCGGTAATCCCGGGAAGCGGTGTGATCATGATCGCCCCTGTCTCGGTCTGCCACCAAGTGTCCATTACCGGGCACCGGTCACCCCCGATGTGCTTGCGGTACCACATCCATGCCTCGGGGTTGATGGGCTCACCCACGGATCCGAGCAGCCGCAGGCTCGAGAGGTCATGGCCGGCAGGGTGCTCATCTCCCCACTTCATGAACGTGCGGATGGTGGTGGGGGCGGTATAAAGGATGGTGACCTTGTAGTCCTCGATGATCTTCCACCACCGGTCACGCCCACCGGCATCGGGGGTCCCCTCGAACATCATCGAAGTGACACCATTGGCCAGGGGTCCATACACGATGTAGCTGTGGCCGGTCACCCAGCCGATGTCGGCGGCAGTCCAGAAGACATCGGTGTCCGGTTTTACGTCGAAGATCAGTCGATGGGTAGCAGCGCATTGGGTGAGGTACCCACCGGTGGTGTGGAGAATTCCTTTCGGCTTCGCCGTGGTCCCACTGGTGTACATGATGTAGAGCGGTTGTTCGGCATCGAACGCCTCTGGGTCGTGCTCAGTGGACTGCCGATCAACGACGTCGTGCCACCAAACGTCCCGACCGTCCTCCCACTCCACATCCTGGCCGGTTCGGCGGACGACCACCACCGTGCGCACTTCAGGGCACTGCTTGAGCGCCTCGTCGACGTTGGGCTTCAATGCGATCTGGGCTCCCCGCCGGTAACCGCCGTCAGCGGTGATCACGACACGGGCATCACCGTCGAGGATTCGACTGGCCAGGGCTTCCGACGAGAAGCCACCGAACGTCACCATGTGCGGCGCGCCAATACGCGCACACGCCAGCATCGCCACCACTGCCTCGGGGATCATCGGCATGTAGATAGCCACCCGATCGCCGGCGTTGACGCCCAGATCGGTGAGGGCGTTGGCCGCCTGACACACCATGTCCTTCAGCTCGGCATAGGTGATGGTCCGGGTATCCCCCTCGGGCTCCCCCACCCAGTGGAATGCGACCCTGTCACCCTTGCCTGCCGCGACGTGGCGGTCCACGCAGTTGACCGAGACGTTCAACTTGCCGCCGACAAACCACTTGGCATACGGAACTTTCCATTCCAGCACCTCGGACCAGCGCTGTGCCCATTCAAGCGATTCGGCCTGCTTTTCCCACCACGCGACGGGATCAGCATCTGCCTCGGCGTAGATGCCCGGCCCGGCATTCGCCTGGTCGACAAATTCCGAAGGAGGTTCGAAGCGACGAATCTCATGGTGCAATGCTGAGAGACCCTGGTCCTGTCGCCCGTTCTGCGCAGCCTCACTCATGGTCTGGTACTCCCGATCTTCACCCTGACGTCCTTGCGCCGGAGGTTACCGGTTTCGGAGCCAACGGCAGGGTCGGGATGATCGCTTTCTTGAAGGTCTCGTTCACCACGCCGGCAAATGATGCGTACCAGGCAGCCGCCGCGGTGGCGATACCGACATAGCCGCCCCACTTCGTCAGGTTGGCCTGGTTCTGGAACGCTCCGATGGTCAGCAGCACGAAGGTCACCGTCAGCAAGACGAACACGGCCGCTACGGCTCCACTCACTCGGAGCGACGGAACCGTCATGTAGGCGGTGAAGATCGTCCATCCCAGCAGGAAGACGCCGACTGCCACCGATACATCCGCCTGACTGGTCAGTCCTCCCACGATGAACTTGACGAAGACGTAGTACGAGATCCAGAACGCTCCGTACGAGGAGAAGGCGAGAGCACCAAACGTGTTCTTCCGTACAAACTCCCACATTCCGGCCAGGAGCTGAACCGCCCCTCCGTAGACCAGAGCTAGGGCGAGAGCAGAATCCGCAGCCGGTCCCCAGATTTTGGCATTGGAAACACTCAATGCAAACGTGGTCATGGCGAAAGCCGCAAGCCCTAACGGTGCGGGATCGGCCACTCGGTACACAGTCGGTTCGACCGGAACCGGATCATCCGCGACCGCTACCCTTCCCATTTCGCCTGATTCTGGTGCCATGAACCCCCCTTGTCGCAGGCGCCCGCCCCTGGCCACGTAGCGCCAGTACCGACCACCCTCACTTGACTACCAAACTGCATACCCACTTGAGTGCACAATGTAAACAATGACATTGTGCGGACACCCAGCACCTTTCATGTGAAATGAATCACACACGCGTTCGGCGTGCCTCCGTCGATTCCGATGAGCAGAGACGGCTCTTGCCAAGTTCGATTCCGAGTTCTGTTCAGTCCTCCCACCAACGACGGGCTCTCACGCTTCGGGGCCCGAGAGCCCCAGCAGCGCGGTAATGCCGTGGTCGCGCCCGGCCGTGTAACCGCCGTCCACCGGAAACGCCAGTCCGGTCACGAACGAGGCATCGTCGGAGAGAAGGAACGCTGCCGCCGCGGCAACCTCGCTCGGTCGGCCCATTCGTCGGAGTGTGTGCTCCTCGATGAGCGCCTCACGCGCCAGCTCCATCCCCGCAAGGCCAAAGATCCCGTCGGTCATCGGTGTTTCGATGAAACCGGGGCAGAGGGCATTGACCCGGATGCCCCGGCCCCCGTAATCGATCGCCATGTTCTTGGTCAGCAGCACAACCCCTCCCTTGGAAGCGCTGTACGCGCTGCCTCCGGCCGTGCCCTCCAGGCCCTCGATACTCGCCAACGTGACGATGGAACCCCGGACCTCACCGACAACCGGTTGCTGGAGCATCTGACCGATGACGTGCTTGGCCATGAGATACGTTCCGGTGAGGTTGACCGAAATGACCCGTTGCCACTCGGTTTGATCGAGCGAGTGCACCGGTCCGCCACCGGCCACTCCGGCTGCGTTCACCAGGCCGTCGACCCGACCGAACGTGTCAGTTGTCGACGCCACCAAATCCACCACGGAAGCCTCATCACTCACGTCGACGTGCCGGAACGACCATGATCCGGTCTCCGGGGGTTTGCCTTCATGTTCGGTCCAGTCGGTCCTGTCGGTCCAGTCGGCCCGATCGGCGCCCATTACCGTCGCCCCTTCACTGAGTAGGCGATCTGCGCACGCCAGGCCGATCCCAGAAGCCACCCCGGTGACGATCACCACCTTGTCTCTCAGACCCCTCATCGGGTCCTCCCCTCGGTTGCTGCTCGACCACCGATCTTTACATCTGATAGAGAGGGTGCACGTGCACAAGTCAAGCCACCGGCTCAGGCCAACGGGTCTGCGCCACAGTCGTACCCACGGTCTTACCTACAGCCGAGCCGGTGAATGGGCCGTACGACGCCACGCTCCGTTTGCGCCGGTGGCCGCCATGAGCTCTGTTGCCGGTACTCCGATTCGGATGGCGCCTCTTGCTCAGGGGTTCGCTCCCTGCCTTCACCCAGTGACCGCCGAAGCCGAAGCACTCGGCCCGAAGAAAGGACTGTGCCAGTGAAGTTCGCTCTCTTCTATGAGATTCCGGTTCCCCAACCCTGGGAGGCTGACAGTGAGCTCATCGCCTATCAGAACACCCTCGCGGAGGCCGTCGCCGGTGACAAGGCCGGATGGGATGCCTTTTGGACGGTCGAGCACCACTTTCTGAAGGAGTACTCCCACTGTTCGAATCCTGAGGTGCTCTATGGCGCCATTGCCGCGCTGACCGAGCGGATCCGGTTGGGCTACGGGGTCCGCCTGACTCCCAAGCCATACAACCATCCGGTACGAACGGCCGAGTCGGTGGCGGTACTCGATCTGATATCCAACGGACGGGTCGATTTCGGAACCGGCCGATCAGCCACCCGAGCCGAACTCGAGGGATTCGGGATCGATCCGTCCGAGACCCGCCAGATGTGGCGGGAGGCCATCGAGCACATCGTGGGTTGTTGGACCAACGACGAGTACGACTTCGACGGCAAGTACTGGCAGATGCCGCGGCGCCGGGTCCAGCCCAAGCCGCTGCAGCAACCCCATCCGCCGATCTGGGGGGCGACCACCAGCGAAGACGGCCATCGACAGGTGGGTGAGTTGGGGTTGGGTCTGTGCTCCTTCGCCGTTGGGGTGTCGCCGGAGGAGGTCAAGAAGAAGGTCGACATCTACCGTGCCGCATCTGAGACCTGCACCGCACCCCTGGGGGCGTACGTGCACAACCAGGCAGCCACATTCACCATGGCCCTCTGCTCGGACAATCGCGACAAGGCCATCGAGCTGGCCAGAGAGTCCTTCGAGTGGTACCCGAAGACGGGAGCCAGACAGATTGCCACCGTGACCGACTGGATGGCCGAACGAAACCAAGACCTCGGTTCCTACTCGTACGCAGCCGACATGAAGGCCCACGACGACGACGGATCGCTCGATCTCCTCAGCCTCGAGTACCTGATCGACTCCAACGCCTGCGTCCTGGGCACCCCGGACGAATGTCTCGACGCGTGCCGGAAGTACGAATCCGCCGGGATCGACCTCTTGCTGTGTCTGGTCAACCCCTACAAGATTCCTCATGACGCCGTGATGGAAACCATCGAACTGATGGGGACCTATGTGCTACCGAAATTCCGGGACTGACAGCCGTCTCCGGAAGGTTCAGGGGCCAACTCCGGTGTAGGCGGCGTACCCGGTCCGGTCGACGATCTCCGCCAACTCGCTCTCACCGGTGGCGACCACCCGGCCGGCGGAGAGAACGTGCACCACATCGGGCTTCAGTACTTTCAGCAATCGCCGGAAGTGGGTGATGGCCAACACACCCAGTCCCCACTCTTCGGTTGCCTCTTCCACCCGCCGGCCCACGGCCGCCAAGGCATCGACATCGAGTCCGGAGTCGATCTCGTCGAGGACCGCGAACCGGGGTCGGAGCACGCCCATCTGCAGTGTCTCGTTCCGCTTGCGCTCTCCACCCGAAAGATCGACGTTGAGGGAGCGGGTGAGGAACCGCTCGTCAAAGCCAATGCGCTTGGCCTCGGACCGCATCCGCTCACTCACATCCCCGGCTCCGGCATCGGCCCCGACTTCACCGGGCTCGATCTCGGGCCGGGAGGCGGTCAGTGCGGTGACCAGCGAGACGCCCGGCACTTCGATCGGATGCTGCATGCCGAGAAACAGTCCGGCGCGGGCTCGTTGCCAGGTGGGCAAGGAAAGCAGGTCGATCCCGTCGAGGGTCACGGTACCGCTGAGGATCTCGTACCCGGGTCGCCCCATCAGCACGTGGGCCAAGGTGCTCTTTCCCGATCCGTTGGGGCCCATCACCGCATGCACTTCCCCACTGCGAACCGTAAGCGTCACCCCCCGGAGAATCTCCCGACCGGGGATGCCGGCATGCAGGTCTTCGATCTTGAGCTCACCGGTACTCATGACACCACCACCGACACATCCTCGTCATCGACGACCAATTGGTACACCGGCACCGGCCTGGTGGCCGGGAGCGAACAGGGCTGCCCGGTACGAAGGTCGAATGTCGAGCCGTGCTTGCCGCACTCGATCTCGCATTCGTCGGGCCACACCTCGCCATCAGCCAACGAGTACTCCTCGTGGCTGCAGCGGTCCCCCACGGCAAAATACTCATCGGCGATGCGGACCAGGGCGATCCGGAGGCCGGCCACGTCGAACCTCTTTGCCTGCCCTGGCTCGAGGTCATTGCGCCCGCACAGGCGCGCCGTCTCAGACACCGTGGACCCCCGTCCGGTCGGCCAGAGCCTGGCCGATCATGGCTCGGGTGCCGGCAATGGGCACCTGATCGGCGATGTCGGCGAAGAACCCGGCCACAATCAACCGTTCGGCCACCTCGGGTTCCACCCCGCGGGACTCGAGGTAGTAGCGCTGATCCTCGGAAACCGGGCCTACCGTCGACGCGTGGCTGCACCGGACGTCGTTCTCCTGGATGTCGAGGTTGGGAACCGAGTCCGCATGCGCCCCTTCGTCGAGGACGAGGTTGTGATTGGTCTGCATGGCGTCGGACCGGACCGCTCCCCTCCGCACCCGGATCAACCCGCTGTAGACCGAATGCGAACGATCGGCCACCGCTCCCATGAAGAGCAGGTCACTTGTCGTCTTCGGCGCCCGGTGATCCTGGAGCGTCCGAAAATCGAGCATCTGATCGTCGCGACCGATGAACGCAGCCCGTAGTTTGCTCGTCCCCGAGGTACCGATCAGCGCAGAGTCGGTGCGGAGCCGGGCATAGCTCCCGCCCAGGGCCACCGCGAAACTGTGGAGACCGGCGTCAGCCCCAATGGTGCTCACCTGATGGGCAAGTTGCCAGGTGGCCGGGCCCAACGACTGGATGCTGACGTAGTTCAACTCGGCACCGTCAGCCACCTGCACTTCGGTCACCGGCACCACCAGGTGCTCCGCATGGTTGGCCACCGACGATGCGCCCCTGGTGGGCAGCTCCGCCAACAGCCCGCCTTCGACGTCGACCACGATTTCCACCACGGAGGCCACCGACGAGGGACCACCCCGGATGACCGTCCGGGGAAACACCGCGTCGCCGCCCGCTCCGGTGATCACATGCACAACCACCACCGGGTGTTCGATCGTTACGCCGGCATGGACGTCGATCACCACCGGGTCGGCGGCGAACGCATCGTTGAGAAGCACGAAGTCGGTTGGATCGGTGGCGATCGACCCCAGAAGCACCTCAGCCTCATCGTGCTCGGTCATCCGCCCGATAGCCAATGCATCGTCGCCGACATCCGATGCCACGGTGGCCAACACTCCGTTGACCGTCACGATCAGCCCCGAGCGGGGTCCGAGCCCGTCGACCAGGGCGCGGATCCGATCCGAGGGTGGTGGCCCATGAGCATCGGTCGCCGTCAGGTCAGGGGAAACCGGTGTCTGGTACCTGTCCAGATCGAGACTGTCGATACGGCTGTAGCGCCAGACCTCGTCTTTTTCGGTCGGCAGGGGGGTGGACGCGAACGCCTCCGCCGCGACAGTGCGGCGGTGCCGTAGCCACGGGGGCCCGGGCAGGGCGGCGGCGGTCTCAGGGGCAAAGGTGGACAGGGTGAAAAGCCTCTCGCGCAACGAGGCCCGGGTAACGAGCCTCGGGCTCCATGCTACCCGTCCTTTTCACCTTCCCGGACGGGCAACGCCTACTCTTTCGCCCATGAGTCCCGCCGCCGACCACGCCATTGCCTCCTTTGTTTCCGAGGTGCTCACCGTCGAGGCCGATGGCCACGTGGCCACCCTGTGGCTCGACCGCCCCGAGAAGCGCAACGCCCTGGGGCCGGCCTTCTGGTCCGACCTTCCCGTGGCCATGGCAGCCATCGGTTCGGATCCGGAGATCCGGGCGGTGGTGATCGCAGCCAAAGGCCCCCACTTCAGCGTCGGCCTCGATCTGGTCGCCATGGCAGGCCTGGGCGGACCCATGAACTCGAGGGACGGCGCCCCCTTGTCGATGGCGGCGCGGGCCAAGTCGGCGCGGACGTCGGTGCTCCAGCTACAAGCCTCAGTGACCGCGGTGGCCGAATGCCCCCTACCGGTGATAGCGGCCATCCACGGCTACTGCATCGGAGGCGGGGTCGACCTGGCTGCCGCCTGTGACATCCGGTTGGCCTCTTTAGATGCCCTGTTCTCGGTGCGGGAAGCCAAGGTGGCCATCGTCGCCGACCTCGGCAGCCTCCAGCGCCTCCCCCACATCATCGGGAAAGGCCATGTGGCCGAGTTGGCCTTCACCGGTAAGGACATCACCGCGGCCAGAGCCCGCGAGATCGGGCTCGTCAACGAGGTGTCAGCCGACGCCGACGCGGTGGTGGCCGATGCCCGTGCCCTCGCCACCGAGATCGCCGCCAACTCGCCGCTCGCCGTCCAAGGGACCAAAGCGGTCTTGGCAGCCGGAGAAGGAAAGTCGGTGGCTGAAGGTCTCGACTACGTGGCCACCTGGAACGCCGGGTTCTTGGCCTCCGATGACCTGGTCGAGGCGATGACCGCCTTCATGGAGAAACGTCCAGGCAGTTTCACCGGCCGCTGAGGACACTCGGCCGTCCCACGGGAGCCCGCAGGCAGTTCAGCGCCGCCGGTTCCACCAACGACGCTGCTTGCGTTCTGCTCTGGCCTCTTGCGCCTCTACCTCGGACACCACCTGCGGGCCGACCGCGTTGATGATGTCCTCGGCGCTATCGAGAAGCGCTGCAGCCTCTCCGTCGGGGACGTCGGGCATCGGCTCGAGTGGCGGCTCGACCAGTGACCCGCGGGCCCAACCCACATCGGCGAACCGACGGGAATAGGACGGGCAGTCGTCAGGGCACTTCCAGGGGGCGTCGGGGGCCAGGTCCAGCACGCAGAACCGGGCTACTTCGCCCGAGTCATAGGTCCGGCTTTGAAAGTGCTTGCACTCTTCCCTCATGGGCATTGACCTATTCTGCCCCGTTCAGACGGACGCCACCCGGCCACCCAAGGTGGCTCAGCCGACCGATCCCTCCATCTGCAGCTCGATCAGCCGACTCCATTCGACCGCATACTCCATGGGCAGGGTGCGGGTGATCGGCTCGATGAAGCCGTTCACGATCATTCCCATGGCCTGGGTCTCGGACAGTCCGCGGCTCATCAAGTAGAAAAGCTGGTCGTCGCCCACCTTGGACACTGTGGCCTCGTGGCCGATGCGGGCATCCCGCTCGGCAACTTCCATGTACGGCTTGGTTTCGGAGATCGAGGTGTCGTCGAGGAGCAGGGCATCACACCGGACGAAGCTCTTGGCATGTTTCGCCCCTTCGTCCACGTGGACCAGGCCGCGATAGGTGGTGATCCCGGCATCCTTGGAGATGGACTTGGAGATGATGGTCGAGGTCGTCTCGGGGGCGGAATGGACCATCTTGGCCCCGGCATCCTGGTGCTGGCCGGCTCCGGCATAGGCCACCGACAGCACTTCACCCGATGCCTTCGGGCCCATGAGATACACCGAGGGGTACTTCATGGTCAGACGCGACCCGATGTTGCCGTCGATCCACTCCACGTGGGCCTCGGCTTCGGCCCGTGCTCTCTTCGTCACCAGGTTGTACACGTTGTTGGACCAGTTCTGAATGGTCGTATAGGTGATGCGGGCACCTTCGAGTGCCACCAGCTCGACCACCGCCGAGTGCAGCGAGTCGGTGGTGTACACCGGGGCGGAACAGCCCTCGACGTAGTGAACCTGAGATCCCTTGTCCGCGATGATCAGGGTGCGCTCGAACTGGCCCATGTTCTCCGCGTTGATGCGGAAGTAGGCCTGCAACGGCTGATCGACCACCACGCCGGGCGGAACATAGATGAACGAGCCTCCTGACCACACTGCCGAGTTCAGGGCGGCGAACTTGTTGTCGTTCGGCGGGATGATGGTCCCGAAGTACTTGCGGACGAGGTCGGGGTACTCACGCACCGCCGTATCCATGTCGCAGAACAACACTCCCAGGTCTTCGAGATCCTCGCGATTGCGGTGGAACACGACCTCGGACTCGTACTGCGCAGTGACCCCGGCCAGGTACTTCCGCTCTGCTTCGGGGATGCCAAGCTTCTCGTAGGTGTCCTTGATGGCGTCGGGGAGATCGCTCCACTCGTTCACCTGCTCGGACGTCGGCTTGATGTAGTAGTAGATGTCGTCGAAATCGAGATCCGGCATGTTGACCGCGAACCAGGCAGCCATCGGACGCTTCTCGAACCGCTGGAGGGCCCGGAGCCGGAAGTCGAGCATCCACTGCGGCTCTTTCTTCATGGCCGACATCTCCCGCACGATGTCCACGTTGAGACCCTTCTTGGGCTTGAAGACATAGTCCTCTTCGTCGGACCATCCAAGTTTGTATTTCCCGAGGTCAAGTTCGGTGGTTGTCATATCCGCTCCCAGGAGAAAACCGGCCGGTCGGCCAATTTCTCCTATACAGATAGTAACAACCCCGGTCACCCAGCGAAACCGGTAGCCAGAGTCCCTGCCAGACAGCCATGCCACCCTGTCAAAGACGCCACCGGGGCCGTGCCACCATGTTCGAATGCCCGGCGCCTCCCGTCCCACTCCCCCCGTTCCCGCCCGCCGCCCGGTGGTACTCGAGGCCCATGGGGATGTGCGCATCGACGACTGGTACTGGTTGGCCGACAAGGAGGACCCGGCGGTCATCGAGCACCTGACGGCCGAGAACACCTACACCGAGGCGGTCACCGCCGCCACCGCCGGCCTACGCGACCAACTGTTCAAAGAGATGGTGGCCCGGATCGAGGAGACCGACCTGTCGGTCCCCGCCCGCAAGGGAAATTGGCTGTACTTCAGCCGGACAGTGGAAGGCAGCAGCTATGGCATCCACTGCCGCCGGCCCGCAGGCACCGGTGAAGAGGCAGAGGGTGAAGAGGAGGTCATCCTGGATGAGAACATCCTGGCCGAAGGACACGACTACTTCGCCCTCGGGAATTTGGCCATCAGCCCCGACCATCGATGGCTGGCCTACTCCACCGACACCTCGGGTGCAGAGCGCTACACCATGCGCTTCCGCGACCTGGACAGCGGCGACGAGTCGGCAGAGTCGCTCGGCGACACCTCGTACGGCGTGGCATGGGCCAACGACAACGCCACCGTGTTCTTCGTCCGGGTGGACGAGGCCATGCGCCCGCACCAATTGTGGCGTCATGAGGTGGGCACCGCTCCGTCCGGGGACGTGCTGGTCTACGAGGAGCCCGACGAGCATTACTACCTGGGCGTAGGCCGGACCAAAGACGACAGGTACATCCTGTGCGCCCTCGATTCGAAAGTGACCTCCGAGGTCCGGGTGCTGTCGGCTGACAATCCCGGTGGCGAGTTCACCATCGTCGAGCCGCGCCGCCAGGGGATCGAGTACAGCGTGGATCACGATCGGGGCGATCCCGACAACGGGCGCCAGGGGAGATTCCTCATCGTGACCAACGACGGCGCCGAGGACTTCCGATTGATGGCCGCCCCCGACGATGCCCCGGGGAGGGCGTCGTGGACCGAGGTCATCCCGGCCCGGGAGGGTGTCCGTCTCGATGCCGTGGATCCCTTCGCCAACCACCTGGTGGTCTACGAGCGGGAGGACGGTGAAACCCGGATTCGGGTGATTGACGCGGTCACCGGCGTCTCCACCCCTGTCGACCAGCCCGAGACGCCGTCAACCGTCTGGGGAGGTGCGAACCCCGAGTACGACTCCACCACCCTCCGGTACGAGTACACCTCCATGGTCACCCCCCGCTCGGTCTTCGACCTCGACCTCGAGACGGGGAAGCTGGAACTGCGCAAGCGCCAACCCGTCCTCGGCGACTTCGATCCCGACCGGTACACCACCGAACGGCGTTGGGCGCGGGCCGAGGACGGCGCCCGGGTACCGATCTCACTCGTCTACCGGACCGACCTGGTGGCAGCCGGGGCCGGGGCCGGGGCACCGTGCCTCCTCTATGGCTACGGCTCCTACGAGGCGTCGATGGACCCCACCTTCTCGTCATTCCGGCTGAGCCTCCTCGATCGTGGCTTCGTGTTCGCCATTGCCCATGTCCGGGGCGGCGGGGAGATGGGCCGGCGGTGGTACGAGGACGGGAAATTCCTGTCCAAGCCCAATACGTTCAGCGACTTCGTGGCGTGCGCACGCAACCTCATCGACGAGGGTTGGACCTCAGCCGACCGTTTGGTGGCACGGGGCGGAAGTGCGGGCGGCCTGCTGATGGGAGCGGTGGCCAACCTGGCTCCCGAACTCTTCCGGGCCATCGTGGCGGAAGTCCCGTTCGTGGACTGCTTGACCACCATTTTGGATGACACACTTCCGCTCACCGTGCTGGAGTGGGAGGAATGGGGCAACCCGGTGGAAGACCCCGAGGTCTACGCGGTCATGAAGGCCTATTCCCCCTATGACAACGTCAGGTCGCTCGACCAGCACGGGGTGCCGGTTCGGTACCCGGACATTTTGGCCACCGGTGGCCTGTCCGACCCACGGGTGGGTTTCTGGGAGCCGGCCAAATGGGTGGCCAAGATCCGGACGGCCAACTCGGAGAACCGGGTGATCCTCAAGACAGAGATGGGAGCCGGTCACGGCGGTCCCTCCGGGCGTTATGACGCCTGGAAGGACGAGGCGTTCGTCTACGCCTTTATTCTCGATGCCCTGGGTCTCACCGACGAGGGCCTGGGTCTCACCGACGAGGGCCTGGGTCTCAAGGAGTAGTCGTCGTCGTGGTGGCGGTCGAAGCCGCGGCGGGCGACGGTTCGAAAGTGGCGGTGAACGGTGCCTGCATCGGGCTGGGCAGAATCACCGGAATGTCCTCGGCGGACAGGGCCGCAGTGGACGCCCCCAACACGACATTCATGGCTCCGGTGGCGTGTATCACCTGACTGGCCCCGGGCTGGAGCGTCCCGGCCCACGCCGTGGTTCCCGATGAGACATTGGTGGCATCCACCCAACACGTGCCACTGGCGGTGACGATCACGTCGTACGAGGTTGAGCTCACCGAATAAGTGGCCGAGGCCGCGGTGGAGGACGTGGCCACCAGTTGGGTCGGCGGCTTGGTTGTGGTGGTAGGCGTCGGTTTGGTCGGCTTCGGCGAAGTCGTCGGTGTAGTCGAACCATGGAGAACCGGAGTTGGGTGGTGACCGGCAACCGTGGTGATGCTGGTCTTGGTGGTGGCATGATGACTCGAGCGACGGCTTCCGACGAAGGCCAGGGCTCCGAACACCACCAGAACCACAATGACGACGGTGGGCGTCCTCCAATGCCACTGCCGGTGCTCCATCGAATGGATGGCCTGTTTGCGGGCACGGTCGGAGCGGAACTCGGGGGCCACCGGCCTGATTCCCGGGCGACCGGCCTGGTCGGCCCGGCTGTCCGGTCGGGCAGCGTCGAAGCCCAGCTCGCCCTCGGAGGTGAACGGCTCACCGGGATCCCGTCCGAGTCCGAGTCCGAGTCCGAGCCCTGGCACCGCCTCGGGTACCGGCACCGGGGCCGAAGGCACCGTGTCGGCGGCGTCCCTTCCGGTGATGTGGACCGAAGGTGACCCCGTCCGGGCGGCCGGGTCTTCCCACCCCCCGGCATGGCCCGGGATCGTGTCCGTCGACCGTCCGGTCCGATCGGAAATATGCTCCATCGTTCCCAGAGCCGTCCGATAGTTGCGCACGGAATGGGCTTCGTCCGCGTTGGGTCGCCACGTGAGCTTGGCCACTACCGCGCCCACTGCCACCAGTACCACTGCGATTACTGCTATCCACATCGGGTCTATTCAACCCGAATGTGCGCCCCTTGTGACACCGACCCCGCTGATCGGGTGTCGAACCGCTGATTCAAGGGGGATTCGGGGAGTTCGCCATGGTGGAACGGTGCCGGGCCATCACCTTCGACCGACCTGGGGGTCGGTGGAGATCGAAGGGGGTGCCTTCAGATGGCAGTGACCGAGGTGAGACCCCCGTCGACGGTCAGGTGGGCTCCGGTGATGAAAGAGGCCTCGTCCGAGAGCAGAAACCGGATGGGACGGGCGATCTCGTCGGGAGTCGAGACCCGCTGCAACGGGGTCCGCTCCTCGAGTTGCCGGCGAAATCCGGGAATCTCGAATGCGGGAGCGAGCATGGGGGTGGCCACCGCCCCCGGGCACACCGCGTTGACCCGGAAGCCCTCCATGGCGAACCGGTGACCGATCGACCGCATCACTCCGAGGACAGCTCCCTTCGAGGCACAGTAGGCGGTGAGCATGGCGCTCCCGAAAAGGCCTTCGATCGATGAGATCAGTACGACGGCTGAGCCGGGTCCGGCCACCCGAAACGGCTCGAGCAGAGCTTTGGAGATCATGGCGGCGGCCCGCACATTGGTGTTCAGGGTGGTGTCCCACAAGGCATCGTCGATGGAGTCGACCGGCATCGGGCCCGACACGCCGGCAGCGTGCACGAACCCACCGAGCGAGCCCAGCGCGGTGGCGGCCTTCGGCACTTCGGCCGCGATGGCGGCGGAATCGGTGACATCGACAACCGACCACGTCGCGATGGCGCCATGACGTTCTCGGCAGAGTGTCGCCGTCTCTTCGGCCCCTTCCGCGTTCACATCCCACACCGCCACCGGCCGGCCCACTTCGGCCAGCGCCAGTGCCGTCTCCCGCCCGATGCCCGATCCTCCCCCGGTGATCAATACGCCGGTGTTGGGCGATCCCAGGCGATCCGCTCGCTTGGTGGAGAGTTTCTTTGTGCGCCCCGTACCAGGGGTGCCCCGCTTGGCTGCCTCCACCGGTCCATCTCCGCCATCGGCGGCACGGGTCGCGCTTGGAGTCATCGACGCAGCATGTCAGGACCGGGGGATCAGGTGCGAAGGCGTGATCGGGGCTGCAGGGCCGGATCGAGATCGGCCCGCCGCGGGTTGGCGCGGTCCCTTTCCGACAGCACCGGATCGGTCAGTCCCCAGTCGGCCCCGATGGCGGGATCGTCCCACGCCACACCCAGTTCGTCGTCAGCGTTGTAGTACCCGTCGACCAGGTACCAGAGGGTCAGGTCGGTCAATGACGCGAATCCATGGGCCACGCCCGGCGGGATGAACAGGCCGCGGTCGTGGTCTCCGTCGAGGTCGAGGGTGAGGGTGGCACCGTCGGTGGGAGATCCCTGGCGGAGATCGTGGAGCACGACCCGGGCCGTGCCCCGAAGGACGTACCAGTAGTCGGCCTGATGGAGGTGGTAGTGCAGGCCGACGATGGCTCCCGCCTGCTTTTCGGACCGATTGCCCTGGGTCATCTCCCGTCCCAGCGGGAACCAGCTCCGACGGTAGGTCTCGACGAAACGACCCCGCTCATCGCCGTGGCGATCGGGCTCGACCACGATGACATCAGCGATGACCTTCGACTCTTCGATACTCGGCACTGGCTAGGTCCCATCCTTTTCCGTAGTGGTGCATGGAGCGGATTGCTGCGCGGTGAGTGGTGCAGGGTCTGACCCGGCTTCGGCGAGGCCGGCGAATGCGCTGTTGTAGAACAGTAACGGCACGCCGTCGCCCAGGCCGAGATCGAGCACCCTCCCGATGACCAGCTCATGGTCCCCGGCATCGTGGATGAGCTCCACGGCGCAGTTCACCCATGCCAGCGATCCATCGATGACCGGCGCACCCCCGGTCGCTGCCCGATGCCACAACACCCCGGCGAACTTGTCGCCCCCCGAGACGGCGAACCGGCGACACACATCCTGTTGGTGATCTGCGAGCACGTTGACGCAGAAGCTGCCGGCCTTGGCGATCCGGGGCCAGCTGGTGGATGACCTGGCCGGGGCCAACGCCACCAGCGGAGGATCGAGGGAGAGCGACACGAAGCTCTGACAGGTGAAACCGACCGGTTTCCCCTCCTCCAGAGCGGTCACCACGGTCACTCCGGTGACAAAGCGTCCCATAGCCTCTTTGAACAGGGCGGTGTCGAAGGTCACGGCGGCGGAGGACTCGGTCATGCTCTTCCCAGGTCGACAGGTGTGCGCTCGGAAGCGGCGGTGATATCAGCCAAGTGTTGATGGGTGGCCAATCGTCGGGCGCGGCTCAACATGCGGTCAATGTCCTTGTCGGTATGGGAGGGATCGTGATGGAACAGGGCGAGCCGACGGGCACCGGCTTGGGCCGCCACGTGCACCGCGTAGGCGACGGTGGAGTGGCCCCAGTCGGACATGGTCACGAACTCATCATCGGTGTACTGGGAATCGTGGATCAACAGGTCGACACCCTCACACAGCTCGAGGACCTCCTCGGCCACTGAGCGCCGATCGAGGGGAGCCTGGTGGTCGGGGATATATGCCACTGCCCGCCCCTCGGCCTCCACCCGGAACCCGAGGGTCGTTCCCCGGTGGGGAATGGGTCGCGCCTTCACGTTGATGGCGCCAAAGGTCAGGTCGTCGGAGCCGTCGATCTCGTGGAACCGGAGTTCACCCCGGAACTCGCCCATGTGGATGGGGAAAAAGGGGGGTTGCACGACGCCGGAGAGGACGTCTTTGAGGGTTCCTTTCTCTTGGGCCGGCCCGTACACATCGAGGATTGATCCGGGTACCCGCAGAGGCGAAAAGAACGGCAGACCCAGAATATGGTCGTAATGCAGGTGGGTGAGGAGTGCGGTCGCCTGCAACGGCAGTCCGGAGATCCGGAGCGGCCGGTCCAGCGTGTCACCCAGGGCGCGCAAGCCCGTCCCCAGATCGAGGATGAGCGGCGGTTCGCCCTCCACCTCCACCAGGACGCACGAGGTGTTCCCCCCGTAGCGGCGATGTTGGTCTGACGAACATGGGCACGAACCCCTGGTACCGAAATAGGTAACTTTCACCGAGACAGCACGCTACTCGCCGGGTGGTTGGCCGGTCGCCCGTGGCAGACAGGGCTGCATTCACGGGACTACCGTCGAGCACATGGAACAACAGACCATCAGTGCCAACGGCGTCGAGTTCACCTACCTCGTCGACGGGCCGGCAGACGGGCCGTTGGCCCTCTGCCTCCACGGTTTCCCCGATACCGCCCACTCGTGGCGGCATCTGTTGCCCCGCCTGGCTGATGCCGGTTACCGCGCGGTGGCACCGTTCATGCGGGGCTACGCACCCACCGCGGTACCCGAAGACGGGCGGTTCGACACCGGCACGCTCGCCCTCGATGCCTGCGCACTCCACCAGGCCCTGGGCGGCACGGGGGATGCGGTGATCATCGGCCATGACTGGGGAGCGTTCGCCACCTATGGGGCGGCCGCCTACCAACCCGAGAGGTGGCGCCGGGTGGTGGCCGCTGCAGTCGCCCCCCAGGCCTCCATGGCCGGTGCCTTCTTCACCTTCGATCAGCTCAAGCGCAGCTGGTACGTCTTCTTCTTTCAGACCGCGCTGGCCGAGTACGCGGTTGGGCTCGAGGACTACGCGTTCATCGACCGCCTGTGGGCCGACTGGTCCCCCGGATATGACGGCTCCAAAGATGCCGCACTGGTAAAGCAGGCACTGGGGAAGCCCGAGAATCTCACCGCCGCCCTCTCCTACTATCGGTCGATGTTCGCCGGGGCCCCCGACCACGCCGAAGCTGCGGCAGCACAAGCCGCATCGGGGACCATCAGCCCTCAACCCACCTTGTATCTCCATGGAGCCGATGACGGCTGCATGGGCATCGACACCATCGGCCCGGTCACCGACTTCCTGGCCCCCGGATCGGAGCAGGTGATCGTCCAGAATGCCGGTCACTTCCTTCACGTCGAGAAGCCCGACGAAGTCAACGATCACATCATGAGGTTCCTGGCCGGCTGAGTCTCCGTGAGTCTCCAACTAGGGCAGGCGGAGCCGACCCGACAGCTGTCGAGCGACCATTCCCTCGGCCACCAACCCGGCCACCACCCGGTCGGCCCGGTCGGGCTGATCAGGCCACCCCATGACCTCGGCGACGTCGACGGCAGGTACCGTGCCGCGTCGGAGGGCATCGATCAGTCGTCCCCGGCCCTGACGATCGGAACCGGCAAAGTCGCTCTGGGGCGTCGACACCCCGGCTGATCCCCGCGCCGGATCGGGTATGGCGTACCCGCTGGCCCGCCAACGGCACCGCCTTGAAATCGGGCAGCTCCCGCACACCGGATCGGTTGGCACACACACTGTCGCTCCCAGGTCCAACAAGGCTTGGTTGAACTCCCATGCCCGCCGTTTCGGGACCATCGAGTCGACCAGAGACTGCGCGCTCCCCCGGGTCAACGATGTCCCGGCCACCGCCCGCGACAGGATCCGCCCGGCGTTGGTGTCAACCACGCCCACGTCCACTTCGAATGCAAAAGCCGATACGGCACGGGCCGTGTAGGGTCCCACCCCCGGCAACGCCAGTAGGCCGGCCAGGTCGGCGGGGACCTGGCCGTGGTGATCGGCCACCATCACCCTGGCTGCACGATGGAGGCTGCGGGCTCGCCGGTTGTAGCCGAGGCCCTCCCATGCCCGCAGGACATCCCCCAGCGAAGCGCCGGCACAGGCCGACGGAGCGGGAAACTGCTCGAGAAAGCGTTGGTAGGCCGGTACCACCCGGGACAGCTGGGTCTGTTGGGACATGACTTCACTGACCAGCACCGCCCATGGATCCCGGGTTGAGCGCCACGGTAGGTGCGCTCGCCTCGACGAACCGCCGGCGGCGGCCCCGGCGGCGGCCCCGGCGGCGGCACCCCAGTCGGCAATGGCTCGCCCCATGGCCCAAACCTGCTCAGGCCGACGCAGTGGGACTCGTCGGGCGTCGGGTCGAGTACCGCGTTGGGCCCCTCGGAGTGGCGTGCCCGATCGATCAGTCCCAGACGTCGTCGTCATACGGGCGACGCCGCTGTGGAGCGGCGGCGCGCTTCCAGATCATCACCTTGCGCCGGAAGAAGCACACTTCGTCCCCATGCTGATTGAACGCCTTGGTCTCAACTGTCACGATGCCGCGGTCGTCACGCGATTTCGATTCCACCTTGCCGATCACTTTCGTCTCGGCATAGATGGTGTCTCCGTGGAAGGTCGGTGACCGGTGGATCAGCGACTCGACCTCGAGGTTGGCGATGGCGGCTCCACTCACGTCCGGGACGCTCATCCCCAGGGCCAGCGAGTAGACCAGGTTGCCCACCACCACGTTCTTGCCCTGCACCGTCTCGTTCTCCGCGAACCACGCATTGGTGTGGAGCGGGTGGTGGTTCATGGTGATCATGCAGAACAGGTGGTCGTCGGCCTCGGTGATCGTCTTGCCGGGCCAGTGACGGTAGATGTCCCCCGGCTCGAATTCCTCGAAACAGCGCCCGAAAGGCCGGTCATAGATAGTCATGGGAGCCGGATTGTACCGGGTGCCGCTGCACCGGATCGTCCAAACAGCCAGGGGGACCGGTCAGGGACGCAGCGATCAGGCACGGTCAGCTCGCGACAGCGATCGGCCTGGTGGTGAATCCCAGAATCCAGTCTGATTCCGACTCGCCATCGATGGCCATCCGCCAGGTGTAACGGGTCCCGGGGATCAGTGGCAGTGGTCCCAGGTTGACGGCCAGGGCCACATCGATGGGAGAGCCCTCGGGGATCCCTGGTGGCCGTCCCACCGTGAACTCTCCCCGCACCTCCACCGGATGATCTCCCTCTGGTGTCTGCACCAGAACCGGACGCCCGTCAGCATCCTCCAAGAACAGCTCCCAGTGATGGGACGTCTCGGCCTCGTGCCAGCCGACATCGATCTTGAGGGCGATGGCGGACGGAACCGGGTCAGGGCCCGTCATGCTCCATCCCCCCCCGAGGATGTAGAGCTTTCCGTCGGCAACCTGGGCCGAATCGCACAACATCATGGTTACCTTCACGAGAGTCGAGGCTATCGGTTCCACGGCAGCGCCAGATAGCGTGGGTCCATGGAGATGCGAGGTCTGCGCGATGACGTGTACCGACGACCACTGGCCACTGCTCTCGATCGGCTCGGCATCGGCCCCGGGTGGACCTGTGTCGATGTAGGTGCCGGTGCCGGTGATGTGTCGGTGGCGTTGGCCGAAATCGTAGGTCGAGATGGGCGGGTGTACGCCGTCGACAGCGATCCCGAGGCTCGCGACGAGGTGGCCAAGGCGGCGGCAGCCCACAGCCAGGTTCTCGCCATCACCCAGGCCGGCGAAGACCTACGCCTTCCCGAGCCGGTCGATCTGGCGTTTTGTCGATTTCTGCTGTTGCACGTGGTCGACCCGGCGGTGGTGCTCGCTCGCATGGCCGCCTCGGTCCGGCCCGGTGGTTGGGTAGTTGCCCAGGAACCGATCACGTCAGCCGGTCGCATCAACGGTCAACCGTTCTCCATGCCTGATGCGCTTCACCCCGACATCGGGGCGATGCTGCCGGCGCTGGCTCGCCAAGCCGGCCTGTTCATCGTGGATACATGGGCCGAGGCGCCGGCCGGCGCCGGGCCTGGACCTGTGGCCGACTACTTGACTCTGCTCACCGAGGTGGATCCCGGTGACGACCCGGTGGTGCTTCCCCCATTGGTCACCGTGGTGGCCCAGGTCCGGGCCGACTGACACGGACAACCGGACCCGTATCGGCTCCTTGCCGGTCGGGGTGACCGGGACCCTACGGAACCGGTCACCTACGGATCGGTAACCTGGCAGTGTGCCAACCGAACCCCTCCCTATGCCAGACCTGGATGCCGCGGCCGCCGCCGTCTCCATCGCCGCCTCGGTCGTCGCCTCCGGAATCGCCACGCTGGGGGCCAACGGTGGTCCGGACGTCGCCCAGGTGCTCGCCTACGACCTGGCCCACGCCGCTTCCGCGGTGAGGACGGCTGAGGCCGTGCTCGGCTATGGGGCCCACGGTGACACCGAGGCCAGGATCGCCTGCGCGTTCGCCGCCGATGCCATTGCCGACCTGGCGTCGCGCACCATCGGCCGCGAACCGACCTGGGGGGTGTCGCCCGACTGGTTCACCCCGGCGTCTGACTTCGTGACCACCTTCCGGGACCCGGCGTTTCTGGCCTCGCTGGCCCGGGAGCAGGGCGACCGTCACCTCGATGCCGACTTCGAATTGGTGCGGGACACCTTTCACCGCTTCGCCGAGGAGCAGATCCGCCCCCGGGCCGAGCACATCCACAGGACCAATTCCGATATCCCCGAGGAGATCATCTCCGGCATGGCCGAGATGGGCGGGTTCGGCATGTCGGTTCCGGAGGAGTACGGCGGGTTCGCCACCGGCGGCGAAAGTGACTACATGGGCATGGTCGTGGCCACCGAAGAGCTCTCGTGGGGCTCGCTCGGCGCCGGCGGTTCATTGATCACCCGCCCGGAGATCCTCACCCGCGCACTCGTCTACGGGGGCACGGAGGAGCAGAAGCAACGCTGGCTCCCTCAACTGGCGACGGCAGAGGTCATGGGGGCGGTGGCCGTCACCGAGCCCGACTTCGGGTCGGACGTGGCCGGTGTGATGACGACCGCCACCCGCACCGAAGGTGGTTGGCTGATCAACGGCGTGAAGACCTGGTGCACGTTCGCAGCCCGAGCCGACGTATTGATGTTGCTGGCCCGCACCGATCCCGATAGGTCCAAGGCCCATCGGGGTCTGTCCTTGTTTCTGGTGGAGAAGCCACAGGCGGAAGGACACGGCTTCGTCTTCACCCAAAGCCCGGGTACCGACGGTCGACCTGCGGAATCGTCCGGCCGCATGGAGGGTCGGGCCATCGACACCCTCGGTTACCGGGGCATGCACTCCTATGAAGTCGCCTTCGAGAGTTGGTTCGTGCCGGACGCCAATCAGGTCGGCGGGGAAGATGGGCTGGGCAAGGGCTTCTACCTCCAGATGCAAGGGTTCGAGAATGGCCGGTTGCAGACGGCGGCGAGGGCACTCGGTGTGATGCAGGCCGCCTACGAGGCGGCGTTGGACTACGCGGAGAACCGCCGGGTCTTCGGTGCGCCCATCGTCGACTACCAACTGACCCAGGTGAAGTTGGCTCGCATGGCCATCCTGATCCAGTCGGCCCGGCAGTTCTCCTACGAAGTGGCCCGGCTGATGTCCAAGGGTGAGGGTGCCCTCGAAGCCTCGATGATCAAGGCCTATGTCTGCCGGGCAGCCGAGTGGGTCACCCGCGAAGCACTGCAGATCCATGGAGGCATGGGGTACGCGGAAGAGTTCCCGGTGAGCCGCTACTTCGTCGACGCCCGGGTGCTGTCCATCTTCGAAGGGGCCGACGAGACACTGGCGCTGAAGGTCATTGCCCGCGGCCTACTGGCCCGGGCCGACGCCTGACGGCGGTTGCATCACTTCCTTCCCACCAAACAGGAGATGCCATGAGTAGCGATTATCCGTATGTGGGCAGGTTCGATGTGAATCGCGTTCTTCCCGAAACCGGTCGTCCCCGGGACGAGGTGCTGGCTGAACTGACCACCATGGCCAAGGAAGAAGATGCCTTCTGGGAGACCGGGAAGTGCTCCGGCACCATGTACTGCGGAGACCACGACCACTACGCGTTCCTCACCGAAGCCTTCGGCCTGTACGCCCACGTCAACGCCCTGCAGCGCGACATGTGCCCGAGCTCGACCCGTTTCGAGGGCGAGATCATCGCCATGGCCCTCGACCTCTTCCATGCCGAGGCGGTCACTGATGGTGAACCGGTGGGCATGCTGACCAGCGGGGGTACCGGCAGCATCTGTCACGCCGTGCTGGCCTATCGGGAACACGCGTTGCAACAGCGCGGGGTGACCCGCCCCAACATGATCAAACCCGAGACGGCTCACCCGGCGTTCGACAAGGCCTGCCACCTCTTCGGTGTCGAACTGCGTCATGCCTCCATCGACCCGGCCACCACCATGGTCGACCTCGCCGCGGTCGAAGCCCTCATCGACGACCAGACCATTGCCATCATCGGCTCTGCCTGCAATTACGGCTACGGCACCGTCGATCCGATCGCCGAGCTCGGCCGGTTGGCGATCGAAAAGGGAATAGGTCTCCACGTGGACGGGTGCCTGGGGGGATTCATCCTCCCGTTCGGCCAGGAGCTCGGCTACGACATCCCGCTCTTCGACTTTCGGGTACCGGGGGTGACGAGCATCTCGGCCGACACCCATAAGTACGGATACGCCCTGAAGGGCACGTCGACCCTCCTGTTCCGGAACAAGGCAATCCGCAACTCGCAATACTTCTTCCTCACCGATTGGAGCGGCGGCAAGTACACCTCGCCGGGCATGGACGGCTCCCGTTCCGCCGGTCTCCTGGCGGCCACCTGGGCATCGATGGTGCACCTGGGACGGGACGGGTACCGGGGCTATGCCAAAGCCATCTTCGAGACGGCGGAGCGTATGCAGCAAGCTGTCCGCTCGCACCCGGAACTGCGCATCCTCGGCAAGCCCACCTTCCTGTTCAGCTTCACCTCCGACGAGTTCGACATCTATCACGTCAATGACTTCATGCGGGGTCGAGGGTGGCGCTTCAACGGGCAGCAGTACCCGAACGCCATTCACATGGCCGTCACCCGTCCCCAGACCCAGAGCGGAGTCACCCAGGCCTTCGAAACCGATCTCGCCGATGCTGTCGCCTTTGCCCAGCAGCATGCAGGCGAGACCCCGATGTCGGGCGCCATCTACGGCGGTGTGGCCGGTGGGATGACCGACGAGGCGGACGAATTCATCAAGTCGGTGATGGCGGGCATGCTCGATACCCAACAAGCCGTCCCCGGGACATGAGCTCCGCCGACAACTACGAAAGTGCACTGCTGTCGTTGGTGAGCGGCGATGGCCACGGCGACAGGGCGCGTTTCGCCATCACCCCGACCGGGATCGACTCGGAGCTACCTGACATCGGCGGCCTGCTGGCGGGGGCATCCGAGGTCGACATCACTCCACCGCCGGGCATGCCCAAGGCCGGCTTCTCCAAGAATGCCCACGACGGCAACGGGTTCCGGAATCGACTTCGGGCCCGGGTCCTCCACCTTCGCGCAGGCCGCACCTCGTTGGCGGTCGTCCAACTGGACCTACTCAGCGGCTCGGCCCTCCTCCAGCACCTGGTGGCCCGGGCCGTGGCCGAGTCCACCGACGTGCGCCTGCCCGGTCTCTTCATCGGCGCCACCCATACCCACGCCGGACCCGGACAGTTCGACGCCTCCCAGTTCTACAATCGGTTCGCCTCCAACCGACCCGGCTTCGACCCGGCCTGGACCCAGTTCCTGGCTGACCGAATCGCCGGAGCTGTCATCGAAGCCGTCAACACCCGGGCCCCGGCCAAAGTCGCGGTTGGTCGAACCGAGGTATGGGGACTCACCCGCAATCGGTCGCTCGATCCCCACAACCGGAACGAGACGGTGACGGACAAACGGTCCGATCCACAGAGGAAGTTCGCTGCCGTCAACCCATGGCTCCATCTGGTGCGAGTCGACGCCCGGGCCGATGACGGCGGAAATCAACCATTGGCCGCCATGACGGTGTTCTCCGTGCACGGGACCGGTATCAGCCACCATTGTCACGAGTACCACGCCGACCTGTGGGCCTATCTCAACGACGAGCTGATCCAACGCGTGGAGCGAACCACCGGATGTCGTCCGGTGATCGGGGCCATGGAAGGAACCCATGCCGACTGTGCGCCGGCCATCCGCTTCGGCCGTGCCGGATTCATCGAAGCCGAACGGGTCGGACGGAGCATCGGGGCCGAAGCCGCATCGCTCTACCATCGGATGGAGGGAGAACTGACCGATCGGGTCGAGCTGGCGGCGGGGATACGCGAGCTCGACCTCGACAATGGCGGGGATGTCATCGGAAGCCACCGCCTGGCTTCGCCCCTGCTTGGTGCTTCCCAAGTGGCCGGGGCAAAGGAGAACACCACCCCCGCACTGCACCTGATTCCCCCGTTTCGCGCCGGCTACCCCAAACCGTTCTCGAAGCGCCTCCCGCACGGAGCCAAGTGGGTTCTCGGGTCGCGCCGCTTGCAGCCCCTCATCCTGCCCACCGAGGACTTCCCCCGGGTGTTGACGATCCAGGTCCTTCGCATCGGCGACACCGCCATCGTCGGCGCCCCATTCGAGATCACGGTGGAGGCCGGGCGCCGCATTGCCGAAGCCGTGGCCCGAACAGGCATTGGAACTGGCACGGGCGGCGGCCACACCATCGTTTCGTCAGTGGCCAACGGGTACTGCGGGTACTGCACCACGGCGGAGGAATACAGCCTCCAGTACTACGAGGGAGGCCACAATCTCCATGGCCCGGTCACCCAGGCCTGGCTTGCCGCCCAGGCGGCCCGGTTGGCCCGCGAAGTGGCTGCCGTCGGCGATGGCCATGTCACCGACGTGCTCCCGGAGCGTACGTTCTCCCTGGCAATACACCGTTACCTCCCGCCCGCCGGTCTTGACGCTGTGGCACCCAGGCAGGTGCAAGGGCCGGCCGAGTACCACGATGGTGCCAGAGAGGATCCGGGGCGGTGGGAACTTCGCTTCTCGGACGCGGCACCCGGCGATCTGCGCTGGCACCATCCCCTGGTGCGGGTGGAACGCCAGGACCCACGGCTGGGCTGGGTGACCGCCGCGGATGACCAGGGGGTCAACCTCGGGATCATTCACCACGGCAAAGACAAGACCGGCGATGGCCACACCTACGCGGCTCACTGGTACAACCCGTGGTTGGGCGCCGGGCGGCTCCACCGATTCGTGTTGCCGACCAACGGGGGTCGTCCAGAGTTGGCCTCTGAACCGTTCGACTGAGTTCTCCCACGCCCGAGCCGCATTGACCCCTTGTCCAGGCGCGGTGGCACGTCGGATCCGTGGTCGCACTCCGGATCCCAGTGGGACCTGGGAGGGCCGACCGGTACAAGGACATTCGACATCGCCAATCCGTGCCCTGATGCCACCCCCGGTGGTCCAGGCTCCGGCGAACGTGGGATGGATCGGTCGGGCCGACGTGCGGTTGCCGCGCTCGTGCCGGTTGCTGCTCACCTGACAACACGTCAGGGACACAGATCAAGCGGATAGACGCTGGGGGTGGCAGCGAACGCCTTACTCCAGCCGAAACAAAAGAAGCGGACGTCGTGTTCGTCGCGGGCCAAATGGGCGGCCGCGCCCGCCGGGTCAACCGTCATCCCTCAGGCCGGATCGACTTGGGTCGCGCCCCGGTCGGGGTCGCCAGCCGACGGCGGGGGCATGGCACCCATGCCCATCGATCCGCCATCATCGCCATCGGCTGTGGCGAGGACCTTGGCGAACCTGGTGGGGTCGGCCTCGAAGCGACTTCGGCAGTGATCGGAGCAAAAGTAGACCAGGTGTCCCTCGTGGGTGACCGAGGCCGGCGCGTTGGCCGTCTCGACCTGCATGCCACAGACCGGGTCAAGCGCGTAGCCGCTGCCGCCGCCTAGCCGTTCCCGATTCCGGTACGTCCAGTAGAGGAGCCCGAACAGGGCCAGGAAGATGAAATTGAGGACGGTCGTGTAGTCCCACTCGAAGTGGGCCGGCGCCACCGTGGACGGTCGGGTGGTTGGGATGATGCGGGCGGCCAGGAAGATGCCCTCGGTGAGGAGGCCGGCGGTCGCCATGACCCCCCAGAAGATGGCCAGCATGCGGAGGGTGAGCTTCGTGCCGTAGTAGCGGCGGTAGATGAGGAGCAGGGGGAAGGCGATCAGGTCGGCGAAGATGAAGGAGACCACGCCACCGAAGGAGATGCCCCCGTGCCAGAGCGCTGCTGCCAGCGGCACGTTGCCGATTGAGCAGACGAAGCTGATGATGGCGATGAAGGGGCCTACGACAACGTTTTCGAGGCTCGTCCAGAAGCCATGGCCGTGGAGGAACACGACGTTCCAGACCCGCACCGGAACCATTACTGCCAGGAAGCCGGCGACGGTGTAGCCGATCACCAGCTCCTTCCGGAGCATGGTGAGGTCGGCCATGGTGTAGGTCGCCGCGTTCGCCCAGCCACCCTTGGACCGCAGCTTGGTCCCCCACGGCTCACGCTGCAGTTCGGTGTTCTCCTCGGGCCCGTGCTGATGGCCACCTGCGGAATCTGCCGTCACTCGCTGCCGTGCCTCGCCGATCATCCGGCCACGGAACCACAGCCCACCGAGAAGGGTGAGGAGCACGATCATGATCGCGCCGCCCGCGAACTCGGCGGCGGCGAACTGCCAGCCCATGAGCACGACCAGCACGATGCCAAGCTCGAGCACCAGGTTGGTGGAGGCGAACATGAAGACCATGGAGGCGACGAAATCGGCGCCCTTGACGAACAGCGACTTCGACATGGCCGACGCCGCGTACGAGCAGGATGAGGAGACCATGCCGTACCCGCTGGCCCGGGCGATCGACCTCGGGCCGTGGTCGCCCATCTTCTTCTGCATCGACTCGCGACTCACGAATGCCTGGACAGCGCCGGAGAGTCCGAACCCGAGGATCAGGGGCCACAGCGTCTCCCAGAACATGAAAAAGCCCTCGCGCAGGCTCCGCCCGATCGAGTCGACGACGGGGACGCCGGCGAGGAGTGCAGCGGTCACGAGCGCACCAGCCTGGCGATCGCCTCCGATGCCTCGGTGAGCTTCGCCGTCGCCCCTTCGCCACCGTGGCGGACCGCATCGGACACGCAATGGGCCATGTGCTCGTCGAGAAGGACCAGCGCGACCGACTGCAGTGCCCGGGTGGCGGCCGCTACCTGCTCCAGGATGTCGATGCAGTAGCGGTCCTCGTCGACCATACGTTGGAGCCCCCGGATCTGGCCTTCGATCCGGCGTAGTCGCTTCTGGACCTGGGCCTTTTCGTCGCTATAGCCGGGCTGTGCGTGGTCACTCATACCCATACCCCCTAGGTGTATATCGCCACTATAGCGGTTTCGGCACGAAGGGACTCGGCGGCTGGGACAGGGTGCAGGGCGGCACCTGGCGCCCGAGTGCGACCCGAGCGTCAGGTCACGGTCAGGATGTCGAACATCCCTGCGGCGTAGTGCCAGGGTTCGTCGCAAACCAACTCATAGCGACCGGGCTTCAAGGTCATCGTCGTCCATCCGATGCTGCCTGGGGCGATGCCACTGCCGGTGCCGCCGACACAGGAGCGAGACGCCTCGCCCAGGCTCTGGGCCTCATCGATCTTCCCGTCGGTCCCCGTCGCCCTCGTCCCTGGCCCGTCAGCCCCAAGCGGCAGCACCACCATCTCGTGGACGAGGGCGCCGTGGTTGGACACGACGAAGGAGACCTGTCCAGCGGGCGCCGTGGAGGGGGTCGTTCTCATTGTCGCCATCATCGGGACCTGGCCCATCATCGAATCGCCGCCATCGGTCACCGTGACGTCCACGGTGGTGCCTGGAAGGTGCGGCGCCGAGCACGAGACGGCGCCGTAGGCGCCATTGACCGGTGAGGACCCTCTGTTGGCCATCAAGGCGACGAAGCCGGCAGACCCGACTGCCAGGGCCACCAGGGCGACGACTGATGCAATGATCAGGTTGCGGGGGGTCGTGGCGTGCCCGCCGCTCACTCGTTCCCCTTGATCAAGTCCCGACGGCGCTTGTACTCCTCTTCCTCGATCTCCCCCCGAGCCATGCGCTCGTCGAGAATCCGCAGTGCATCTGGACTGGTGCCGCTGGGCGGCACGGGGCGAGGATCGGAGTGACTTCCCCTCTGGCGGAGGAGGGTGACGATGATCCAGGCGAGCGCTCCCCAGAACACCAGCATGGCGATGATCATCAGGATCCACGCTCCCCAGTGCGTCCCTCCGCCTCCGTTGTAGAACCCGTCACGCATCATGGTGAGACCTCCAATTCATCTGGTTTCCCGCACTCAGTATCGTCCGCCCGAGGCCTCCTCGATAGAGGACAAGGGCACCAGTGGTCATGAGACGGTGGGACCGTGGTCGGGTCTAGGTCTAGGTGGACATTGGCGGTCCGATGACCGAGCAGTGGTAGGCGTCGCAGATGGTGGGGGCATCGGTGCCCACCAGTCGTGTGAGACGATCGGTCTGTAGCATTGGGCGTGACGTCCGGATCGGCTGGACGACGACCGGGGGGCACCGCGGTGAGGATCTCGAGACGAGAGCTGCTGGCCGGGGGGGTCGCCGTCAGCGCCGGGCTCCTCGGGGCGTGCGGCGACTCATCGACCTCCCACCGCACGACTCCGGCCACCAAGCCCGGCAGCGATCTCGGCGCCGTCGAGCACATCGTCTTCATCATGCAGGAGAACCGCTCGTTCGATCACTACTTCGGCACCTACCCGGGGGTGCGGGGATTCGGCGACCGTTCCGGCGGCGCCCTGCGGGCGTTCAACCAGCCCTGGCCCGGCGGCCCGGCGGCGAAGCTGCTTCCCTTCAACCTGGCCTCGGCCACCGCCCAGATCTGCGCCGGCAACGCGGATATCCCGAACCACGACTGGGCCCCGCAGCACCTGAGTTGGAACGGCGGCGCCAACGACCAATTCGTGACCGCCCATGAGGCCCTCGACGGAGCGGCGCAGGCCCCACTCGTCATGGGCCACTACACCCGCGCCCAGCTCGGCTACTACTACGCCCTGGCCGACGCCTTCACCATCTGCGACGCCTACCACTGCTCGGTCATCGGCCCGACCATGCCGAACCGGCTCTACTCCCTGTCGGCCACCATCGACCCGTCGGGAGCCCACGGCGGCCCGGTGCTCCAGACACCGGGCTTCGCCGATGCCAAGGACGCGGTTGGATCGGTCGACTGGCCGACCATGCCCGAAGCCCTCCTCGACCACGGCGTGTCCTGGAAGGTGTACCAACCCCCGAACACGTCGGTGGGGCCCGGCATCGACCTGGCCCTGGCCGCCGGCTTCAACGCCCTGCTCTTCTTCAAGCAATACCTGGCGGACCCGAACTCCGCCCTGTACAGGCAGGCGTTCCTGCCCAGCTGGCCCGACGAGTTCACTGCCGACGTGGCGAAGGGCACGCTCCCGCAGGTGTCGTGGATGATCCCGCCGCTCGCCTATTCGGAGCACCCCAACAGCTCGCCCGCGGCCGGGGAGCACTACGTCAGCCAGGTACTGTCGACGCTCATGGCCAACGCCGCCCTGTGGTCCAAGACGGTGGTGGTGCTCAGCTTCGACGAGAACGGCGGCTTCTTCGACCACGTCCCTCCGCCGACCCCACCGGCGAACACCCCCGGTGAGTGGATCGTCAACCCCCCGGCCGACCGGGGCGGGGGAGGCGTCAACGGGCCGATCGGCCTCGGGTTCCGGGTCCCGGCCATCGTGATCTCGCCGTGGAGCCGGGGTGGCTACCTCGACTCCACCACCTATGACCACACCTCGCAACTGCGGCTCCTCGAAACGCGCTTCGGCGTGCCGGTCCCCAACCTGACGCCGTGGCGGCGCTCGGCCGTCGCCGATCTGACCACGGCCCTCGGGTTCGGATCTTCCAACGACCTGACACCGTCGCTTCCCGCCACCAGCTACACCGTCGACTCCTCCTGCCCGAGCCCCACGAACATCGCACCGGCCCTCGCCCCCCCGGAGGCTGTCACGGTCCCGTCCCGCCAGCAGCTCCCCACCCAGGAGCCGGGGTCGCCCAGGAGACGCTGAGCCCACCGGTCCGCCCGGGACCATGAGCGTCGTTCTCGTACCGGGTCGACCGGGTCCGGCCGCTACCCCGGTCCGCCAGAGAACGATGCGTGCTGGATCTCGGCCTCGAGAGGCCCGCTATTCGACCAATCGGCGCGACCCACCCCGGCGAACCGCGAGGGTGACGATGCCGGCACCCAGTAGCACCAGGGACACGGCCGGGGCCGCCGCCGGGTGTCGCACCACCAGGAAACCGGCCAGGGCGCCATGGGCGGCGAGTGTTGTGTTGCGGTGCCCCGCACTCAGGCCGAGCAGCACCATGTTGCCGGTCATGACCCTGGCGAAGACACCTCCGAGACCGAGGAAGCAGACCGCATCGAGGCCACCACCGGCCACGGTGAGCAGCAGCCCACAGGTGTGTTGCAACCCGTCTGGCTCGGCGGCGGCCGCTCTTCGGGAACGTCGTCCATGCACCCCAATGATTGTCCACCGCGGTCGACGGAGCGATGATGCCGGCGACCCTCGGGCGGTAGGAGCCGGCGACCCACAAATCCTGGACGACGAGAGTTGTAGGACAAGGTGTAGAACAGAATGTCAATCGGCCAGGGAAACCTGGGGGCTCTGATGGGTCTTGGGTTTCCTGGTGTTCAAACCCTCCACCGCTCCCCGGCTCAGCCTTTCGAACGGGAGAGGCCGGCTCGCTCACCCCGGACCACGAATTTGGTGGCCATTTTTCGGGAGGCCTCGTCGATCATCTCGTCGCCGAACATCACCGCTCCGGTCCGGTCGTCCTCGGTGGCCTTCCGGTACGCATCCAGAATGCTCCAGGCCTTGTCGAACTGCTCCTGGGTGGGCGAGTAGACCTCGTTCAACACCCCGACCTGGTCGGGAGTCAACGCCCACTTGCCGTCGTAACCCAGGACCCGGGTCCGCTGCGAGAACTCACGCAACGAATCGAGTTCCCGGATCTTCAGGAAGGGCCCGTCGATGACCTGCAGCCCGTTGGCCCGCCCCGCCATCAGAATCTTCGAGAACACATAGTTGAAGTGGTCGCCCGGGTATTCGGGGATAGCCACACCACCGGTCAACACCGGCATCTCCATCGAGGCGGCAAAGTCGGCCGGGCCGAAGATGATGGTCTCGAGCCGTGGAGACGCCGCACAGATCTCTTCCACGTTGATCAGGCCCCTGGTCGTCTCGATCTGAGCCTCGATACCGATGTGGCCCACCGGCAGCCCGCTCTTCTTCTCCACCTGAGTGAGAAGAAGGTCAAGGGCGACCACCTCAGCGGCCGTCTGCACCTTGGGAAGCATGACTTCATCGAGACGTTCCCCGGCGCTTCCCACCACTTCGATCACATCGCCATAGGTCCACTCGGTGTCCCAGGCGTTGATCCTCACGCACAACACGCGATCGTCCCAGGCCAAGTTCTTGATGGCGTCGGCCACCTTGGCCCTGGCGTTCTCCTTCTCCAACGGAGCCACCGAGTCCTCGAGATCGAGGAAGCTCATGTCAGCCGGCACGGTGGGCGCCTTGGAGAGGAACTTCTCATTTGACCCGGGCGAGGACATGCACGAGCGGCGGGGCAGATTGCGGGAGCGTTCAGACATGCCCAGATCGTACGGCCATCGCCAGAGACAGCCAAACCGGGAGCCGTCCCGCCGATGAATACTGAATTTCGGCATGGCGCCCAGATTGTCGACCACCGGACTCTGCCCTGACCACCGACCCGAACCACCTACGGTGTCGGCATGAGCAATACCGATCGTCTTGGCGAGGCGGCCCGCCGACTCGCTGCCGCCCTTGAACCGGTGACGGGTCAGGTGTACTTTGCCGCCGAATGCCACCAGGAGTACGAGAAACTCGGTTTCTCACCGAGCCCGTTCACGCTCGACACCGGGGTGCAACTTCCCGACGGACCGGCCTACTTCACCAGCCGTGGGTCGTGCATGGGCCAGGTGCCCGGAGAGGTGGTGGCTGCAGCTTTTGCCGTGTTCAATCCCGAAGCAGTCATCCCGAGCGTTCAACTCGGGTGGACCCACTGCGACGCGCCGACCATCGCGTCGGCCCGTACCCGGGGTGCCACCGCCCAACTCACCCGGATCCTGGGTGATCACCCGGACCGGCTCGATCGGGCCACCGCCCTTCTTCAGCAAGCTGGCACGCCCCTGAGGCCAGAGGGTCGTCCTCTCTACGCCGGGCTACTGAGCCTCGGCCTTCCCGGCGATCCGATGGGGGACATGTGGAGATCGGGCGACATCCTGCGCGAGTTCAGAGGTGACGCCCACACCGCATCGTGGATATCGGCCGGATTCGATGCCACGGAGATCGGTCTTCTCACCGAGCTCTACTGGGGAATCCCACCCCGCAGTTACATCCGGACCCGAGCCTGGTCGGACGACCAGCTCGGAGCGGCGGAAGAACGTCTGCGTTCCCGCGGACTTGTCGCTGACAACGGTCTGACAAACCATGGTCGGGAGCAGCGGGAGGCGGTCGAGATCGCCACCGACCGCCAGTGCGGTCCGGCCGTGGCCGCACTCGGGGACGATCTTCCCGAACTCATCGCCATCTTGGAGCCGTGGGGGGTAGCGATCCGGGCCAGCGGTGGCTATCTCCCGTCAGGACCGCACGATCTCGCTCCGAGGTGAACCCGGTCGTCACAGAGGCTCCCCGCAGGGACTACGGCCTGACCTGATGCGCCAAACGTGACGTCGACCTAAATTTCCCAAGTGCCGATTCGAGAGATGCAAACGACCGGTGAAGAGGATGGCGACGCCCGAGAGTCCCGGGCGCAGGCGGGCGACGGTGGATCCGAACGGCCGGGGACCAGGGTCGAACGGCCGGGGACCAGGGTCCAACAGCGGCGGTCCGCCGAACAATCGAGACGGTGGCCCCGGCCGAAGCTACTGCCCTGTAATCAGAGGGGCCGCCGGCAGGCATGCGCGCAGTCTGCGGACAGGGGCACACCCACCGACGGGCACCCGGACACGGAGCTCATCGGGAGCCGCTCCGGACCAGACGGGTGGTGGATCAGCCGGGTGGTGGCGCCGGGTCGGCCTGCAGGTCGGCCGGGGTCAGCTGCTCGCACAACAGCCGATCGAATCGGGTCGGATCCCCGCCCACAAACGAGCGGCACAGTGGCAAACCTTCCACATAACAGGTGAGGTAGGCCCGCCACGTCGGGTGGGTGAGGAACTCCACAGCCTTGGACGCCCGGTCGGTCGACAGCAGACCCCACCGGGCGACCTCACCGATGACCGTGTCAACGTCGGCCCCGTCTTCGTGGAGTCGGAAAGCCGCGTTCTGCCGCACCGCCCCGAGTGCCTCACCGGCTTCGGACACCGCCGCCACCACCTCGGGGTCATAACGGATGCCCAGAGGACGCAGATGTTCGGCCACCACTGATTCGGGTCGACGACCGACAATCACTTCCAGGCCGAGATCGGCCAGTCCCTCCGCCAACAGGCACTGTGGCGTGCCGACCAGAAAGATCGACTCCTCCCACCAGTTCCGGTGGCGCACCAGGCCCACCTCTTTGCGGGTGTGCTCGGTGTGGTGGCCCGGATACGACTCGTGCGCCACCAGATGGGCCAGGCTGGTCGACAGCACCGGGAGGTCGGTGTTCACCGCCACCCGGCTCTGCAGGTCGCCCAGGTAGTAGTTGAACCCTGACCACGGCTGGTCCGACACCAGCTCGAACTCGACATGCTCCCCCTCGGGCAGCCCGAACAGTCTCCGGGTCCGATCCCGGAAGTCTTCGGCCAACGAATCGATGGCGCTCCGCAGCGTGTCGGGCGGAACGGCGTGAGACTCCCTCCAGGTGACCAAGCGTTCGGCCAGTGGGCCCCCACCCGGCAACACCTCATCGAGACGGCGGTGGGCGTCGGCGAAGGTACTCTCGTCGACCCGGCTGGGCCGGATCCCGTAACAGAGCTCCACCTCGTCGGCATAGCCGATGGGCTGGTCATCGAGCTTGCGCGCCGTGGTCGACAAGCCGATCACCTGGGCCCGCAGCCAACGCCGTCGTCCCGGAGTTGCTCCATCGGATCCATCGAGTCCTTCGGCTCCATCGAGTCCTTCCCCGGCGTCGATGTCACCAAGAAGCTTCCGGGCTTCGGCCACCAGTTGATCCGGAGGGTTCACCGGCTCCGCGGCCACGGCATCGGCTCGTCCGGGAGGACCGTAGTAGGCATCCACCAGTCCATCGATGTGGCGACCCAACCGGAGGCCGAGCGTCACATACCGATCGACCAACCCCGGGCCACCGTGCTCTGTCACCGCGGTTCAGCCCAGTTGCTCACGAAAGAACGCGACGGAGCGGTCCCAGAGAAGACCGGCGCCCTCGGGTTGGTATGCCTCGGGACGGTCCTCATTGAAGAACGCGTGGCCGGCTCCCTCGTAGGTATGGAACTCGACCTGTTTGCCCAGATCTCGCAACTGCGCCTCGAGTTGGCGGGCGCTTTCGGGAGTGAAGTAGTCGTCTTCGGCGGCGGCGTGTCCCAGCACCGCAGCAGTCATCTTCGAGTAGTCGGGCTGGGCATCGGGCCACGGGATGAGCCCGTACGCCGGAACCACCGCCTTCACCGCGTCGGGGCGCTGGGTGGCCAGCACCAGGGCCAGTCCCCCACCCATGCAGAACCCGATGACCCCGACCTCGGAGCGACCGGTGCGGCGGACCAGTTCGTCAACCGCACCGCTCAGATCCCGTGCCGCCGAGTCCATCTTGAGCGCCATCATCTCTTTGCCGGCTTCGTCCGGCTCGGTGAGAGGGACTGTCGTCCCGTGGTACAGGTCCGGGGCGAACGCAGTGAACCCGACCTCGGCGAACCGGTCACAGGTCCGTTTGATCTGGTCGACCAGACCCCACCACTCTTGAAGGACGATGATTCCCGGTCCGGACTCGGCCCCCCCGGATGGGACCGCCAGGTAGCCCTCAGCGGTTCCCCCATTACATGCGAATTCGATGATCTCACCCATGCCGACGACCCTACCCGGCTCCTTGATCGGGTGGCTGTCGTGCTCGCCGGGGCTGGCGGACGACCGGAACAGGTCAACGGAATCGGTGACCGGAGGGGCAATCGGACCTGGTGAACGGAGGGGTCATCGTAAGGGTGGGAATGTGAGCGGAGTGTGACCGGAGTGTGACCGCGATATGGCGAAATGGCGTGATCTGTCCGGGGCGCGTATTGCTATTGTTGCAGGTCAGAGGCATCTTTGGGGGGGGTGCCCTTGTGCCGGAGGCCAAAATCGACTAAAAATGAGGGTGATATGACTCACGCCGAGCAGTACTCGACGTCCGAGCCAGGTGCCCCTCGCGAGGCACGCACGAGGTCCCGTGGACGGGTCGGTGCGCTGCTCGCACTGGCCGCAACTACCGGAATCACGTCTCTGGTAGTGGTGCCCACGCGCCCAGCTTCGGCCGACCAAATCTCTGATGCCAAGGCCCAGGCCTCGGCGCTGACCGCCAAGATCGCGGCAGAGCAGCAGCAGATCGCGGCGTTGACTTCGCAGTACGACTCTGCCAGTTACAAGGTCTCTCAGCTCAACATCCAGATCGCTCAGAGCCAGGCTCAACTGGCCAAGGATCAGGCCGAGGTGACCAAGGACCAGGGGCAACTTCGAAACCAGGCTGTGGCCGACTACATGAGTAACGGCACCAGCAATCAGCTCACCCAGATGTTCACGGGTGACAACAACGCTGCCGGCATCCACAACGTGTACTCCGCCATCGCTTCGGGCAACGTGACCAACACCGTGGATCAGCTGCACACGGCCCAAGCCCAGCTGCATACGCAACAGGACGCGCTGCAGCAGCAACAGTCACAGGCCACGTCGGCCGCCAACGCGGCAACAGCATCGAAGAATCAGGCCTCGTCACTGGCCTCACAGGATTCATCGGCACTGAACGGCGTCAATGCCAACATTCAGTCATTGGTCAGGCAACAGCAAGCTGCCGCCGAGGCCGCCGCCCAGGCCGCCGCCCAGGCCAAGCTGGCTTCTGCTCAGGCCGCACAAGCTGCCGCACAAGCTGCCGCACAGTCAGCCGCCCGGTCCAGTTCGTCGGTTGGTAGTTCGAGCGGCAGTGGTGGTGGTGGTGGTGGTGGTGGTGGTGGTGGTTACGTTTCCCTCAGCCCAGCGCCTCCCACCGCCAGCGGTGCGCCAGGTGCTGTGCAGGCCGCCCAGGGCGAGCAAGGTGTCCCTTATACGTGGGGCGGCACCAGTCCTCAGAGCGGCTTCGACTGCTCAGGTCTGGTGATGTGGGCCTACCAACAGGTCGGC
>JADGOI010000158.1 GCA_017883075.1 Acidimicrobiales bacterium
TGCCTCGACGGTGCCGGCCCCGATGCACAGTCCGCGGATATCCCGATAGGCCCGCTCCAGCGGATACTCGCGGCTGTAGCCGTACCCACCGTGAATCTGAATGGCCTCGTCGCAGACGTACTTGGCCGCCAGGTTGGCGGCAGCCTTGGCCATGGCCGTCTCCATCGGCGGTGGCGTACCCCCCGGTCCGGCCAGGCGTACTGCTCGAGCCAACAGCAAACGCGCACCCTCGAGAGCCACCGCCATGTCGGCCAGCTTCCACTGCAGACCCTGCAGCTCGGCGATCGGCCGCCCTCCGACGATGCGATCGTTCATGTAGTCGACCGAGCGTTCGAGAGCACCCTGGGCGGCCCCCACGCACATGGCGGCGTTGCCGCAGCGTTCATGATTGAGATGTGACAACAAGAGCTTGAACGGCTCGGAGGAACCCGGGTCACCGGCCACCAGCACATCGTCCTCGGTGATCAGCACCCCGTCGAAGGCCATCTCCGATTCGGTGGCGGCGTGGATACCCATTCCCCGATGCAGGCCGGTCAGCTCCACCCCTTCCCGATCGGTCGGCACCACCACGGCTCCGATCCCCCGAGCACCATCACCTTTGGGCCATCGGCACCAGACCAGCACGGCGGCCGCCCCATGCCCGAGGGTCGAGTAGTTCTTGTAACCGTCGAGCCGCCACCGACCCTGACCGTCCTCGGTCAACGCGGAGCGCATGGACTGCACGGCGGAGCCGGCATCGGGTTCGGTGATCCCGATGCTGATGATGGCGTCGCCATCGGCCACCGTGGGTAGCCACCGGTCTTTCAGGCCCGGGCTACCCAGATGCTCGATTCCCCTGGCCGGGCCGTTGTACGCCAGCTGACAACAGATGGCTGACGACACGTCGTGGCGGGCGATCTCCTCCAGCACGATGGCCGCCTCCACGTCGCCCATGCCCAGGCCGCCCCATTGTTCGCCGATCGTCACCCGAAAGAGGTCGGCATCGGCCAGCGCCTTGATCGCCTGGCGCGGCAGCTCGCCCGTCTCGTCGTGATGGGCGGCGCGCGGGGCGATCTCCCGGGCCGCCACCTCACGGGCCAGTTGGCGGAGAGCCGTCTGGTCCTCGTTCTCGGCGAAAGGATCGACACCTCCACCATGCCCCATGTGTCCCCCCTTTTCGCTACGAACCGAAGACCGATCCGGGCCATGGTAGCCAAGGCCTGCCGGGCAATCGCACCCAGGCTCTCAGTCCGACAGTTGGCTTCCCACCACACCCACGAAACTGACACACTCACCTGGGCCGCCGCCGAGGTTGTGGGTGAGACCGAGCGTGCGGCCCCCCTCGCCCACGCCGGCGATCTGCCGTTCAGGTGGGGCCTCTCCCCTCAGCTGCAGCCAACACTCGAAGAGCATCCGCAATCCCGAGGCCCCGATCGGGTGCCCGAAGCTCTTGAGTCCACCGTCGGGGTTGACGGGAAGCTCCCCGTCCCGGTCGAACGTCCCGGCCATCACCTCCTTCCACGCCGTGCCCCGCTCGGCGAAACCGAGGTCCTCCATCAGTACCAACTCGGTCGGGGTGAAGCAGTCGTGGACTTCAGCCATGGCCAGCTGGGCGCGGGGATCGGTGATCCCGGCCTGGTCATAGGCGTCGGCGGCTGACCTGACCACCTCTTCGAAACTGGTGTAGTCATAGTCGGGATCGATGATGCCGGCCGCCGGTCCGGCCACCAGGCTGAGTCCCTTGACGTAGAGCGGCGTGTCGGTATACCGGTGCGCATCCTCAGCCCGGCACACCACCACCGCGGCGGCCCCATCGCTCACTCCGCTGCAGTCGAACACTCCGAGCTCGCCCGCAACCAGTGGCGAGGAGGCGATCTTCTCCATGGAGACCTCCTTGCGAAACTGGGCCCGGGGGTTCACGGCCCCGTTCCGGTGGTTCTTCCAGGCGATCCGGGTGAGCACCGACTTCAACTCGTCCGGATCCACCCCGTATTTGTGGGCATATGCCGGCACCAGAAACGAAAACGCCGCGGGAGAGCTCAGCCCGGCGAGGGTCCCGTCCCCGACCTGTCGGATCCCGGTGAGTCCGGAGTAGCCCGAGTCCTTCAGCTTCTCCACCCCGACGGCCATGGCCAGGTCGTAGGCGCCCGAGGCCACCGCGTAACAGGCATTTCGATACGCTTCCGAGCCGGTGGCGCAGAAGTTCTCCACGTGGGTCACCGGTTTGTAATCGATCTTGAGCGGTCGGGAGAGGGTGAGGCCCGAGAGGCCCGAACCCATGGTCCCCAACCAGAAGGCGTCGACGTCGTCGAGGGAGATGCCAGCCGAGTCCACACACTCCACGGTGGCATCGGTGAGGAGGTCGTCGACGCTTTTGTCCCACAGTTCGCCGAAGGGGGTGCAACCCATTCCCACGATCGCCACCCGGTCACGAATCCCTCTGCTGGCCATGTCAGCCCCTCTCTGTTCCACCCGCGTCAACCGACCCGGCGTCCTCGTCCGTTGCTCCGGCGCCGTCGGACAGGGGCCGAGCCTTCCAAAAGTAATTATGCACCCCTTCGGCGGTATAGAGCCGCCGGAATGTCATCTCGACCCGAGTACCGATGGACACCGCCTCGGGGTCGACGTCAGTCATCTCTCCCCGGTATCGACCGCCCCCGTCGAAGTCGATCACCGCTCCGAGCATGGGAGGAGAAAGGCTGTACGCCAACCGATCGATGGTGTAAGTGGCCACCGTGCCCCTCACGTCGGCCAGCCGCAGAGGTTCCATCCGGTCGACGGCCCGGCACGACAGGCAGACCCGGGTGGGCGGAAGGTGGACAAAACCGCACGCCACACAACGACTGGCACTGAAGCCGAACTTCCAACTCTCGTTCCGTCGCATGGCGGGAGCATCGGGCCGTTCGGGATCGGGTCGGCGCGGGGGCTCACGGCGGAGGTGTCCCCGCCAGGAGAGGAACACCGCATACGGGAGGTCGGCGCGACCCTGGTCCACCAGTGCCGCGACACCGATCGAGCCCGCCTTCCGCCGTTCCTCTTGTACCGCGACCAAGGCGGCGGTGGTGCGCAACACGACCGCATCCGCGCCGTCGGCGAGCTCGAGCACCACCACCACCTGGCCGGGTGACCCGCGTTCCAATACATCGGCCAGGCCCACTCCGGCTTGGGCGGCACCGAGATTTCCGATGCGCGCCACATGGTCGGGGGCCACACGGTCCGACGGAACGCCGAGCGATTTCCGCAGCGAACCGACGGCCCGGGCATGCAGGCCGGCTACCACCAGATGATCCACGTCGTCGATGGTCAGGCCTGCGTTCTCCAGCGCAGCGGTGAAGGCGGCTCGGGCCGCAGGTACATAGACCTCCTCGCCGAAGCGGTCCTCCCATTGACGGGAGGCTGTCTCGCCCGGAATCCGCCAGCGCTCGAGGAATTCGTCGGTCACCGATGCATGTCCCTTCACCTCGGCCACACCGCCCTCGGGAGCGAAGACGAATGCCACCGCACCATCCCCTCCCTGGCTCTCTTCGGCCCCACCGGGCAGACCGGTGCGCAGATCAGAGATGACGGCCATGGACGGACGCCGTTCACCGCTGAGGGCGGTCAGGCTCATGGTGGCCCAGGCCGAACGCACCGAACCGCAGAGGTCATAGGCGCCGGCACCCGGCGGAAGGCCCAGTGCAGCGTGAATCGTGGTGGCGTTGGTCTTGTCGAGATATGCCGGAGCCGGGGTGGAGAAGAAGAGATCCTCGGGAACCGGCGCCCCGGCCACATCCAGCGCCCGGCGGCCCGCCTCCACGCCCAGGGTGGTGGTGTCCTCGTCATAGGAGGCAACTGCCCGGGTTCCCTTGGCGGTGACAGTCCCGAACGCCGCGCCGATGGCAGCGCGCTCGAGCCTCCAGTAGGGCAGATATACCCCCCACGACACAATCCCTGCGGCCATCACCACGTCCCTTCAGATCGATCAATTGTCATGCTCATCGCCATCACCGGCCGGGCGGAGCCAGTGCCGCCACTCGGGCCCGCAACGCCGGACGGTCGGGCTTCCCGATCCCCAACAGCGGGATCTCCTCGACGTGCACCACCAACTCCGGCGTCTTGAACCGGGCCACTCCCTGGGCTGCAAACCAGCGTTGACACTCTTCGACGTCGAGATGGTGGTCCCCCACGATGAACGCCGCCACCCGCTCCCCCACCCGTTGGTCCGGGCACCCGACCACCACCGCCTGGCGGACACCGGGATGCAGCTCGAGCAGACGTTCCACCTCTGCCGATGCGATGTTCTCGCCGGCCCTGATGATCAGGTCCTTCACCCGTCCCACGATGGTCAACCAACCCTCGTCGTCGAGCGTGCCCAGGTCGCCGGTGGCAAACCATCCCCGGCGGACAGCTTCTCTGGTCTGGCTCTCGTCGGCGTAGCCGACGAAGAGCTCGGGACCCCGCAGGAGAACCTCCCCTCGCTCGCCGGCCGGGACACTGCGGTTGCTGACCGGGTCCACCACCCGAATGACCGCGTCACCGACCGAGTGCCCGTCGGTATCCCGTGCCTTGTCGGCTCCGTCACCGGCGGTGCAGGTGGTGATGGTCGGGGCTTCGGTCGATCCGTAGGTGCGCTTCACGGTGGCGCCGAACTCTTGGCGGGCCGCATCGATGAACTCGGGGGTCACCCCCATGCCGCCGCACGAGACCACCCGCAGGCTCTTCAGGTGGGCCCGAGATCCGGCCACGTCCATCATTCCCAAAAAGAGCGTGGGCGGGCCGATCATGAATGAGACGGCGTGCTCGCCAACCAGACGGACTCCCAGCTCGGGATCCCATTTCTCCATCAATACCACCGGCATGGCCGCCGTCCCGGGCACGAGTACGGCGTTCAACAATCCGGACACATGAGCCAGCGGCGACGGCATGAGCGCGGTGTCGGTGCTCGACAAACCGTGGGCAGTCGTCATGGACAGGGCCTTGTACGCCAGGCCCCGATTGGAGTGCAGTACCGCTTTGGGATGCCCGGTGGATCCGGTGGTGAACAGCACCACCGCCACGTCCGCTCCTCGCCCGAGAGGCGACG
>JADGOI010000159.1 GCA_017883075.1 Acidimicrobiales bacterium
TTCCCCAATCCGGTCCCGGCCAAGGCCGCCTGCCGAGCCATGGGCCTTCCGGCCGGGCAGTGCCGTCTCCCTCATCCCGAGGCGCCCGAGTCCCTGGTGTCCGACGCACGCGGCGTCATCGAGCGGCTGCACCAACCCTCGCTGAATCGTCAATCGGTTGCCTGATCCGGGTCGGACCGAGAGGTCGAAGAAACAGGCGAACGCGGGCGCGGACCCACCACGGAGACGATCACCCGGCAAGGACAGCGCGGCCAGGGGCACCGATCAGAAGAAGCGTCAACCCCACCCGAACCCGTCGGCACGTGTCGCCGCGGGTTCCAAGGGAGCGGCTCCGGTCCGCATCGTGTTCCTCGGTGGTCTCGGAGAGATCGGGAGGAACTGCGCTTGTATCGAGGTGGACGGTCGCATCCTCATCCTCGACGTGGGCATCATGTTCCCCGACCCGGACATGCCCGGCGTCGATCTGGTGCTTCCCGACTTCACGTACCTGCGGGAGAACGCCGATCGGGTGGACGCGGTCATCCTGACGCACGGGCACGAAGATCACACCGGCGGGTTGGCGTTCCTGCTTCGTGATTTTCCGGTGGATGTCTACGGCTCCGAGCTCACCCTGGGTTTGGCCCGGAACCGGGTGGACGAGGCCGGATTGGCCAGTCAGGTCACCTGGATTCCCGTCCGCGACGGAGAGCGTCGGCGGATCGGGCCCTGCGATGTTGAGTTCATTCCGGTCACCCACTCGGTGCCCCAGGCGTTTGCCACCGCCTTTCATACTCCTCAGGGTGTGATCCTGCACTCGGGGGACTTCAAGATCGATCTCCATCCCGTCGATGGCCGGCGCACCGATTTGGCCAGGATGGGAGCGTTGGCCTCCGACCCGGGCATCCGCTTGTTGCTGTGCGATTCGACCAACGCGGAAGAACCGGGATTCACACCGTCGGAGACCACGGTGGGGGCCACCCTGCGCCGGGTGTTCCTGTCCCGTCCCGACCGACGATTCGTCGTGACCTGCTTTGCCAGCCACATCCACCGGGTCCAGCAGGTGGCCGATGCCGCCATCGCCGGTGGGCGAAAAGTGGCAACCCTGGGTCGTTCGATGCAGAAGAACGTGGCCTTGGCCCGGCAGCTGGGCATTCTCGAGATCCCCGACAGCGCACTGGTGGATATCGAGCAGGTGGACACGCTGCCCCCGGGGCAGGTGTGTGTCATCTCTACCGGCTCGCAGGGTGAGCCGATGTCGGCCCTCTCCCGACTGGCCGTGGGCGAGAACCGATTCTTCAAACTCCGCGAGGACGACGTGGTGGTGATCAGCGCCCACCCGATTCCCGGAAACGAATGGTCGGTGGGACGGGTCATTGACAGTCTTCATCGCCGGGGGGTGGAGGTCATCCACTCGGGGGTGGAAGCGGTCCACGTGAGCGGGCACGCACGCCAGGGGGAACTGGCCATGCTCATGTCGGTGACCCGACCGGAGTTCTTCATACCGGTGCACGGTGAATACCGTCACATGGCCAACCATGTGCGGTTGGCCAACTCGATGGGGATCGCCGGGGACCGAATCCTGTTGTGCGAGGACGGAGACGCGGTGAAGCTCGAGACATCGGGTCTTCGTCGTGACGGCAGCGTTCCCGGGGGGTATCTCTTCGTCGACGGAAGCTCGGTGGGTGACATCGGCCACGGAGTTCTGCGCGACCGGAAAGTCCTCGCCGAAGATGGCGTGGTGATGGCGGTGGCCACCATCGATCTGAAGCGGGGAGAAGTTGTGGGCGCCCCCCAGATAGTCACCCGTGGCTGGGCCTACGACGACGACACCGATCGTCTGCTCGATGAGGCACGGGTGGCAGTAACCAAGGCGTTGGAGAAGGCCCTGTCCGGTGGAAGTCAGGACCACGAATCGCTGAACCGGGTGGCACGAAAGGCACTCGGCCAGTTGGTCGGGAACCGGACCAAGCAGCGCCCGATGATCGTCCCGGTCATCGTCACAGTCTGACAACTCCCGGGAAGTCCCCGTAGTCGGAGAGCCCACCGAGTAACCTGGTTTCACTGTGACGACCGCTACGAAGCGACCGGCGGGTCGATCCGGTGCCTCGCGGTCGAGAGCCAGGGCCGCAGGTCCCGCTCGTTCCCGTTCCGGAGCAAGAGCCGCCTCGAAGAAGAGATCCACGGCCAAAGGCCGGGGCAGCGCGCGGACTGGACGTGGGCAATCGCGGCAACCACTGAACGGGATGGCGGCGGGGATGTGGGACGTGGTGGCCGCCCACGCCGCCGACGTGTGGGGGGTGGTGCTGGTGACGGCCGGCCTCCTCTCCGTGTTGGCCATCTACGCCGATGCATTGGGCCCGGTCGGCCACGGGGCGAGACACGTTCTCGGTGACCTCCTGGGGTGGGGAAGATTTCTGGTGCCGGTGGTGGCGGTGGCGGTGGGTGTCCGGCTGATTGCCGGCCGCAACTCGGAAGAATCCGTTCCGGGACGGGATCCCAGCCGAGCGGTGCTCGGGGGGACGCTCACCCTGTTCGCCACAGCAGGTTTGGCCGCGTTGGCAGGGGGATCACCCAGGATCGGGGCATCGACGGCCAGCCTGTCGTCCGCCGGTGGTTGGGTCGGTGCGGTGATTGGCAATCCCCTCCGGGCCGGTCTCGGGGGTTTCGGCGCCGCCACCGTGTTGCTAGCAGTGATGGTGGTGGCCATGGTGCTGTTCACCGGGGTGTCGGTAATGACCGCCGCTCACGGCATCAGTGTGGCGGCCCGTTGGGCATTCGATGTGGCTCGTGGCGGCCCCGAGGGGAGATCGGGTCGTGTCGAGGCCGACGCCGATGACGACCAACTCACCGACCCCTTCGGCCGGGCGATATCAGGTGGAGATGAAGCGGAAGCGAACGATGGGATTGCCACTCGCAACCCCGACCCCGGGATGGGGGTGGTTCCCCAGGTGGCGTTGCCGGTCACCGCCGATTCAGTGTTGGACCCGATGGAGGGATCGGGTGGGCCTCCGGACGTGGCGACCCTTCCTGAGGCCGCCACCAAGGCCGGCAAGGCTTCCCAACTCGAGATGAAACTGGGTCCGGGTGCCGGAGGATGGCGCCTACCCCCGCCCACTCTCCTGAAGAGGTTGAAGCCACAGGCTGTCGACGAACGCGAAGTGGATGCCGGCGGCACCGCTCTGGTGCACGCGTTGGCCGCCCATGGGGTCGAAACCCGGCTGGTAGGCCATACGGTCGGGCCGTCGGTGACCCGCTACGAGCTCGAGCTCGGGACCGGCGTCAAAGTGGCCCGGGTGACCTCGTTGTCCCGGGATATCGCCTATGCCATGGCATCACCCGACGTGCGCATCCTTGCGCCCATCCCCGGCAAATCCGCCATTGGCGTAGAGGTTCCCAATCGCCGTCGCCAGTTGGTGGCGTTGGGGGACATCCTGGCCTCGCCCGAAGCCGCCAAGGCCCATCATCCGCTGGAGGTGGCGCTGGGTCGCGATATCGCCGGCAATGCGTACATGGTGAACCTGGCCGACATGCCCCACCTACTGGTTTCGGGATCTACCGGTTCGGGCAAGTCATCGTGCATCAACTCCATACTGACCTCCATCCTCGTCCGGGCCACTCCCGATCAGGTTCGCCTGATGCTGGTGGACCCGAAACGGGTGGAACTGGGTCAGTACAACGACCTTCCCCATCTGCTGACCCAGGTGGTGGTGGACCCGAAGAAGGCGGCCAACGCCCTGTCCTGGGCGGTCAAGGAGATGGAGCGCCGCTACGACCTCCTGGCCGAGGCGGGGATGCGCGACATCACCGGGTACAACGTTGCCGTCGATGGTGGCCAACTCGAAGATCACGAAGAGGCTTACCGGCTCCGCATGAGGGGTACGGGCCCCGACGACGACGTATCCGGGCAGGAGTCCGTGGAAGATGAGCGGCGTTACCAGAGGCTGCCCTTCATTCTCATAGTGGTGGATGAGCTGAACGACCTGATGATGGTGGCCGCCCGGGACGTCGAGGACTCGGTGTGCCGGATCGCTCAGATGGCGCGGGCGGTGGGGATCCACCTTGTGCTGGCTACCCAGCGCCCGTCGGTTGATGTGATCACCGGAGTCATCAAGGCAAACATTCCATCCCGAATGGCTTTTTCGGTGTCGTCGCTGGCCGACAGTCGAGTCATCCTCGACCAACCCGGGGCCGAGCGGCTCATCGGCAAGGGCGACATGCTGTTGGTAACCGCATCGTCGTCGAATCCACAGCGTCTCCAGGCCCCGTGGGTCGGAGAAGACGAGGTTCGGGCCGTTGCCGCCCACTGGAAACGTCAGCGGCCGATGGAAGTGGTGGCCGGTATCGACGAAGTGGCCCGAACCGGCCGAGCCGGGGAACGGGGTGCCGATGACGATGACGAGGAGTTGTTGGCTCAGGCGATGGATCTGGTGGTGAGGTCTCAGTTGGGGTCCACATCGATGCTGCAGCGAAAACTTCGGGTAGGATTTGCCCGGGCCGGCCGTCTGATGGATCTGATGGAGCGCGGCGGCGTGGTGGGGCCTTCAGAGGGATCCAAGGCCCGAACAGTGTTGATGACCGTCGAGGAACTCGAAGAGCGTTGATTGACATCACAGAGGTGGAATCGGTCGTAGGACGATCGAGCTCCGAACCTACCGATCCACTTCCGACCGAAAACGGGCGGGGTGGTGGGCGCGACAACAAGCGTGGGTCACATCGACTCAGGTGGTCACTGGTGACCATCGGGGTGGTGGTCGTGATCGGAATCGGGTCGGCGGAAGCGTGGCACGTGACTCGACCCCTTCCCGTTCCGGTATGGCAATCTTCGCTGGCCTCCGTGAAGGTTCCCGGTGGCCCGCCGGTCCTTCCATGGCCGTCCAAGGGGCAGGGCGCGGTGCAGGTCCCGGCGCTGGGATTCGCTGCCAATTCGAGTGAGACCTCTCCAGTGCCTGTCGCCTCGCTCACCAAGTTGGTGACCGCCGTCGTGATCCTTCGCGATCACCCGGTGCCAGCCAACGCCAGTGGGCC
>JADGOI010000160.1 GCA_017883075.1 Acidimicrobiales bacterium
CGGTGAGGTCGGCACGCAGTGACGCCGCGGCCATCTCCAGGTCAAAAGAATCATCCATACCGGTCACCGTCCGTCACCCTACCGCCCGGGTTGGACTCCGGCACGGCGCGTCGGGGCCGGTCCCTGGCCGACTACTTCCCAAAATCCCAGGTGTTCCCGGATTCATACTCGCGGAGGATGTTCTTGGCCATCAGGATCCTGTGGACCTCGTCGGGCCCGTCAGCCAACTGCCGGACCCTGGCCGCCAGATACATGCGACCCAGGGGCAGGTCGTTGCTCAACCCTGCACCTCCCCACACCTGGATGGCCCTGTCCACCACTCGGTGGTACGCAGCTGGGACAAAGACCTTGATGGCGGAGATGGCGGTGCGAGCCTGAGGATCATTGTCCGCCACTTTCTCGGCGGCATTGATGGTCATGAGGCGGGCCGCCTGGATGTCCATGTAGCTATCGGCGATGAAGCCCTGGATGAACTGCTTGTCCTTCAACAGGCCACCGTGGACCTCACGGACCAGCGAGCGTGTTCTCCATCGGCACCCGCACGTTGTCGTAGACGATCTCGCAATGGTCAGAGGTCGAATGGCCGAAGATGCCGATTCCGCGGATGATGTTCACACCGGGTGTCTTGCTGGGCACGATGATCTGGGTCATCTGACCGGGTTTGCCGAGCTCACCAGTTGGGTCATTGGCTCGGCACATCACGATGAAGAACTCAGCGGCGAAACCGTTCGAGGTAAACCATTTGTGCCCGTTGATCACCCAGTCGTCGCCTTCCCGCACCGCCTCGGTGGTGAGCGAACGCGGATCGGAACCGGCGGCGTCGGGCTCGGTCATCGAAAAACCCGATTCCAACTGTCCGTCGATCAACGGAAGCAACCAGGTGCGCTTCTGTTCGTCGGTGCCGTACTTCACCAGGATCCGCGCATTGCCAGAGTTGGGAGCGGCCACCCCGAACAGAGCGGCAGCCCCGGCGGCATAGGCCAGGACTTCATACATGTAGGCGAGTTGGAGAAAATCGAGCCCCATGCCGCCGTATTACGCCGGGAGGTGCGGTGCCCACAGACCGGCGGCACGTACCTTAGATCTTGACCTCCTCACGAAGGCCTACCGCCTGGTGCCTGATTTGGTCCCTCTCGTCATCACTCGCCGACTTGCCTTGGGTCGATCCCCATAGTTTCCCTTCATTGGGCAGCACGTCGGCGTTGATCAGGTCCGCGGTCCGGCGGCGGATGTCATTGATGCCGGCATCAATGCCGGCAATAGGCGAGACGTTGATGGGCATGTCGATCTCCTGGGTAGGCGATGATGGTCACGGAGCCGCGGTCGTCAGGCGGAGTGCCGCTCGAGGACGAACACGGGGATCTGACGATCGGTCCTCGCCTGGTAGTCGGCATAGTCGGGATAGGCCTCGACGGCGCGGGCCCACCAGATCGCCTTTTCTTCGCCGGTCACCTCGCGGGCCGCCATGTCCCATCGAGAAGGGCCATCCTGGAGCTCCACCTCGGGATTGGCGAGCAGGTTGAAGTACCAGACCGGGTGCTTTGGGGCACCGCCCTGGGACGCCACCACGGCATAGCTGCCGGCGTGCTCCACTCTCATCAGAGGCGTCTTGCGGATATTGCCCGATTTCGCCCCCTTGGTCGTCAGAAGAATCACCGGCAGACCCCGCAACGTGGTTCCCTCGGTGCCGCCGGACCCCTCATACAACTCGACTTGGTCCCGCACCCACCGGGTGGGACTGGCCACGTAGTCTCCAATGAGGGGCATACCGACCAGCTAACACCGGGGAGGGCCCTGCCAGCCAGTCTGATGGATCGGAATCGAAGGGCTACATTCCCACCATGCCGGCCGCACCCGAACCCGATTGGGAGGACGACGGCCGGCCCCGCTGCCATTGGGCCACCGGGCCGTGGTTGGCTCCGTATCACGACACCGAGTGGGGCGTCCCGTTCCACGACGACCGCCGACATTTCGAACTGTTGGTTCTGGAGGGTGCGCAAGCCGGGTTGAGTTGGCTCACCGTCCTCAAGCGCCGTCACGGGTACCGGCAGGCGTTCGCCGATTTCGACCCCGCGGTGGTGGCCCGCTTCTCCCCACGCAAGGTGGAGGCGCTTCTCTGTGACCCCGGCATCATCCGGCATCGCCAGAAGATCGAAGCGGCCGTCGGGAATGCCAATTCCCTACTCCGGGTACAGGAAGATATGGGCAGCTTCGACGCCCTCCTCCGGGGGGTCGTCGGTGGACATCGCGTCATCAACCGGTGGGCGTCGCCCAGACAGGTGCCCGCCTCGACCCCGCTTTCAGAGGCCCTCAGCGCCGATCTCCGCCGGCGAGGATTCCGCTTCGTCGGACCCACGATCTGTTACTCGTATCTGCAGGCGTCCGGGATGGTGATGGACCACCTCACCGGATGCTTCCGCTACCCCGAACTGACCGGCAGCAACGATTAGTCCTCACGAGACTCCGGTGGGCGGCAATGCGGGATTGCCTCAGTCGGCCTACATTGAACAGGTGACCAACAAGGTGGTGATGGCCCACCCGACACTCGCATCGGTCAAATTGGGTGGACGGCTGTCTCGCGAGGAAGAAGAGGTGGAGCTGGCACGGGTGCAACGCCGGCTGGTGCATTTGCGGCTCATCAACGGTGGACAACTCGGCGACAAGCGGCTCGGCCCCCCGGTGTGCGTGGTCTTCGAGGGATGGGATGCCTCCGGGAAAGGAGGCGTGATCAAGCGCCTGGTGGCACCGCTCGATCCGCGTCACGTACGGGTCACCCAGTTCAGCGCACCTACGTCCGATGAGTTGCGGCACCACTTCATGTGGCGCTTCTCCCCCGCGCTCCCGGGCTGGGGGGGCATGGCGATACTCGACAGGAGTTGGTACGGACGAGTACTCGTCGAGAGGGTCGAGGGGTTGGCCACCGACAAGCAGTGGCGCCGGGCGTACAAGGAGATCACCGCGTATGAGCAATCCCTGGCCGCCGAGGGCATGATCCTCATCAAGCTGTGGCTCCACATCTCTCATGACGAACAATTGAATCGGTTCCGGGCACGCCAGGACGATCCCCTCAAAGCATGGAAACTGACCGAGGAAGACTGGCGCAATCGGGAGAAGCGTGCCGAGTACAAAGCCGCGGTCAACGCCATGCTGGCCTCGACCGATCATGCTGATGCCCCGTGGGACGTGATCGATGCAGAACAGAAGCGGTTTGGCCGCGTATCAGCCCTGCAGACGATCGTCGGCCGGATCGAAGACGGTATGCGGCGATGGGACATCGAGCTGCCGCCTTCGACGGGAGCCGACTACGACGGCATGTAGGCACGCATGAGGCGACATGGCTTCGCCGACATGTCCTGCAGTAAACAGCTGCGCGACGGCGGACCCGTACGCTGAACCCGGCTCACAGCCGGAAGTCATCCGACACCTCTTCGCATCTTTCACACTCGCCAGCCGTCGCTAGCCTGCGGCTATGGGAATGAGCGGGGAACGGGCCACCGGCGACCAGCCTGGCCCGGACGGGCGGAGCCACCTCCGACTCGGGGCAACGCTGATCGCGCTGGTTGTCCCCGCGTTGATGATGTGGGCCTCGACCTCCGCCGTGGGTGGGGAGACGGCCCTGTCGGCCACTTCGTCCGGAGATCCCTCGTGGCCCGTCTACCACCAGAACGCGGCCGGCACCGGGGTGGCGGCGTCGGTGGCTGCCGTCGATACCGCCAGCCCGGCCTGGACCTCGCCAAGGCTCGATGGTGCCCTCTTCGGCGAACCACTTATTTCTTCAGGACAGGTCTTTGTGGCCACGGAGAACGACACCGTCTATGCACTTTCGTCCTCCACCGGGGCGGTGCTTTGGTCGACCCACCTCGGCACCCCCGTACCTTTGCGGTCGCTCCCCTGCGGCAACATCACCCCGACCGTGGGTATCACCGGCACCCCGGTCATCGACCAGGCCCGATCCGAGATCTTCGTGGTGGCCGACGAGCTGAGGAACGGAAACCCGACCCACATGCTTGTCGGTCTCGACACCACCTCGGGCCGCACTGAGATGACCCAGGACGTGGACCCGGCCGGCTCTAAGCCGGCGGCGCTGTTGCAACGCACCGGACTGACGCTCGACGCCAACCGGGTGGTGTTCGGCTTTGGTGGCAACTACGGGGATTGCTCGATCTACCGAGGGTGGCTGGTGGGGGTAGATGAGGCCGGCGGTGCGCCGGTGGACTTCGCAGTTGATTCCGCCGCCGATGAGAGCCAGGGGGCGATCTGGATGGGTGGCGGAGCACCGGCGGTCGACAGCCGGGGCGATCTCTGGGTCGGTGTGGGCAACGGCTCGGTCACGTCGTCCGGGCACCCGTACGACCACAGCGACTCCGTGCTCGAGTTGTCCTCCAGTCTTCAACTCCTCCAGTACTTCGCCCCCAGCACCTGGGCCTCGGACAATGCCAATGACCTCGACCTCTCAATGGAGCCCGCCCTGTTGGCCAACGGTCAGGTGGTGGCGGCGGGCAAGTCGCGTGTCGCGTACCTCCTCAATGGCAACCGCCTCGGGGGTATCGGTGGGCAGGAGGCGACCGTGGGGTCGGTCTGCGGCGACGATGTGGACGGAGGAACCGCGGTAGTGGGGACGACTGTCTTTTTGCCCTGCCTGGGCGGCATCGTGGCTGTGCAGGTGAGCGCTTCCCCCTGGTCGCTCCATGTTCTTTGGCGATCCCGAACCGGTGGCGGCCCACCCATCGTGGCCGCGGGTTTGGTATGGACCATCGGACAGAACGGCGTGCTCTACGGGCTCGACCCGAGCACCGGCGCGGTGAAACAGCAGGCATCAATCGGCGTGCCCACCAACCACTTTCCCACCCCAAGCACAGGGAATGGGGTCCTCGTCGCCACCTCTGCCAACCACGTCGTGGCCTTCGCCACTTCACCCACCAGCTCGCCGACAACCGTCCATCGGCCGAACGGAGGCGAAATTCCAGCCGG